>RFZI01000040.1 GCA_009920775.1 Paracoccaceae bacterium | reverse complement strand
TGGCGGCGGCGACCAATCGCCTCGACCAAAGCCTCAGTCCGCAGGAGATTGGCAAAGGGATCTTCGGTGCCAGTGTCGATCAGCATCGGCCCGTCGAAGCCCACTTCCTCCATCAGGGCGGCGGCATCATAGACCCGCCATTTCGCCTCATCGGACCCGAGGTAGGCGGTGAGCTGTTTGCGGCCCCAGTCCGACTGGGTAGGTTGGCAGATCGGGGAGAGGGCCGAGACGGAGGCAAAGCGCCCCGGCCGTGCCATCGCCAGCGTCAGCGCCCCGTGGCCGCCCATCGAATGACCCATGATCGATTGCCGGTTTTCATCAATCGGGAACGAAGCGGTGACGATCTTGGGCAATTCATCAAGGATATAGTCGCACATCTGGAAATGCGCAGCCCACGGCGCTTCGGTGGCGTTCACATAGAAGCCCGCGCCCTGCCCAAGATCATATTCGGGATCGTCCGCCACCCCCTCGCCGCGCGGCGAGGTGTCGGGAAAGACCAGCGCGACACCCTCGGCGGCGGCCCATTTTTGAAGCCCCGCCTTGGTCATCGCGTTTTCATGGGTGCAGGTCAGGCCCGAGAGATACCAGATGACAGGCACCGACGCGTGCTCGGCCTCCTCCGGCAGGAACAGCCCGAAGGTCATGTCGCAATCGCAGACGGTCGAGCGGTGACGATAGACCCCTTGCACGCCCCCAAAGCAGCGGTTCTCCGATACGGTTTCCATTCTACCCTCCAAGTCCCATTGACGGTGCGACCCAGGCGATGATCGCCGAAACGGTCAGGATGCTGGCGGCGGTCGAGATCAGGATCGACGCCGAGACGCGCTGCGGCGCCACGCCATAATGCTGCGCCAGAATATAGACATTGCCCGCCACCGGCAGCGCGGCTGCGGCGACCATGACGCCGGCGGCGAAGGGCTCGACGTCGAAAATGACAAAGGCGAAAACGGCCACGAGGCCGGGATGCAGGACGAGCTTGGCGAAAGAGAGCCAACCCGCCACCGCCACCCGCTCGGCCGATTTCGTTGCCAGCGACGCGCCGATGGCAAACAAAGCGCCCGGCGTTGCGGCTGCGCCAAGGATCGAGACAAACTCGTTGACCGGCTGCGGCAGGCCGTAGCCGGTGCTCGACACGGCAAGGCCGAGAACAATCGAGACGATCATCGGGTTCTTGAGAAGCCCGAGGCCGACCGTTCGCAGGATGCCGAGCGACATCCGCCCATCGCGGCTGCCGGTGATGAGGATGACGATCAGAGAGCCGAAAACAATGAGGTCGACCGCCAGCACCAGCATATTCGGACCGATCGCCTCTTCCCCAAAGAGGAGCGTGAGCATCGGGATGCCGAGAAAGCCCACGTTGCCGATCGCGCCACACTGCGCCTCGACCGCCGCTTCCTCAACGCTCCGCCTGCGGGCCAGAGCCACAGCGGTGACGACGAGATAGACCGCCATCGTCCCCGCGAGATAGGCCCAGACAAATTGCCAATCGAGAATTTCGGCCAGCGAGAGATTGGCGGAAAAGCGGAAGAGCATCGCCGAAAGCGCGAAGTAGAAGACGAACTTGGTCAGATAGGCGGTTGCCTCGGGCGTGAAGAACCGCGTCCGCCCCGCGCCATAGCCCACGCCGATCAGCGCGAAGAACGGCAATGTCTTCAGAAAGATTTCCCACATGGGGCCGACCTAGCATGACGCGGCGGCGGTGGGAATGCGGGGATTGGCCTTGCGGCGAATTGGCGGGTCAGACGCGGTGATAGGGGGCGCCCGCAAGGATCGAGGCGGCGCGGTAAAGCTGTTCCGACAGCATCACCCGCACCAGCATATGCGGCCAGACCATCTTGCCGAAGGAGAGAAGCGCATCGGCGCGCTCGCGCAGGGCCGGATCAATGCCATCCGCGCCGCCAATCACGAAGGCCACGTCCTGCCTGCCATTGTAGCGCCATTGGCCAAGCTGATCGGCAAAATCCGGCGAGGACATCACCTTGCCGCGCTCGTCGAGGCAGCAGATCAACGCGCCGGACGGGATCGCCTTTTCCAGAAGGGCCGCTTCGGCGGCCATGCCGCCGCCCTTCTTGTCCTCAACCTCGATCACCTGCGCGGGCCCAAGGCCCAGCGCGCGGCCGGTGCGGTCGAAACGGGTGAGGTAATCCTTGATGAGATCAAGCTCCGGCCCGGCCCTCAGACGACCGACAACGACCAGATGCACCCGCATCTCAGTTGGCTTTCGCCGTCGCCCCCGAGGGCTGCCACATCTTCTCGAGCTGATAGAACTCGCGGACTTCGGGGCGGAAGACATGGAGGATCACATCGCCCGCGTCGATCAGCACCCAATCGCCGACCTCGGCTCCCTCGACCTTGCAGAAAACGCCAAGATCCTGCTTGAGCCGGTCGGTAAGCTTCTCCGAAATCGCGGCGACCTGACGGGTAGACCGGCCAGAGGCGATGACCATGTAGTCGGCCATCTCCGTTTTACCGCGCAGGGAAATCTGCACGATGTCTTCGGCTTTGTCGTCTTCGAGAGAGGCGAGAACAGCCGCAAGGATCTGTTCGCTGGTGGCTTCTACGGGCGCCGTCATCTGGATGGCATCCCGCTGTGCGGCATTGGCCGCGGATAGTTCGAGAGACAGGTCATTGTCCTCCGGTGTGACACGCCCGCTTTCCACGGGCGCTTCTCATAAGCAAAACGTAGCAAGGGCAAAGTATCATTTCAATGAATCCGGCCCTTGCCCGCGATCAGCGCCCCCTTTCCCTCATTAATCGGGCGGGTTCAACGGCAAAAGCGGGGTTTTCCGGCAACAGTCAGTCGGCCTTTGCAGGCTCCGCATCACCAAGGATCCGCACCTCGCGCTGCGGGAAGGGGATTGAAATGCCGTTTTCGTGGAAGGCATCCCAGAGCGCAAGATACACATTTCCACGGATATTGGTCAGGCCCTGCGTGGGGTCGCGGATCCAGAAGCGCAGCACATAGTCGATGCTGGAATCGCCAAAACCCGTGATGTGGCAGACCGTCTGCTTGTCGGTCAGAACTCGGTCGACCGTCTTGGCCGCGGCAATCGCGATGCGCCGCACGTCGTGCGGGTTGTCGTGGTAGGAGGTGCCGAAATGGATATCGAGCCGCACGAAATCGTCTGAATGCGACCAGTTCACCACTTGGCCTGTAATCAGGTCTTCGTTGGGGATCAGGTATTCCCGCCCGTCGCGCGTGGCGAGACATAGCGCGCGCCAAGGCTGTTGATCCAGCCGAAGGTATCGCCAAGGCTGATGACGTCGCCGGGTTTGATCGACTTGTCGAGAAGGATGATGACGCCCGAAACAAGGTTGGAGACAACCTTTTGCAGGCCGAAACCGAGGCCGACACCGATCGCACCGGAGAGAACGGCAAGGCCTGTGAGGTCAACGCCGACCGCCTTGAGGCCGACGAAAAGGGCCACGCCATAGAGGATCAGCTGGATGAACTTGATCGTCAGGACCCGCATCGAGGGGCTGAGGTCGGTGTTATCCTGTATCCGCTGCGATGTCGTGCGCGACAGGAACCGAGCGGCATAGAACAGAACGCCGATCACCAGCACAGCTTGCAGTACCAGCCAGACCGAGATCCTGAGATCCCCGAAATGGATCGCCATGCTGTCGAGGATCGCCTGAACCTCGTTGGTGATGTTCAGAACGCTGAGCGTCACCCAGATCCACGCGCCATAACGGACCACCGTTCTGAGCGGTCCATAGCTGATCAATCGCGCCGCGACGGCAACGATTAGCCAGGCGAAGGTCAGATTGCCGACGATGGCGAGAAGGTACGAGCGCGATGGCCAAGTCACCTCGCGCATGATCAGGACCGTGATCCAGATCAGCACCACGAAAATGATCAGCGTCATGCGCTTATGCACGACAAGCGCCCAGCGCATCCGCGACATGGGCCAGCCCTCGCGGGTGCGCAGCCAGTCGTGATATTTCGGAGCGATCCAGCGCGTCAGCAGATAGGCGACCGCAAAGACGGCCAGAAGGATTGCAACCTGATAGGCGTTCCATGGGCGGAACAAGGTGCCGAGGAATTCCCAGAGCTGTTCAATCAGCCCACGACTGATCTCAACGGCATCGGTTGTTGTCTGTTCCACCCGCTGATCGCCCTCCGTCGGGATGCTTGCTTCCCCCGATGATGCGGCGCATGGGCCCTAGGTGCAAGCGCTGCGGCGCTTCAGCCTTTGGTTTCTGCGTAGTCACTTGTTTCCGCCTCGGGGCGCCGGAGCCGCCCCGCCCGCCAAAGCGCATCGCGCAGGATGTATTCGATCTGGCCATTGACGCTCCGCAGATCGTCATCCGCCCATTTGGCCACGGCTTCGAGAATGTCTTCCCGCAGCCGCAGCGGATATGCCTTTTTGGCTGCCATGATCAGTAGAGGCTGCCTGCGTTGATGACAGGCGTCGGCTCGGCGCCGCTGGACAGAACGACCATTAGGTTAGCCACCATCGCCGCCTTCCGTTCGGGATCGAGGGCGAGGCCTTCGCTCTTCTCGATTTCCTTCACCGCCGCATCGACGATGGCAACCGTGCCTTTCACGATGGTCTCGCGGGCATCAAGGAGGGCGCTCGCCTGCTGCCGCTTGAGCATTGCGGCGGCGATTTCGGTGGCATAGGCGAGGTGATTGATCCGCGCCTCGACAATCTCGATCCCCGCTTCGGCCACACGATCCTGAATGGCCTCCATCATCTTTTCGGCCACCTCGGCGGTATCGCCGCGCAGCGACAGGCCATCGTGGCTATCATTCAGGCCGAAATCATAGGGGTAGGAGCTCGCAAGCGAGCGCACAGCACTTTCGGTCTGGGTCTCGACATAGGTCGCATAATCTTCGACCTCGAACACTGCGCGGTAGGGATCGACCACGCGCCAGACGACGATGGCGCTGATCTCGATCGGGTTGCCGACCGCATCGTTGACCTTGCTGCGGCTCGATTCAAAGTTCCGCAGACGGGTCGAGACCTTCATGCGTGGATAGTAGAACGGCAGCGTCCAGCGCAGGCCGGCGGTCGCATCCGTGCCGCGATAGGCGCCGAAGAGGGTCAGAACCCGCGCCTGCTTGGGCTGGTTGAGAAAGAAACCGGGCACAAGGAACACCGTGAAAGCGGCCGAAGCCATCATGATCAGAACCGCGCGGACCTCGGCCCCTGCACCGATATTGCGGATGAACCCGAGGACAGCGAGCGCCTCGCCCGCGATCAGGAGAAGAAGAACCGCGACGCCGGAGACGACGAAAGCGCGGGGGGATGTGCCGGAAACAGAATTGGTGGACATGGCAAAGCTCCAAGATGATATCACTTTGATATATATTTAGGCCCGCGCAGACAAGTTTCAAGACCAAGCACGCCCTTGCGAGACTCTTCGGGGCCGTGTATCTGCCCTTTCCATGACGATGGTTTTCGATATGGCTGATCGCTCGCGCCTGCCCTGGCGGTTCTATGGCGCGACCCACACCATTCTAGCGCGACTTTGACCGCGCCGCGCATCCGTGCGCCCTATTCCGACGACTTTACACCAGCACATCAAGGGAGAGGACCTATGTCCCCCAAAACGCTCTACGACAAGATCTGGGATGCCCACGTCGCCCACGAATCCGAGGATGGCACCTGCCTTCTCTACATCGACCGTCACCTCGTCCACGAATATCCCGTCTCTGACGTGCGCCAAGGCATCGTCCACATCGTCGGCCCCGAGCAGGGCTGGACCCTTCCGGGCATGACCGTGGTCTGCGGCGACAGCCACACCGCCACCCACGGCGCCTTTGGCTCGCTCGCGCATGGTATCGGCACATCCGAGGTCGAGCACGTTCTGGCGACCCAGACGCTGATCCAGAAGAAATCCAAGAACATGAAGGTCGAGATCACCGGCAAGCTGCGCCCCGGTGTCACCGCCAAGGACATCACCCTGTCGGTGATCGGCGCGACCGGCACGGCTGGCGGCACCGGCTATGTCATCGAATATTGCGGCGAAGCGATCCGCGATCTTTCGATGGAAGGCCGTATGACCGTCTGCAACATGGCGATCGAAGGCGGCGCGCGCGCGGGCCTGATTGCGCCGGACGAGAAGACCTTCGAATACGTCAAAGGCCGCCCGCACGCCCCGAAAGGTGCCGCATGGGAAGCTGCCCTGTCCTATTGGCAGACGCTCTACACCGACGAAGGCGCACATTTCGACAAAGTCATCACCATCAAGGGTGAGGATATCGCCCCCGTGGTCACTTGGGGCACCTCGCCCGAAGACGTGTTGCCGATCACCGCGACCGTGCCCGCGCCCGAAAGCTTCAAGGGCGGCAAGGTCGAGGCGGCCCAGAGATCCCTCGACTATATGGGCCTGACCGCCGGTCAGAAGCTGACCGATATCGAGATCGATACCGTGTTTATCGGTTCCTGCACCAACGGCCGGATTGAAGACCTCCGCGCTGCGGCCGAGATCCTCAAAGGCAAGAAGATCAAAGTCAAACGGGCGATGGTCGTCCCCGGCTCGGGCCTTGTCCGTGCACAGGCCGAGGAAGAAGGCCTTGCGCAGATCTTCATCGACGCGGGCTTCGAGTGGCGTCTTGCGGGCTGTTCCATGTGCCTTGCCATGAACCCCGACCAGCTGTCGGAAGGCGAGCGCTGCGCCTCGACCTCGAACCGCAACTTTGAAGGCCGCCAAGGCTACAAGGGCCGCACGCACCTTGTCTCGCCCGCCATGGCCGCCGCCGCCGCGATCACCGGCCACCTCACTGACGTTCGGGAGATGATGTAATGGAAAAGTTCAGCAAGATCAGCGGCGTCGCCGCGCCTCTGCCGCTCGTCAATATCGACACGGACATGATCATCCCCAAGCAGTTCCTCAAGACCATCAAGCGGTCGGGGCTGGGGGTGAACCTCTTTGACGAGATGCGCTATGACCGCCAGGGCAACGAGATCGCCGATTTCGTTCTCAACAAGCCCGCCTACCGGCAGGCGCAGATCCTTGTCGCGGGCGACAACTTCGGCTGCGGCTCGTCGCGCGAACACGCGCCTTGGGCGCTGGCGGATTTCGGCATCAAGGCGATCATCTCGACCTCGTTTGCCGACATCTTCTACAACAACTGCTTCAAGAACGGGATGCTGCCGATCGTTCTGCCGCAAGAGGCCGTCGACGTGCTGATGAAGGACGCCGAGAAAGGCTCGAACGCGCGGATCGAGGTCGATCTCGAAAGCCAGACCGTGACCTCTTCGGACGGCCAATCGTTCAAATTCGAGGTCGACGCCTTCAAAAAGCACTGCCTCCTAAACGGCCTCGACGACATCGGCCTGACGATGGAGAAGGCCAAATCGATCGACGCCTTCGAGGCCAAGGCCGCGATGGAGCGCCCCTGGGCCTAAATCCCACCGGCCAGATTCCTGCTGGAAACCCGCCCTAAAAAGGGCGGGTTTCTTAATATATTGTGGCCTGATGGTTGCAAGAAAGCCGCACCGATTCCCTGTCTGCCATTCCCGTCGCTAACTCGGCGCTTGCCGATTGGGGCAATATGGGCAAGATTGTGTCAATAATGAGGTGACCCAAAAGGGCTAGACTGGAAAAGAGGCGCGGCAAGTATCGCGTCCGGCCAGATCGAGGGACGAGCAGTGATTATTCGAGTTGTCGGAGCATTGATCCGTGCGTTGGCAGTGATTCTGCTTGTGGCGACGCCGTCGATCATCCTGCCATCGACCCCGGGCGACACGGGCCAGATCGCCATGCTCGTCGCAATCCTCGCCGCAATCGCAACTTTCGCCGAGTATGCCAGCAAAACCCCTTCGCTGATCGAGTTCCGCGAAGCCCCACCTGTCAACCGCATCCGGTTTCTGGCGCTATTTGCCTGCGTCTTCTTTCTTTCATCGATCCTTCGCGGTCAGATAGCCCCGACGACATTTACCGTGTTTCTTGACACAGCCGGCGAGCGCCTTGCCGAGATGATCGACTTTCCGCTCTCTCCCGTGCGGTTGATGATCGGCCTTCTGCCCGAGTCCGCCCCGGAAGCCACAATCTCGATCTTCCGAACCGCGGCAGGCGTCGCCTACATCACTTCAATTTTGGCCTTGGCCCTGATGGTGATCACGCTTCGGTTTGGTCGGTGGCCGTTGCCCGGTCGGTCGTTCAACATCTGGACCAATTTGCCTTTCTTCAATCCGTCGGTTCACATGGACGTCGTCCAAAAACTTCGCCGTGACGCAGCCGTTAACGGAATCTTTGGACTTACGCTTCCCTTCTTTGTGCCTGCGGTCCTGCAACTCGTGGTGCAATTCGTTGATCCAATTTCTCTCACCAATCCGCATACGCTTGTATGGTCGGTGACAGCTTGGGCCTTCTTGCCGGCATCATTGATCATGCGAGGGCTGGCGTTGAGCCGGATCGCGAACATTCTCGAGAGCAAGCAGAAACGCGCCCTTGCGAAGGCGCTCGAAGATGGCTGGGTGCCGGTTCAGCAATCGGCCTGAGCCTTTGGCTTGCCTCGGCGTCTGCAAGCGCCGATCCCTTCCGAATTGCGACCTACGCCGCGCCCCTGAGCCGTGAGGGGCCGGGGCTTTTGCTTCGGGATATCGTCTCGGGCGAGGACAAGGCCATCGCAGCGATCGTGCAGGTCATATCGGCGGCGGATCCGGATATCCTCCTCCTCACCGATTTCGATCACGACGCGGGCCTCGCCGCGCTCAACGCTTTCGCCGATCTTCTGGCCAAGCGTGGGACGGCATATTCCTTCAGGTTCGCGCTTCCCTCCAATGCCGGCCTGCCCACGGGGTTCGACATGGACGGCAACGGCGCGCTTGGCGAGGCGCGGGATGCCATGGGCTATGGGGATTTTCGTGGCAATGGCGGGATGGCGCTCTTGTCGCGGGTGCCGATCGACACAGAAGGGGTTGCCGATTTGACAGGCCTCCTCTGGCGCGATTTGCCGGGTGCGCAGCTCCCCAAACTGAACGGCCAACCTTTTCCCTCGAAAGATGCCTTGGCGGTCCAGCGGCTCGCCTCGGCCGGCTTTTGGATCGTGCCGGTGCTGCCCGAGGGCGGGGCGCCCTTTGCGCTTTTGGCAAGCGCCGCGACGACGCCTGCCTTCGATGGGTCCGAAGATCGCAACGGCCTGCGCAATCGTGACGAAATCCGCTTCTGGTCGCTCTATTTGGACGGGGTGTTTGGCCCCCCGCCGCAGAGCTTCGTTCTTGCAGCCAAGCTCAACGCCGATCCCGAGGATGGCGACGGGGATCACGTTGTAATCAGGGCACTCTTGGCCGACACCCGCCTTCATGACCCGCGTCCCGCGAGCAGCGGTGGGGCGCTGGCCGCCGACCCCGACCATCGGGGCGATCCCACGCTCGACACAGCCGCTTGGCCCGGAAGTCCGCAGGGCAACTTACGGGTCAGCTATGTCTTGCCCTCTTCTGACTGGGTCGTCACGGATGCTGGTGTTTGGTGGCCGACCGACGGCTCGCTCGGCCCCGACGGGCAAGCAGGGGGTCCGCACCGGCTCGTCTGGGTCGACCTCTTGCCTGCGTCAGCGCGCCCCTAGCCACCCTGCTTTCTTGACGCCCCGAGGGCAAACCGATAGGCGGGACGGCGACCCTTGACCCCCGAAGGAAAGACCCATGTCCAACCCCTCGCTCCTTATCCTCGCCGGCGACGGCATCGGCCCCGAAGTCATGGCCGAAGTGAAGAAGATCATCGGCTGGTACGGCGACAAGCGCGCCCTCAAGTTCGACGTCTCGGAAGACCTCGTCGGCGGCTGCGCCTACGACGTTCATGGCAAGCCGCTGGCCGATGAAACCATGGCTAAGGCGCAAGAGGTGGACGCGGTTCTTCTCGGTGCCGTGGGCGGCCCGCAGTATGACAACCTCGATTTCTCGGTTAAGCCCGAGCGCGGCCTTCTACGCCTGCGCAAGGAGATGGACCTCTACGCCAACCTCCGCCCCGCCCAGTGCTTTGATGCGCTGGCCGATTTCTCGTCGCTCAAGAAGGATGTGGTCGCCGGTCTCGATATTATGATCGTCCGCGAACTGACCTCGGGTGTCTACTTCGGCGAGCCGCGCGGCATCTTTACCGAAGGCAACGAGCGTGTGGGCATCAACACCCAGCGCTATACCGAGAGCGAGATCGCCCGCGTTGCGCGTTCGGCATTTGAACTGGCCCGCCGCCGCGGCAACAAGGTCTGCTCGATGGAAAAGGCCAACGTGATGGAATCGGGCGTTCTGTGGCGCGAGGTCGTCCAGAAGGTCCACGACGAGGAATACCCCGACGTTCAGCTGAGCCATATGTATGCCGATGCCGGCGCGATGCAGCTGACCCGCTGGCCCAAACAGTTTGACGTGATCGTCACCGACAACCTCTTTGGCGACCTCTTGTCCGACCTCGCCGCCATGCTGACCGGCTCGCTCGGTATGCTGCCCTCGGCCTCGCTCGGCGCACCGATGGCCAATGGCCGCCCCAAGGCGCTTTACGAGCCCGTCCACGGCTCGGCCCCGGATATCGCCGGCCAAGGCAAGGCCAACCCGATCGCCTGCATCCTGTCGTTCGCCATGGCGCTGCGCTACAGCTTCGATCAGGGCGCCGAGGCCGACCGCCTCGAGAAGGCCGTCGAGAAGGTTCTTGCCGATGGTCTCCGCACCGCCGACCTGATGGGCCCCGAGGGCGGATCGCCGGTCTCGACCTCGGCCATGGGCGACGCGGTTGTCGCCGCGCTCGACGCCAGCCTCTGACGGCGACCACATCAAACAGAAAGCCCCGCCTCGGCGGGGCTTTTCTTTTGGCGGGTGTCGCGTCTAAAAGGTGATAGCGCTAACCAGCCGGAAGTCCGATGCACCATAATGTCAGAGGGGCCTTGCTCGCCCTCCTCGCCTTTGCCGTCTATGCGACCAACGACTTGATCGTGAAGTTTCTCGGTGGCGACTATTCCCCGGTGCAAACGATCTTCTTCTCGACGCTGTTCAGCTTTCCGCTCGCCGTCTTGATGATCATGCGCGACCAGTCGCCCGGAACCTTGCGCCCCGTTCACCCCGGCTGGATGGCAGCGCGGACGGTGGCAACGCTTATAACGGGTGTGACCGCCTTCTATGCATTCTCGGTCCTGCCGCTGGCGCAGACCTATACGATCCTCTTCGCCTCGCCCCTTCTCATCACGCTCCTCGCGATTCCGATCCTCGGCGAACGCATCCACATTCGCCGCGCCATCGCCATCGTCGTTGGCCTGATCGGCGTGGTGATCGCGCTGCGGCCCGGCGAGACGCAGCTTGGCCTTGGCCATCTGGCGGCCATCGTTGCGGCGATCGGCGGCTCTTTCGCCTCGGTCGTCGTGCGCCGCATCGGCAGCGACGAGCGGCCCATTGTCATCATGCTTTATCCGATGATGGCCAACTTCTTCGTCATGGGTGCGGCTCTGGCCTTCGTCTACGAACCGATGCCCGCCGCCCATATCGGGCTTGTCGCCATCATGGCGATATTGGGCTCAGCCGCCGGCCTTATCATCATCGGCGCCTACAAATCGGGCGAGGCGATCGTCGTTGCGCCGATGCAGTATTCCCAGATCATCTGGGCGGCCATCTTTGGCTATTTCATCTTCTCGGAATCGGTCGATCTCTATACCGGACTTGGCGCTGCGATCATCATAGAGAGCGGCCTTTACATCGTCCTGCGCGAAGGGACGAGAGGGGCATCGAGCAAGCGGCCGGTTTACCCCGCACGCCACGGTCGGAGCGTAGCGCAGCCTGGTAGCGCACCTGCTTCGGGAGCAGGGGGTCGGAGGTTCGAATCCTCTCGCTCCGACCATTTCCCGAAATTCCGGAAATCAGCGACGTTTGCGGTCTTCCGCAGGTTCGTCGTCGTAGTCTGTCCGCAGGATCCGTTCGGCATCGCCGTGGGGATCCTCGTATTGACGGTTCTTCATCGTCCAGAAGAAGGCCAGAAGTCCGACAATACCGAGGCCGATGGAGACGGGGATCAGAATGGCAAGGACTTCCATGGCCTAGCGCGTCCTTAAGGCATTGAGCGAAACGACGATCGACGAGGTCGACATCGCGATGGCGGCCGCCAAAGGCGTGGCAAGGCCTATGAAGGCGACCGGAATCGAGATCATGTTATAAACCGCAGCGACCGCGAAGTTCTCGAGGATGCGCTTGCGGGCCGAACGCCCGACGCGCAGCGCATCGGCAATCCGCATAAGGTCTGGCGCGAGGAGGACGAAGTCTGCCGCCACCCGCGTTGCCTCCAACGCCGAACCGGGGGCGATGGAGACATGGGCGAGCGCCAGTGCGGCGGTGTCATTCAGACCATCACCCACCATCAAAACGCGCTTGCCCTCGGCCGCCTTGGCGCGAAGCACATCCGCCTTTTCGTCGGGCAAAACGCCAGCCTGCCATGTGTCGATGCCCACGCGTTCGGCAAATGCCTCGACGATGCCGGACGCGTCGCCGGAAAGAAGCGTGACGGGCAGCTCCTGCGCCTTGAGCGCAGAGATCAGCTCTCCAGCGCCGGGGCGCAGATCGTCGATGAAATGGAAGGCGACCGGGGCCGCATCGCCGATGCGCATAACGGTGGCTTCGCCCGTCTCAGCGCCGATCCACGAGGGACGACCCAGACGGACGGGTTTGCCCATATAGCTGCCCTCGATGCCATAGCCGGGAACTTCTTTGAGGCTGCTCACATCGGCGGGCGCGATGCCGAGCCGCGACGCCGCGGCGGCAATGGCGCGCGAGCGGGGATGCGCCGAGCCGCGGGCCAAAGCGGCGGCCACCGCCAGATCACTGGCGGGGATCGCCTCCGCATTGGCAAGGACCGGAGCACCAACGGTCAGCGTGCCGGTCTTGTCGAAGATCACCTCGTCAACTTCGGCCAGCCGTTCGAGCGCAGTCGGGTGTTTGACCAAGAGCCCGTGCTTGAAGAGCCGCCCCGAAGCCACGGTGGACACAGCGGGGACCGCAAGACCAAGGGCGCAAGGGCAGGTGATAATCAGGACCGCCACAGCGATATTGAGCGCATGGCGCACATCGCCGCCAGTGAGCCAGAGCCACATCAGAAAGGCGACAAAGGCCAAAAGGTGCACCGCAGGCGCATAGATTTGCGCCGCGCGGTCGGCGAGCGAGTTGTAGCGCGACTTCGCCGCCTCAGCCATGGTCACAAGCTCGGCCAGCGAATGCAGGAGCGTGCCTGCGCCCACGGCGGTTGTGCGGATCGTCAGGGGGCCGGTCAGGTTGATCTCGCCCGCCTTCACCTCGGCGCCCACGGCCACGGCCACTGGGTCGGTCTCGCCAGTGAGGAAGGAACGGTCAAGCTCGCTCGCGCCCAAGGCAATCACGCCATCTGCCGGAACCCTCGCCCCGGGCTGAACGAGCAGAAGATCGCCCACCGCCACCTCGGCCAGCGCCACGGTCTCGGCCTCGGCGCCCTTCAGGCGCAGCGCGGTCGGCGCTTCCATCGCGGCAAGCTCGGTCGCGGCAGAACGGGCGGTCGAGCGCATCCGTTGATCGAGGTAGCGGCCCGCGAGAAGGAAGAAGGTCAGCGAGAGGGCCGCATCGAAATAGGCGTGTGCGCCCGAGTTGACCGTCTCGTAGAGGGACATGACCGACGCCAGAAGGATCGCCAGCGAAATCGGCACATCCATGTTGAGACGCGCGACCCGCAGCGCCGACCATGCCGATTTGAAGAAGGGCTGGGCCGCGAAAACGACCGTCGGCAGGGCAATCGCGGCGGAAATCCAGTGGAATAGATCACGCGTCGCATCCGCCGCGCCCGACCAGACCGCCACCGACAGAAGCATCACGTTCATCATCGCAAAGCCCGACACGCCAAGGCGCATCGCCAAATCGCGGGCCAGCCGATCGCTTTCCCCCGCGCTTAGCGTCGCGCCGTCGAGCGGCATTGCCTCATAACCAAGGGCCGAGATCGCGGCGACGATCTCTTCATCTGTCACCGATGGTTCGGCGTGCACGACCGCCCGCTTGCGCGTGAGGTTGACCCGCACATCGACGATGCCTTCTCGGGCCATGAGCCCGCGTTCGACCGTCGAGATACAGCCCGCGCAATGAATGGTCGGAAGCGAAAGCTGAACGTCACGCGCCTCTTCAGAGGCGGCTTTCGACGCCCTCTCGACCGCTTCCGTGGCCGTCAGACACCCCGGGCAAGCCGCGGCGCCGGAATAGTCTGCCAATGACATCTCAATGCTCGACAATCACGACAACGCGCTGGTGGAACGGTGTGCCATCCTGCGCGATGGCCTCCAGACGGAGGTTCCAGTTGCCGGCCGCGGTCGTGACAGGGGCACGATAGACCGAGCCATCAAAAACAAACTTGGGCGTCTGGTCGTCGCGGACGTTGGTTGCGCGGCCGAATATGCCTGTCACCGACTGGACCTCGACCGGATTGCCATCCGTGTCGGTGATCGAAAGAACAAGCTCTCCATCCTTGTGAACCACAGCGCCGACATTCCAGCCCAGCGCCAGCTGAGCGGCTTTTTCGGCGTCAAAAGTTTGGCTGGCGACGTAGGAATTCTTGACCTCAAGGCCCGGAAATGTCCGCACCGCGCTCACCGCAAGGTAGACGTTCACGGTGATGATCACCACGAAGAAAGAGGCGATGATCGCGAAGAATTTGGGGCCAGTGATCGGGCCACGAAACAGGGCAGTCATATCAATTGGCAGGCCGAACGGGCGCGGTTCGCCCTGCTTGTTGCGCAGACGCACGTCATAGACGTTGCGCACCGTGCCGTCGGATTGGACGATAAACGTCGGGTTGCGGACGGGCGCGACGGTCAGGTCGATCTCGGGCCGGATGAAGAGCGCAAAGACAAGCGCGAATCCGATCACCGACCAGAGCGCGGTGTAAAGGATCGTCCGCGGGCGGAAGATGTGCTTCATGATCGGCGCGTGCTTGCGGTGGGCGCGTTCGTCGACCTCGTCCTTGAGCGCCAGATAATCGACCAGCCCGCGCGGTTTGCCGATCTTGGCCATCATGTCGTCGCAGGCATCAATGCAGAGCCCGCAGGTAATGCATTCCATCTGCTGGCCGTCGCGAATGTCGATGCCCATTGGGCAAACGTTGACGCAGGCCATGCAGTCGATGCAATCGCCCTGCGCGGGGTTAGTCTCGCCTTTTCGCAGCTTACCGCGAGGCTCGCCACGCCACTCGCGATAGCCGATGGTAATGGTATCTTCGTCCATCATGGCCGCCTGAATGCGGGGCCACGGGCAGGCGTAGATACAGACCTGTTCGCGGGCGACGCCGCCGAAGAAGAAGGTCGTCGCGGTCAGGATGAACATCGTCGAATAGGCGATGGGGTGGGCGGTGCCTTGCACGAGATTGACGAGCAGGGTCGGCGCGTCGGTAAAGTAAAAGACCCACGCCCCGCCAGTGGCGAGACCGATGAGCGCCCAAAGGGTCCATTTTGTGATCCGCAGCCGCGCCTTGTGCAGGCTCCATTTCGCGTTCCACAGGCGGACCCGCGCGTTGCGGTCGCCTTCGATCCAGCGCTCGACAAGGATGAACAGGTCGGTCCAGACGGTCTGCGGGCAGGCATAGCCGCACCAGACCCGCCCAAGCGCCGAGGTGAAGAGAAACAGCCCAAGGCCAGCCATGATGAGAAGGCCCGCAACGAAATAGAACTCGTGCGGCCAGATCTCGATCCAGAAGAAGAAGAAGCGCCGCCCCGCGAGATCAACCAAGACGGCCTGATCCGGCATCTCGGGGCCGCGATCCCAGCGGATCCACGGCGTCAGGTAATAGATCCCCAGCGTCACCGCCATGATCCACCATTTCAGGGTGCGGAAAAACCCGGAAACGCGGCGCGGAAAGACGGGTTCGCGCGCTGCATAGAGCGACGGGGGCGTGTCGGAGGAAGACATAAATGACCTAGATCTACTGTTCGCGTTGTCACCTTATGCGGCGAGAATCGTAAACCGACCTTGACCTAGGTCAATAGATCAGAGCTCGGCCATATGTCCTGACAACAGATACCCCCGGAGCGGAAAACCGTCCGGGGGCATCTCCCTCTCGCCAGAGGGAACATCGGTCAGGCGACATGCGCGAACAGGGACCAGACCGAATGTATCCTCCGGCACGCTGCAACGCGACGGAAGAATTGTCGTCTATTCGCCGCCGCCCAGCTGGTGGACATAGGCCGCGACCGCATTGATCTCGGCTGCCGAGAGGCCACCGGCAGGGTGGTAGGCTTCGCTCCACGCCGGCATCACGCCGAAGCGGGCGTTGGCTACGGTTTCGGTCAAGGTGGCAACATCACCGCCATAGAGCCAGATCGCATCGTTCAGCACCGGCGCACCCATGTCGCGGCTGCCCTCGCCTGCATCGCCGTGGCAGGCGGCGCAGTTGTCGAGGTAGACCGTCTCGCCGGCGGCGGCGAGGGCGGCATCAGCCTCCTGCCCCGAGATGGCGCGAACGTGCTCGACCACGGCAGCGATCTCTTCTTTCGACAGGATCTCGCCGAAGGCCGGCATTTCCGTCCAACGCGCTTCGGGCGAATGCTCGTTGCGGATACCGTGGGAAACGGTGAAGGCGATCTCTTCGATCGAGCCGCCCCAGAGCCAATCGTTATCCAGAAGGTTTGGATAGCCTTTGGCGCCGGCAGCGCCAGAGCCGTGGCACTGCGAACAGTTGGCGGCAAAGACTGCGCGGCCACCGTTGATGGCGAACTGGTAAAGCTCGGCATCGCCGGAAAGAGCGCTCAGGTCCGCGGCTTCGAGCTTGCCGACAAGGTCCGCATTCTTGGCGTCAACCGCGGCGATATCGGCCGCAACTTCAGCGCGGGTCGAATAGCCGAGGTAGCCTTCGGTCGCCCCTTTCAGGAGCGGCCATGCCGGATAGGCGATGGTGTACCAGATGCCCCAGACGATCGTGGCGTAGAAGATCCAGACCCACCAGCGCGGCAGCGGGTTGTTCAGCTCTTCGATGCCATCCCACGAGTGGCCGGTTGTGCCGACTTCCTTCTTCTCAGGCTTCTTGCTCATGTCCGGGCCTCCGAGGTCATTTGGTTGGTCTCGCCCGCCGGAGCATCCTCGTGGCGGAAGGGAACGTCGGCCGCGTCCTTGTGCGTGGCGCGGCTGCCGGGCCGCCAGGCCCAGAGGATCGCGCCCACAAAGAAGACGAACATGGCCAGAAGCACCCAGCTATCTGCGATTTCGCGGAAGATGTGATAGTTCATCTCGTCCTCCTAGCGGCTTGCATCGGGCGTGAAGGTCGAGAAATCGACCAGCGTGCCGAGCATTTGCAGATAGGCGATCAGCGCATCCATCTCGGTCAGCTCGGGCTGGCCGTCGAAGTTGCGGACCTGCGCGCCCGGATAGCGTTCGACAAGGCCGGCCGAGTCGCCGAATGGATCGACCTGAACTAGGAAGTCCGCCTCGGCGCTTTCGATCATCTCGTCGCTGTAGGGCACGCCCACCATGCGGTGGGTCTTCATCAGATCGGTGATGTAGGTCGGCTCGATCTCGCGGTTGAGAAGGAAGCTGTACTTCGGCATCACCGATTCCGGCACGACCGCCTCGGGATCGACGAGGTGATCGACGTGCCACTCGTCCGAGTAGCGGCCGCCGACGCGGGCGAGGTCGGGCCCCGTCCGCTTCGAGCCCCACTGGAACGGGTGGTCGTACATCGACTCCGCCGCCAGAGAATAGTGGCCATAACGCTCGACCTCGTCGCGCATCGGGCGGATCATCTGCGAGTGGCAGACATAGCAGCCCTCGCGGATGTAGATCTCGCGCCCCGTTAGTTCGAGCGGCGAGTAGGGGCGGACCCCTTCCACATCCTCGATGGTGTTTTCGAGGTAGAACAGCGGTGCGATTTCCACGATCCCGCCGATGGTAACCACGCCGAGGCTGCAAACCAGCAACAGGGTGGCGTTCTTTTCAAGAACCTTGTGACGATCAAGGATACCCATATCGTCCTCTCCTTATTCTGCGGGGGTGGCGACGGCGGCAGGCTGGTTTTTGCCAAACGCCGTCATCCAGAGGTTGTAGCACATGATGATCGCGCCGGTGAGGTAGAGCGTGCCGCCAAGGCCGCGC
>RFZI01000039.1 GCA_009920775.1 Paracoccaceae bacterium | reverse complement strand
GACGCAAATGGACCGGAAATCCGATGCAAATCCGGGTGCGGATCTCGCGGCGCAATCGCTGAGCGAAAGCCGGCTTAGGAGCGAATCTCTGCAGATCCTACGCCGTTTGGTCGAAACCGGAGCGGTTTTGGCCGTCGGCCGCGATATGGATACGGCCGTTGTCGTGCGAGACGCACCGGACGGATCCACCACGCGGTCGGCTGTTGTGGACCGGGCGGTGGCGCAAGCCATGGCGCTGCGCGACTGGATCGCCTGTCATGATCCCGGCGCTCGCGTCGCCCGATATCACATCACCGCTGCGGGCCGCTCCGCGCTGCGCGAGCTGGTTGCCGCAAGTGAAAACCGCGCCCGAGAGATGGCCGAAGCGCCGGCCGAATTTGTCGTAGCGCGGAAGGCTGTAATCGAAGACGACCTGCCGCAAGCCCGCGTCCAACGCTTTGCCATCACCGATAGCCCGCTCGTTGGCCTTGCCCGGCGGCGCGATAAAGATGGCCGACTGTTTCTTTCCCGAGTTCTGCTCGCCGCAGGAGAGCGGTTGCGCGAAGACTATGAGCTCAGCCAGATGGACCCGAAATACCGTCGCGACTGGAGCGCGATATTCGACGAGGACGAAGAGACCGCGATCTTGGACAATAGCGCCTCGGGTGCCGCTTTCGGGCGTGTCCAATCCGCTTTGCGCGACCTCGGCCCGGGGCTGGGGGATGTGGCCCTGCGGTGTTGCTGCCTTCTTGAAGGGCTCGAGACGACAGAACAGCGCCTTGGATGGGCGGCCCGCTCCGGCAAGATTGTATTGCGGATCGCCCTGCAACGGCTGGCGCGGCACTATGAGGAACAGCACGGAAGGTTCGGCCCTTTGATCGGCTGATGCACGCGCATGGCTGCCATGCGTCAGGTTTGGTTGCCCCAAGGGCCGATTGGCCGTATGAGGCAACCAAGCGAACGTGATGGAGCCCGCTGCGATGCGAGATCTGAAACTGCCGGACCAACGCCACCCCGAAAAGGCGCATCGGCCAGACAATGCCCAGCCGAAAAAGCCGGACTGGATTCGGGTCAAGGCGCCTGTGTCGCAAGGCTACAAGGACACCCGCGATATCCTGCGCACCCACAAGCTTTCGACCGTCTGCGAAGAGGCTGCCTGTCCGAACGTGGGTGAATGCTGGAGCCAGGGCCACGCGACCATGATGATCATGGGCGAGATCTGCACGCGCGGCTGTTCCTTCTGCAATATCGCCACCGGCCGCCCCGACGCGCTCGATGTGTTCGAGCCGGGCAGGGTGGCGGATGCCGTCAAGAAGCTGGGCCTCAATCACGTTGTGATTACCAGCGTCGACCGCGACGATCTTGAAGATGGCGGGGCCGAGCATTTTGCCCAGACGATCCGCGCGATCCGGCACCAGTCGCCGGAAACCACCATCGAGATCCTGACGCCTGATTTTCTCAAGTGCAGCCCCGAGGTTGTCGAAGTGGTCGTCAAGGCTAAGCCCGATGTGTTCAACCACAATCTTGAAACCGTTCCCGGCCTTTACCCCTCGGTGCGCCCGGGCGCCCGCTATTTCCATTCGCTGCGGGTCTTGCAGCGGGTGAAAGAGATGGACCCCTCGATGTTCACCAAATCGGGGATCATGGTCGGCCTTGGCGAGGATCGCCAGTCGGTCATGCAGGTGATGGACGACATGCGCGCCGCGGGCATCGATTTCCTGACCATCGGCCAGTATCTCCAGCCGACACCCAAGCACCACAAGGTTGATCGCTTCGTCACCCCTGAGGAATTCAAGGCCTACGAGACCGCCGCCTATGGCAAAGGCTTCCTGATGGTCTCGGCCACGCCGCTCACGCGCTCGTCCTATCACGCCGGCGACGATTTCGCGCGCCTTCGGGCGGCGCGTCTCGCCAAACTGGCACAGGGCTAGTCGATCGCGGGAATAGCCTTGAGGTAGGCCGCGATAGCCTCCAGATCCGACTGCGGGAGATGCGCGAGCTCGGCACCAACGGCTGCCATTTCGCCGCCAGCGCTGTCAAACTCGGGGGTGAATCCGGTCGCAAGGAAATCAACGATCTCGGCCTCGCTCCAAGCCAATTTGCCGGAGGTGATATTCGGGATCGCGCCTTTGCCAGAGGGATGTGGTGCGCCTGCCAGCCATCGGGAGGTGTCGAGCCCACCGAGAAAATTGCGGGGCGTATGGCACTCGCCACAATGACCGAGCGCCTCAACAAGATATCGGCCGCGCTCGATCTGGGGCGTTGACGCCTCCTCCAGAACCCAATCGCCGCGGTTGAACAGAAGTTTCCAAAAACCGAGTCCAATTCGGATATTGAAAGGAAAGCCAACGTCGTGTGGCTGGCTTGGCGTTTCATCCGATGGAAGGGTTCGGAGATAGGCGACAAGGTCAGCCGTATCCTGCCGAGTCATGTTGCGATAGGCGGTATAGGGCAGGACTGGATAGAGATGGGTGCGTTCGCGCCCTTCGCCGAGCAGAATGGCATTTGCGATGTCGATATCGCTCCAATCGCCAAGGCCCCGACGACCCGAAGATATATTTGGGGCTAGAAAAGTCCCGAAGGGGCTTTGAAAACTGCGCCCTCCTGCAAGGACGGGATTGTCACTGGGCGGGGTGCCCGGTGCGGTATGACAACTGGCACATCCGCTGGCCGCGAAAACCAGCGATCCGTTTTCGGGATCCCCCGCAAGCCCGTCAAAGAAGGTCTCTGGCAGGGGATCAGGTCTGAGAAGGACAGCGGCCAGAAGCGCTGCTGCTGCCAGCAGCGCAGACCAGGCGGAGAAGGACACGCCGTCCCGTGCCACTACTTAGTTGGCTGGAGCGCGATAGGCTTGGTGACAGGCACCGCAAGCTCCTCCTAAGGGCGACATGGCAGCTTGTAGCCCTTCAAGTCCACCACCCGCAGAGTCTGCCATCCCTGCGGTTGCAGCCTGCAACTGCGCGAGCGCCGCCAGAACTCCTTCGGGAACTTCCCACATCGCGGGCAGGGCCCGAGTCTCAGAGACGTCCGCGTTAGATGAGCCTACGACGAAGTAGGGCGAAAAGTCCACGGAAGAGAGCGTGGCGAGGTTGCTTGCCGCGACCTGGGCCTTTTCTGCATCGTACTCGATCTTTCCCTGGGCCATTCCGCCGAGGGTTCCGAGATTGAACGCCAATAGCTGCATATGGCTTTGCCGGGCTTTTATTGCGGCGGTAACGGCCGGATCAACGTGGTTGGCGCCAATGGCAACCGTTGCAACCATTCCCAGTACGGCGGAGAGGAGGGGCATTTTGGTCATTGGGGTCATTTCAAACTCCATCAAAGACGAGGCTATGCAAGAAGAATACCTGTGTGCATAATAGGCCCCAGTCTTCATTATTTCGGAAAGCCTACGAATTTATGCACAGGGATAACTGGGACGATCTGCGGTATGTTCTTGCGGTTGCCGAGACCGGATCGGTCAGCGCGGCGTCTCGGATGCTCAAGGTGAACCACGCGACTGTGCTTCGCAGGATCGCCGCATTCGAAGATCGGCAAGGTGCCGAAGTATTCGAGCGAAGCCCGCAAGGCTATCAGGTGCCTTCCGATCGCCTGCGCCTTGTCGAGGCCGCGCGCGAGGTTAGGAATGCTATTGATACGGTGGGGCGCATTTTACAGGGTGCTGAGGCGCAACTGTCGGGCGTCGTTCGGGTCACATCAACGGACACATTCTGCATTTCGGTTCTGCCAGATGTTGTCGCCGAAATCACCGCCGAGTCGCCTGAATTGCGGATCGAGCTGCAGTGCACCAACGCCCATCTCGACCTGTCGCGGCTTCATGCCGATATCAGCGTTCGTCCCGCGGTCAAATTGCCGGACGAGCTGACAGGGGATCAGGCGGGGATATTGGGAATGCGGAGCTACGGTCCTGCAAACGCCCGCGGAGAGCTGAGGTGGCTCGGTGTTTGCGGCGCACTGTCACGGTCGAAGGCGGCTGAGTTTATGGCAGAAGAGCTTGCTCCGGGAGAAATCGTGAACGGCGCCGATAGCTTTCCCGTTTTGCGCGAGATGGTGGCGGCCGGTCTTGGCAAAGCGATCTTGCCGAATTGCCTTGGCGATCCCGATCCACGGGTCGAGAGGCTGCATCAGGGTCCGAATGAGGTCAACGTGCCGGTCTGGGTCGCGAGCCAGGCCGATCTGGCCGACGCGCCGCGCTTGCGCAACACGCGCAGGCGGATTGCCGAAGCGCTCGAGCCGCGGCTCGCTGGATATGCCTAGCGCATCACGTCGCGCGATGAGGCTGGCGTCAGGTGCATCCACTCGGGCAGGCCGATCCAGCGATCGGCGGCATAGAGCGCGAGGCAGGCGGCAATAACGCCGAGAACCAGAAGCACCTGCTTTTCCGACGGAGGCTTTTGCGCCCAGCGCTTGGCGCGCAGGAACCAGCGGATGGGGTCCATCGCTCAGGTGAACCGGACTTTGCCGATATAGGGCAGGTTGCGATTGCGCTGCGCAAAGTCGATGCCGTAGCCCACGACAAACTCGTCAGGGATCTCAAAGCCGATCCAGTCGGCCCGGAAATCCACCTCGCGGCGCGAGGGCTTGTCGAGAAGGGCGATGGTCTTGAGTTTTCCGGGGTGGCGCGTGCCAAGATATTCCGTGACGTGGCTGAGGGTGTGGCCGGTATCGACGATATCCTCGACGACCAGCACATCGCGGCCCTCGATCTGGCCCCGCAAGTCCTTGAGGATCCGCACCTCGCGGCTTGATTCCATCGCATCGCCATAGGAGGAGGCCTCGAGGAAATCGACCTCGACCGGCAGATCGAGCTCGCGCACCAGATCGGCGATGAAAACGAAAGAGCCGCGCAAAAGGCCCACCACCACCAGCTTGTCGGTCTTGGCAAACTCGCGTTTGATCTCTTTGGCGAGCCCTTCGATGCGGGCGGCGATGGATTTGGCCGAGATCATTTCGTCGATCACATAGGGGCGGTTTGGCATGGGAACCTGCGTCTCTTGGGTTGATTTCCGCGCGCCAGTCTAGGACATGAGAGGGCAGCCCGCCAGTGAAAGACGCCTGATGCCTGCCCATTCGGACCAACGAGTTCTGCCCTATAGCGCCGCCCAGATGTTTGATCTGGTGGCGGATGTGGCGAGCTATCCCAAATTCCTGCCGTGGACTGCGGCGGCGCGGGTCCGGTCGGTGACGGATCGGGGCGAGACGGAGGTGATGTTGGCCGATCTCGTGGTGAGCTTCAAAGTCTTCCGCGAGAGTTTCGGCAGCGAGGTCACGCTCTGGAAGGACAAGAGCCGGATCGACACGCGCTATATCGACGGGCCGTTCCGGCATCTCCAGTCTACATGGCGGTTTCACGATGTCGAGGGCGGCTGCGAAGTGGGTTTCGAGGTGGATTTTGAATTCCGCAACCGGCTTTTGCAGGGGGCGGCGGGGATGTTCTTTCACGAGGCGATGACGCGGATCATCGCAGCTTTTGAAGCCCGGGCGAGGGGCCTCTACGGCTGACGTTGCTTTCGCCTTCGGCGAGAGTATTTTTGGCCAAAAGAAGCGGGGGCGCGATGAGCATCGAAGAGACACTTGCCGGATTTGCGCTGGAACCGGTGGCGGGCGAGGGCGCGCGCGAGATGATGCGCCTGTCGCTCTTTGACTGGGCGGCCTGCGGGATTGCGGGCGAGGCCGAGCCTCTGGCGGCGATCCTGCGAGGCAAGGCGCTCGACGAGCGCGGGGCGGGGCAGGCGAGCCTGATCGGCGGCGGCAGGGTTCCGATGCGGGCGGCGGCTTTGGTCAACGGAGCGATCAGCCATGCGCTTGATTATGACGACACGCATTTTGCCCATATCGGGCATCCCTCAGTAGCGATTATCCCGGCGGCGCTGGCGATGGCCGAGAGAAGGGATGTGGGCACTGAGGCACTGATCGACGCAGCCTTGGTCGGGGCTGAGGCATCGGTTCGGATCGGTCTTTGGCTCGGTCGGGACCATTATCAGATCGGGTTTCACCAGACCGCGACGGCGGGGGCCTTTGGCGCGACGCTGGCGGCGGGGCGGATTGCCGGGCTGTCGCAGGCGGTGATGGTGCAGGCGCTGGGGCTCGCGGCAACGCGGGCTTCGGGGCTCAAGAGTCAGTTCGGCACCATGGGCAAGCCCTATAACGCCGGGATCGCGGCGGAGACGGGGATCGAAGCGGTTGATCTGGCAAGGCGGGGCTTTTCGTCGTCGGGTGTCGGGTTGAGTGGGCCGCAGGGTTTCGGGCCGACCCATTCGGGGGTGGCCGAGGAGGATGCACTCGAGCGGTTGGGCAGCTTCTGGCGCATGGAGAGCGTGAGCCACAAGTTCCATGCCTGTTGTCACGGTCTGCATGCCGCGATCGAGGCTCTGCGGGGGGTGGATCTGGGTTCCGGTGAGGTTAGCGCGGTCAGGGTTCTGACACATCCCCGCTGGCTCAGCGTCTGCAACCAACCGGCGCCCGAGACTGGCCTTGGTGCAAAGTTCAGCTATGCGCAGGTTGTGGCGATGGTCCTTGCGGGTGTCGACACCTCTTCTATCGCGAATTTTTCCGACGAAATGGCGCGGCGGCCCGATCTTGTGGCGCTGAGGGGTCTTGTGACGGTCGAGGCCGATCCGCGGCTGTCGGAGATGGAGGCGCGGGTTGTCGTGGTGCTGAGAGGCGGCGCCGGGCGCGAAGGCAGCTTTGATCTCGATGCGCCGATGAGCCTTGAGGTGCGGGGCGAGAAGCTCCGGCGTAAGGCCGAGGGGCTTTTGGGGGCCGCCCGTGCAGAGGCCCTTTGGGAGGCGGTGAGGGCGCCGGATCTGGCGCCGCTCACCGGGCTTTTGCAGCTTAAGAATTGAATTCGTAGGCGCGCTCGCCGTGGACCGAGAGGTCGAGGCCGTTGGTCTCGGTCTCGTGGTCGACACGGAGGGGCGTGACGAGTTTCACCACAAGGATGATCGCCACGGTTGCAACCGCGGTAAACACGCCGACGATGGCGAGGCTGCCCAACTGGGCGGCCCATGTGCCCGCGCCGAAGGCGGCGATCATGATCGTGCCGAAGATCCCGCCCACGCCGTGGACCGCGAAGACATCGAGCGTATCGTCGATCTTGAGCGTGTTGCGGACGAGATTGACCGCTTCCTGACAGAGGATGCCAGCGACCGAGCCGATCAAGAGCGCCTCAATGGGGCCGACAAAGCCCGAGGCTGGGGTGATCGACGCAAGGCCCGCGATGGTGCCGGTGACGAGGCCGACAAGCGAGGCGCGGCCGAACTTGATCCGTTCCCAGAGAACCCAGGTGAGTGAGGCGGCGGCGGCCGAGATATGCGTGACGGTGATCGCCATTGCGGCGCCGCCATCGGCCGCGAGCTGCGAGCCGCCGTTGAAGCCGAACCAGCCGACCCAGAGCATGCCCGCCCCGATCATCACCATACCGGGGTTGTGCGGCGGGGTGTGGCGGTTGCGGCGGGGGCCAAGGAACATGGCAAGGATCAGGGCCGCAAGGCCCGCGGTTTCATGGACGACGATGCCGCCCGCGAAATCGCGCACGCCGGTCTCGCCGAAGATGCCGCCATCGGCCAGCATTCCGCCGCCCCAGATCCAGTGGGTCACAGGTGCGTAGACGAGGAGCATCCAGAGGGCCGAGAAGAGAAGGACAAAGCCGAAACCGATCCGCTCGACATAGGCGCCGACGATCAGCGCAGGCGTGATGATCGCAAAGGTCATCTGGAAGGCGAAGAAGAGGACTTCGGGGAGGGTGCCAGCGAGGCTCTCGCTATCGACACCGCTCAGGAAAGCCTTGCCGAGGCCGCCCCAGAGGCTTCCTTCGCCGCCAAAGGCGATCGAGTAGCCTGCGACAAGCCACAGGATGCTCATCAGGCAGGCTACCGCATAGACGTGCATGAATACGCTGAGCACGTTGCGCGCCCGCACGAGGCCGCCGTAGAACAGCGCAAGCCCCGGCAGCGTCATGAATAGCACCAGCGCCGTGGCAACCAGAATCCAGGCGGTATCCGCTCCGTTCATTTCCCTTCCTCCTTGGGGTTTTCCCTTTGGGATGGCCAAGACAGGATTTGTTGCGCCGACAAAAGCAGCAGAGTGGAGGTTGGGGCCGAAAATACAGGCAGTTTTCAGACTGCACGTTTTTTGGGCGGAAATGGATGCAAGGGGTCAGGAATTGGGCGCAGCTTGATCCAGCGCGACGGCAAGGAGTCGTAGGGCGGTTTCCACTGCGGCGGCGCGCACTTTGGCGCGGCCGAGGGCGCCGAAGTCGATGGTTTGGGTCGAGACACCCTCCGGGCCTGCGATCCCGAAACAGACGCGCCCTTCGGGTTTAAACTCTGAACCGCCCGGTCCGGCGATGCCGGTCGTGGACACGGCGAGGGTGGCGTCGGAGCGGGCTAGGGCGCCTTGGGCCATGGCGGCGGCCACCTCTTCCGAAACGGCGCCGTGGGCTGAGATGAGGGCCGGATCGACGCCAAGCATCTCGACCTTGGCGGCATTAGAATAGGTGACAAAGCCGCGCTCGAATACGTCCGACGAGCCGGGAATATCCGTCAGCGCTCCGGCGAGAAGGCCGCCGGTGCAGCTTTCGGCCGTGGCGATCCGCCAGCCCTTTGCCCGTGCGGCGGCAAGGACGGCGGCGGCGGTCATTGCATAATCACCAGATGCGAGAGGGCTGCGAGGAGGATCACGCCGAGGGCGGCGAATACTCCGGCCCAGACGTCATCGAGCATGACCCCGGTCGGCCCGCCTTTCCGGTCGGCCTTGCCCACGGGGCCGGGCTTCCAGATGTCGAAGAGGCGGAAAAGAAGGAAAGCGGCGATCCAGCCGGGGTAGAGCGCCGTCACTTCGGCGCCCGCGTGCGCGGCACCGAAAAAGACAGGCAGAAGAGCGATCCACTGACCCACCACCTCGTCGATGACGATATGGCCGGGGTCTTTGTCCTCCGCGCCTGCGGTCTCAACGGCGACGGCCCAGCGCCCGAGGAAATAGGCCCCGACAGTGACGATCAGAACGGTCCAAGGGCCGCCGATCAGATAGAGAACAAGCCCAGCAGGCAGGGCGGCGAGCGAGCCCCAAGTGCCGGGGGCAGGGCGCAAGAGGCCAGCATAGAAGAAGGTCGTGATCAGGCGGGTCATGGGCGCACCAAGGTTGCTGTGGCCAGCGCGGCGATGCCTTCGCCGCGGCCGGTAAATCCGAGTTTTTCCGAGGTCGTGGCCTTCACGCTCACCTGATCAGGCTCAAGCCCCATGATCCGCGCCATTTCGGCCTTCATCACGGCGGCATGGGGGCCGACTTTGGGGAATTCGCAGACGAGTGTGCAGTCGGCATGGGTGATCCGGTAGCCAAGCTCGCGCGCCAAGGCGCAGGCGTGTTCAAGGAAGATGTGGCTGGCCGCGCCCTTCCACTGTGGATCGGAGGGCGGGAAATGCTGGCCAATATCGCCACGCCCCAGCGCACCATAGATCGCGTCGGTCACGGCGTGCATCCCCACATCGGCGTCGGAGTGGCCGACGAGCGCATGGCTATGCGGCACTTTCACGCCGCACAGCCAGACGTGATCGCCGGGGCCGAATTTATGCACGTCGAAACCGTTGCCGGTGCGGATATCCATCTGGCTCTCCAGAAGTTGCTCGGCCCAAATGAAATCCTCGGGCGTGGTGATCTTTAGGTTGCGCTCATCGCCCTGCGTGATGGCGACCGGAAGGCCAGCAGCACGGGCGATGGCCACATCGTCGGCGGCATCAGTGTCCGTCGCGGCGCGGTGCGCGGCGAGGATCTCGGGGTAGTGAAAGCCCTGCGGGGTTTGGGCGCGGTAAAGGCCGGTGCGGTCTTGCACGCCGACCACCTTTCCACCTTCACCGCGCCAAAGGGCGTCGGTCACCGCAAGGGCAGGGGCAGCGGCAGCGGCAGAGGCCAGCGCGTCAATCACAGCTTGGATCACAGCGCGGCTCACAAGCGGGCGGGCGGCATCGTGGATCAACACCAGATCTGGCGCCTCAGCCTCCAGCGCCTCAAGCCCCGCGCGGACGGATGCTGCGCGGGTGGCGCCTCCGGCAACGGCGCGGCAGCCGGTCAGGGTTTCAGCCCGCTGCATCTCGTCCGCCGCTAGGACGACAACAATCGGACCGACCCCTGCGAAGGCCGCAATGGTCCGGTCGATGACTCGCTCGCCGCGCAGGTTCTGCCACTGTTTCGGCTCCGGCCCACCGGCCCTGAGGCCGCGTCCGGCGGCGACTATGATGACGGCTGTTGTCATGGTGCTCCTTGTTCCGCCCGTTTCTACGTCTGCACGTTTGCCGGTGCAAATGCTCACTTTGCCTCGGCAGGGATGCACAATAATTAGGCATATTGGGATTGATGCCCAAAAATGTGCCCCATAATCCTTGCCCGAGGCCGGTTCGAGCGCTAGCTCAGGCAGAGAACCGAAGGATGCACCGTGCCAAATCAGTCTGTCACAGGACCGGAAGCGATAGATTTAGGGAGCGTCCTGCTCGCCCCGCCGGTTGCGCTTGCGCCGCTTGCCGGAATCACCGACCTGCCGTTTCGCCAGCTTGTCTCGCGCTGGGGGGCGGGCTGGGTCGTCTCGGAAATGGTCGCAAGCCAGGAGATGGTGCAGGCCAAACCCGGTGTGCGCGAGAAAGCCGAGCTCGGGTTCGATCAAGCCAATACCGCCGTGCAGATCGCCGGCCGCGAGGCCTATTGGATGGCCGAGGCGGCGCGGATGGTCGAGGCCAGCGGCGCGGCCTTTATCGACATCAACATGGGCTGCCCCGCCAAGAAGGTCACCAACGGCTATTCCGGTTCGGCGCTCTTGAAAGATCTCGACCATGCGCTGACCCTGATCGAAGCGGTGGTGGTGGCGGTCAAGGTCCCCGTGACGCTCAAGACGCGGCTCGGCTGGGACGATGCGCTTCTCAATGCCGCCGAGCTGGCCCAGCGGGCGGAAGGCGCGGGCATCCGCATGATCACCATCCACGGGCGCACGCGGTGCCAATTCTACAAGGGCGCTGCCGACTGGGCGGCAATTGCGGCGATCAAGGACGCCGTGTCGATCCCCGTGATTGCCAATGGCGATATCGTCGATCCCGTTGCGGCGCGAAAGGCGATGGCCCTGTCGGGCGCCGATGGCGTTATGGTGGGGCGCGGGGCGCAAGGGCGGCCTTGGGTCTTGGCCGAGATCGCGGCCGACCTCTTCGGGACAATGCGGCCCATCTTGCCAACCCCATCCGAATTCGCCGCGATGGTCGCGGAGCACTATGAGGCAATGATTGCGTTCTATGGTGCGGAGCTTGGCAACAAGGTCGCCCGCAAACACCTCGGCTGGTACATGGACGATGCGGTAACGCCCGCCGCCTTGCGCAAGACTGTCCTCGTCGAGGCTGATCCGGCCCGCGTGCTGCGCCTTTTGCCGGATGCCCTCGCTGGCTGGGAAAGGGCCGCCGCATGACCGCCGATCCCGCCCTCTGGTCCTCGCTGCCAGTTCCGGCGCTGCTTCTGGACGAGCACGACCGTGTAGAGATGGTTAATCCCGCGGCCGAGAGCTTTCTTAATCTCTCGGCCCGCTCTCTTGTCGGCGAGCCGGTCTGGGACAAGGTGATGATCGACGCGCCTCTGGAAGAGCCCTTCGCCCGTGCCCGCGCCGGCCGCTCGTCGCTTTATGTCAACGATGTGGATGTGGGCTTGGGCGAGCGCCCGCCGGTCCAGTGCAACATTCAGGTGGCCCCGCTTCTGGGGGCCGAGGGCAAGATGTTGATGATGATCTCGCCCCGCGAGATTGCGGGGCGGATGAGCCACAACGCCCATACCGGCAAGGCCGCGAAATCGGCGATCGGCATGGCCGAGATGCTGGCGCATGAGATCAAGAACCCGCTCGCAGGTATCACCGGCGCGGCGCAGCTTCTGTCGATGAACCTCGAACAGGGTGATCTGGAACTGACCGATCTCATCGTCGATGAATGCCGCCGGATCGTGAAGCTCTTGGAACAGGTCGAGCAATTCGGCAACCTGCGACCACCAGTCCTGAAGCCCGTGAACATCCACGATGTGCTCGACCGCGCCCGCCAGTCGGCCGCTGTGGGCTTTGGCGCGCATATGATGCTGATCGAAGACTACGACCCCTCGCTGCCGCCCACGCTGGCGGATGCCGACCAGCTTTTGCAGGTTTTTCTCAACCTTCTGAAAAACGCCTCCGAGGCTGGCAAACCGGGTGGCACGATTCGCCTGCGGACCTATTACGACGCCTCGCTCAGAGTGCGCCGTCAGAACGGGATTCAGGCCCGCCTGCCTTTGCAGATAGAGATCATCGACGATGGCCCCGGCCTGCCGCCCGATATCGCGGCGGATGTGTTCGAGCCCTTCGTCTCGGGCCGCGAGAACGGCACCGGCCTTGGCCTCGCGCTGGTATCAAAGCTCATCGGGGATGTGGGCGGCTGGATTTCGGTCGATTCAATCCCCGGCAAGACGGTGTTTCGGGTCTCCTTGCCCGTGGCGCCGCGTGAAACGGACAAGACAAGGGAAGACAGCTGATGGACGGAACAGTTCTCGTCGCTGACGACGACCGCACGATCCGCACGGTTCTGACACAGGCGCTTACGCGGGCGGGATGCCGGGTCCATGCCACCTCGTCCTTGGTGACGCTGATGCGCTGGGTCGAGGAGGGGAAGGGCGATTTAGTGATCTCCGACGTGGTCATGCCCGACGGGAACGGGCTTGAGCAGTTGCCGAAGATCGCGGCTTTGCGGCCCGGCCTGCCGGTTATCGTCATTTCGGCCCAGAACACGATCATGACGGCGATTCAGGCGGCCGAGGCCGAGGCCTATGACTATCTGCCCAAGCCTTTCGACCTGCCCGACCTGATGAAGCGCTCGGCGAGGGCCTTGGAAACCCGCCGACGTGCGCCTTCGCCCAAACCTTCTACCGGAGCGGCCGATCACGCCACCGATCTGCCCCTCGTCGGGCGCACGGCGGCGATGCAGACGCTCTACCGCCTCGTCGCACGGGTGATGAACACCTCACTTCCCGCCCTTGTCACCGGCGAGAGCGGGACTGGCAAATCGCTCATCGCGCGGGCGATCCACGATCTATCCGACCGCCGCAACCTGCCCTTCGTCGTGGTGCGCCCGACCGACCTTCAGGGCGTCGACGGTCCTTCGACAGTGATCGCCAAGGCCAAGGGCGGCACGCTTCTATTCGACGAGATCGGAGACCTCTCGGACGAGGCGCAGGGGCGCGTCGTGCGGATGATCGACGCGATGGGCGACAGTGGCCCGCGCGTCATGGCGACAAGTCAAGCCGATCTGATGGCGCGGATGGACGCGGGGGATTTCCGGCAGGATCTTTTCTACCGCGTCAGCGGCGTGACCCTCGCTGTGCCGCCGTTGCGCGAGCGGGTGGATGATATCGCCCTTCTGGCCGAACATTTCCTTGCCCGCGCCGAGCGCGACGGCCTGCCGCTGCGGCGGCTCGGATCAGGGGCGCTTGATCTGGCCCGCGCCTATTCCTGGCCCGGCAACGTGCGGCAGCTGGAAAACATCCTGCGTCGCCTCGTGGCGACCTCGAGCGAGGACGAGATATCCCGCAGCGAGATGGAGGCCGTTTTACTTAGCCAACCGGCGGTGGAGCCTTTGCGCGGCGTGACGGATGGCGATAGGCTTTCGGCCTCGGTCGCCAAGCACCTCAAGCGCTATTTCGATCTGCACGGCGGGATGTTGCCGCCGCCGGGGGTCTATCAGCGCATCCTGCGCGAGGTGGAGGCGCCGCTCATCGAGATCGCCCTCGACGCCACGGGCGGCAATCAGGCGAAATGCGCCGACCTGTTGGGCATCAACCGCAATACTCTGCGCAAGAAGATCACCGAGCTGGATATCCGCGTGACACGCCGCCGGAAGTTGATGTAAAACGGCAACAGAACCGTGTCCTCAGAGTCGCAGTTGCGCCTGAGGTAAAGCGGCAGGGCGGCGGGCTATCCGCGAAAAACAGGATACCGGGGTGCAGATTTCCCAGTCGGGACATCTCTTGACGATGATCAGCCGTCTGCGGCGCAGCCGAACTGTTCAGACAGCTGTGACCATCCTTTTGGTCGCGCTAGGGCCGTTCTTGGCCGGCGCAACCTATACGGCCCTCGGCCCGCTCGATCAGGGCAGCAACTCGCCGCTTTTGCGGCTCGTGGTGCTAGCCGACATCAGCTACATCCTTGTTCTCGTTGCGATTGTTATCCTGCGGATCACCCAGATGATAGGTGCGCGGCGGGCGCAATCCGCCGGCTCGCGGCTCCACCTGCGCCTGACTGGCGTTTTCGGCCTTCTCGCGCTTTTGCCGACGATCATGGTTGCGGTCTTTGCGGTCTTGTCGATCAACGTTGGTCTCGAGGGATGGTTTTCAAAGCGGGTGGGCGATGTTCTTTCGAATTCTCTGGCTGCCGCGCAGGCCTATGAGGAAGAGCACCGGCGGGAGCTTGAACGTGACGGGTTGGCGCTTGCCGCCGAGCTCAATGCCGAGCGAGAGAATAACTTTTTCATGTCTGATGGGGAAATCCGGCAGACCCTTGGCCAGTTGCAGACCCAGATCGAGCGGGGGCTCGCCGAGGCTTTCGTCATAGATGGCACGGGAGAAATACGCGCCCGTGGCGCCCGTTCCTATGAATTCGGCTATGAACGGGTCGGTTCAGAGCAGATCGACGAGTCGCTCTCGAACGGCATTCTGGTGATCGAGGATTGGGCCAACGACGAGTTCCGTGCGCTGATCCCCCTGACCAGCTTTGTCGACCGGTTTCTCTATGTCACGCGCGAAGTCGACGGCAATATCCTGAACCTTCTCGACCAGACGCAAGAAACGGTCAGCCTCTATCGCCAGCTCGAAAACGATCGTGGGCGGCTTCTCTTCGAGTTTGGCATTCTCTACCTCGGATTTGCCGTGATCTTGATCCTCGCGGCCGTTCTTCTTGGGCTTTGGTTTGCAGAACGCCTCTCGCGGCCTGTTGGGCAGCTTGTCGTTGCATCCCAGAAGGTCGGCTCCGGTGATCTCGATGTGCGGGTCTCGGAAGAGCAGGGCGACGACGAAATCGCTCAGCTTGGGAGCTATTTCAACCAGATGACCGCACAGCTGAAGCGCCAACGCGGGGAGCTTCTTGAGAATACGCAGCAAATCGAGCGGCGGCGGCGTTTGTTCGACTCGGTTCTCAGCTCCATCACCTCCGGCGTGGTGGGCCTGAATGCCGAGGGTCAGGTCACGTTTGTCAATCGTTCGGCCCGGCGGCTCTTGGATGTCGATCACGAATTGGAGGCGCGGCCGCTTTCTGTGGCTGTCCCCGAGTTCGGGCCACTTCTTGCCGCCCTTCAAACAGAAGGGCGTGACGTGGTCCAAGAGCAGGTCAACATCGTTCGGGGTGGCAAGCAGGAAGCGCTTCTGGCCCGCCTGTCCACCCGAAAGAGCGAGGATGGAATACTAGAAGGCTATGTGGCGGCCTTTGACGATGTGACCGACCTTGTCAGCGCGCAGCGTCTCGCCGCTTGGGGCGATGTGGCGCGCCGAATTGCACACGAGATCAAGAACCCGCTGACGCCCATCCAGCTTTCTGCCGAACGGATCAAGCGCAAGTTTGCCAGCAAACTTGGCGAGGACGGCGATGACCTTCGTCAAATGACCGAGGTTATTGTCAGGCAGACCAATGACTTGCGGCGCATTGTTGATGAGTTTTCGCGATTTGCCCGTATGCCGGAACCCGATCGCAGCGCGAGCGATCTTGCCGCGATCCTGCGCGATGCCGTCATGCTTCAGATCGCGGGACAGCCTGAGGTCAGGTTTGTCAACGACATACCGGACCATCCGGTTCTTGCTGACCTTGATGCGACGATGATCGGTCAAGCCCTGACGAATTTGATCAAGAACGCAGGGGAAGCCATTGAAACTTTGAGGGAAAAGCGTCCTGATATTATTGTTTCGCCCGAGATCCGTATTGCCTTGACGGTACAGGGTTCAACCGCCGCCATATCCATTTCCGACAACGGCATCGGCCTTCCCGAGGATCGGGCGCGGCTGTTTGAACCCTATGTCACCACCCGCGAAAAAGGGACGGGCCTCGGCCTGCCTATCGTGAAGAAAATCATCGAAGAGCACGGCGGCACGCTTGCTCTTGTCGATGCCGAACCGTTTGACGGCGCTGACCGCTTTGGTGCGATGGCCGTGATCGACCTGCCGATTTTGCCCGCTCAGGCAGCGGCAGGCACATTACCCGCATGAGGATGTTATGGGCGATATTCTGATTACCGACGACGAACGCGACATTCGCGAGCTCATCTCGGATATTCTTAAAGATGAAGGGTTTACGACCCGTCTTGCCGCCAATGCCGATCAGTGCATGGCCGAGATTGCCAAGGAAAAGCCCGCGCTGATGATCCTCGATATCTGGCTGAAAGACAGCCATATGGACGGGATAGATATCCTGAAATCGGTCAAGCGGGATCATCCCGAGGTTCCGATTGTGATCATCTCGGGCCACGGCAACATCGAAATCGCGGTCGCGGCGATCAAGCAGGGCGCCTATGACTTTATCGAAAAGCCCTTCAACATTGATCAGCTGATGGTGGTGATCCGGCGGGCGATGGAAACGTCGCGTCTGCGCAGAGAAAATCAGGAATTGAAACGCGGTGATGCGCCCAGCGCCGAGATGCTCGGCGATAGCGCGGCGTTTCGTTCGCTCAAGAGCCAACTGGACAAGGTCACGCGATCGAATGGGCGGGTGATGTTGACCGGTGCGCCGGGTTCGGGAAAAGAAATCGCCGCGCGGTATATCCACGCCCAGTCCAACCGATCTGACGCCCCCTTTGTAACTTTGGCGTCGGCCGCCATTGAGCCCGAACGCATGGAAGAGGTTCTCTTCGGGCGCGAAAGCCCAGAGCGCGGAATCGAGAAAGGGCTTCTCGAACAGGCAAATGGCGGGATCATCTACTTTGATGAGGTCGCCGATATGCCGCTTGGCACCCAGTCAAAGATCCTGCGGGTCTTGGTGGACCAACAATTCACCCGCGTCGGCGGCGCCGGCAAAGTGCAGGTCGATCTGCGGGTCATTTCCTCAACCACCCGTGATTTGGCCGATCTGATCCAGACGGGCGAGTTCCGGCAGGAATTGTATCATCGGCTCAATGTCGTGCCGATCCATGTTCCTTCGCTGGCGGAGCGGCGGGAGGATATCCCGATGCTGGCCGAACATTTTATCGCCCAGCTGAACCGCTCTCAGGGGCTTCCGCTACGCAAGCTCGCTGAAGATGCACGTGCCCTTCTGCAAACCATGAACTGGCCGGGCAATGTCAGACAGCTGAAGAATGTGGTCGAACGTGTTCTAATCCTTGGAGAAACCTCCGAGGCGATTTCCGCGCGCGAGCTGCCGGCCAGCGATGAACCGCAGGGCGAAGAGGGCCGTGTCGTCTTGGGAAGCGCTTTGGCAACCCTTCCATTGCGCGAGGCACGCGAGCTTTTCGAGCGCGAATATCTTCTGACCCAGATCAACCGGTTTGGCGGCAATATCAGCCGGACGGCCTCGTTTGTAGGGATGGAGCGCTCTGCCCTTCACCGCAAACTCAAATCGCTCGGAGTGACGACAGCCAATAAAGCCGGAGGGCGCGTGGCTTTTGTGGAGGAAGACTGAGCAGTTGACCCAACCATGGCACTCTGGCACCACCAAGCCACCTCAATCCTGAAGGAGCGGGCATGAAGGTCATCATCTGTGGCGCAGGTCAGGTCGGCTGGCAAATCGCGCGGCATCTGTCGGGCGAGCAAAATGATGTCACCATTGTCGACGTGAATTCCGAGCTTGTCCGGCGGGCGACCGAAACTCTCGATGTCGGCGGGGTCGTAGGCCATGCCTCCTATCCAGACGTGCTCGAGCGGGCAGGCGCCCGCGATGCGGATATGGTGATCGCCGCGACCCATTCCGACGAGGTCAACATGGTCACCTGTCAGGTTGCCCATTCGGTCTTTTCGGTTCAGCGCAAGGTCGCGCGGATCCGGTCGCAATCCTACCTCGAGACCGCCTATTCCGATCTTTATCGGCGCGA
>RFZI01000038.1 GCA_009920775.1 Paracoccaceae bacterium | reverse complement strand
ACCTCAGGCTCGACCGCCACATAGCCGAAATCCAACGAATAGCCGACGCGAAGCGGTCGCGGTTCGGCCTGATACGGCAGGATAACCTTGTCGCGCAGTGAGTCGTGGTCGCGCGGATGTGGGCCGGAGATGACATTCTGCAAAAGCGCTGTGTCCGCCACCCCGCGGCTCAACACGCCGCAATGATTGTAACGATCGAAATTCGACGGAGGGCCATCTGGGTTGCGCCCATGCGGCGGCTTGTAGCCCACAAGGCCGCAAGAGCTTGCCGGTATGCGGATCGAGCCGCCGATATCGGTGCCGGTGGCGATGGGCGTCATGCCCGCAGCCAAAGCGGCCGCCGACCCACCCGATGAACCGCCGGGGCCATAGTCGAGGTTGAACGGATTGCGGGTTATCCCCCAAATCCGCGAATTGCAGGTGCCGGAGAGACAGAATTCTGGCGTGGTCGTGCGGGCATGGAAGATCGCTCCGGCCTCTTCAAGCCGTTCGATCATTGGATCGGAATGATCGTCGATATGATCCTTGTAGACGAGCGAGCCCTGAGTCCGGCGCTTGCCCTTCATCCGCTGGATATCCTTCACCGCGACCGGAAGCCCCTCGAGCGGGCGCGCTCGTCCGCTCATATAGGCGGTTTCGGCCCTTTTGGCCGCATCTCGGGCCTCGTCGTAATAGGTTTCCGCGTAGGCATTGATCGCCGGATTGACCTTTTCCGCCCGCGCAATCAGCGCCTCGAGATACTCCACCGGCGACAGCCTGCGCCGGCGAAACCGGGCCAGCGCTTCCTGCGCCGAAATATAACAGAGGTCGGTCTCAGCCATCACGATCCTCTTTCGGCGCGGGTTGTCGTCATTGCACTTTGGATCAGCTCTTCAATTTCAGGCACGCTGGCTCTGCGAGGATTGGTGGCGGCCGCAGGATCCCGCGACGCCTTGAGGGCAAGCGAGCCAATCGCCTCTTGACGCACACCCAAATCTTCCAGTCCTTGGGGAATGGCGCATAGGTTAAGCAGGTGTTCGACCCCAGCGAGGAAGGTACCGAAATCCGAGCCATCCAGACCCATCGCCTCGCACATTGGCCCGACTTTAGCCTCAATGTCCTTTGCGTTGAACCGTAGGACGGGCGGCAGGAGGACAGCGTTGGTCAGCCCGTGGTGAGTATCGAACTCTGCCCCGACCATATGGCTGATGGCATGAACCATGCCGAGCCCCTTGAGGAACGAGATGCCCGCCAGACAGGAGCCGACAAGCATCGCCCCCCGCGCCTCGATCGAGGTTGGCGCCTTAAGAACCTCCGGCAACGCTTTGGCGACCAATCGCAATCCTTCGAGTGCGACGCCGTCGCAGATGGGATGGGCGGCAGGGACACAATAGGCCTCGATCGCATGGGTAAGCGCGTCGCAGCCTGTCCAAGCGGTCAATCGAGGCGGCAAACCAATGGTCAATTCGGGATCCAGAATCGCAACAATCGGCTTTTGCGCCGGATGCCACACGCATCCTTTGATGCCCCGGCTGGTGTCGGTGATCATCCCCGTGCTTTCGGTCTCGGCGCCCGTGCCTGCGGTGGTCGGGATACAGAGGAGTGGCGGGAAATCCGCTTTGGTCAACTCATTTGGCGGAGCCACGTCGAAATCGAAATCCCAAAGCGGATGGTTGGACCTCGCGAGCAGGCTCACCGCCTTGCCCGCATCCATACCGGAGCCGCCACCCAAGGCGATCACCGCATCGTGGTCGCCCTGACGAAACGCCTCGGCGCCGTGCCCTGCCTCGATGTCTTTCGGATTTGGGGAAACATCGCTGAAGAGAGCGCACCTCAAACCAGCCCCCTCTAGGGCCCCCATGACAGCGCCGACAAAAGGCAGGCTCGCGCTGGCCCGATCTGTCACGACCAGCGGATTGCGGATCCCCCGCGAAGCGCAGATATCTCCCACCTCCCGAACGCGCCCCGGCCCATAGCGGATCGGGATTGGAATGTCCCAGTCCCAGTTTTGGGTGAACTGCCCGGGCGTCATTTCGCAGCCTCCCGTTTCTCTCGCGACACCGGCCAGAAGCCTTCGATCCGCACGCCATTTCTCTCAAGAAGAGGGCGTATCTCATTGAAAACGCGCTTATACCGATACCATTGCACCCCCGGCATCATGTGGTGGATGAGGTGATGGTTCTGGCCGAGAAGCAGGAAGTTGGCGAAGGGAAAGAGCGACTCGCGCGTATCCTTGTAGCGGCCGGTATCGTGGTGGTCGTGGTGCGGCGTCCAGGTGAAGAGCGTGAGCATCACGGTCTGGCCGATCCACCACGGAACCAACCACAGAACCAGCAGCTCCTTCCAGTAGCCGAATGCCAAAATCGCAATCAGAACAGCCCATTGCAGCGCGAAGGTAATCCAGCTGACCGTGACTTGCCACTTCGGCACACCGAATTTGATGCAGTCATTCCGCAGATTCCACGGCGAGAAATAGACGATCAGCGCCTTGGGAAGCCGCAGGAACACCCAGCCAAAGAAACCGCCACGGGCGTAGATGTCAGGATCGTCCTCGGTGTTGGCCTTGGTGTGGTGCACCATGTGTTGTTTGAGGTGAGGGTAATAGAAGAGAAACAGCGGGATACAGGCCGCAGTCCCCACAACCAGATCGACCCAGCGCAGGTTCTTGCGCCGTGACGAGATATTGCCGTGGATCGCCTCGTGGACGACCGTGTAGAGCGCGTAGATAAAGACGGTGTTGATCACCGCCCCCCAGACATAGCTGATGAGGCCCGTCATCGCGGCCCAGATCGCGAAGAAGAACATCGCAAAGAGGCCCAGAAACAGGATGATTGTCGGCCAGCCGAAGTCGTCGGTCAGGCGACGCCCCGCTTCCATCTCTTCCTTGATCGTACGCGGAGCTGGTGCGGTGTCAGACAACACGGCCTCCTTGCATTACATGGTCAAAACGATCTTGCCGCGGCCGCCTTCAGACTGAAGCGCGCGATGGGCTGAGGCAACCTCGCCCAAAGGATAGGTCGCCGCGATGTTCACATGGATTTTGCCACTGGCGAGCCAGTCGAGCGCTCGTTCCAGTATCCGTTTCTGCCGCCTGCGGTGGGCCGAAAGGCCCTTCCACATCGGCGTCAACATCATCACGTTATGGATCGTGAGATTGTTGTTGTAGGCGGTCATATCTTCAAGGTCGCCGGGCGTTCCCATGAGCGTCACGAGCCGTCCATAGGGCGCGAGCGCCTTGATGCTTTCGTGCAATACCTCGGTTCCTGCATTGTCGAGCACGGCATCAAGGCCACGGCCCCCGGTCCAGTCTAGTGCCGCCTCAACGAAATCCTCGTCGCGATAGCGGATGATCTTTTCGGCCCCTGCCCGTGCCGCGATCTCGGCCTTCTAGTCGGAACTCACCGTCGCCGCCACCCGCGCACCCAAGGCCCGCGCGATCTGGATGGCAACATGGCCGGTGCCACCCGCCCCGCCGTGGACGAGAACCCACTCGCCCATCCTCACGCGGGCGCGCTCCTTGAACGATTCCCAACCGGTGATGAACACCAGCGAAACCGCGGCGGCCTGCATCGCTGTCACCCCGTCGGGGATCATCGCGACAAGCGATGCAGGCACCACCGCATGGTGGGCATAGGTTCCGTGAGTGCCGCCCACCCCACCATTGCAAAACGCAACCCGATCACCGGCCTTCAGGCCCTTGACCTGCGCGCCGACCTTCTCGATTACCCCCGCGCCGTCGTGCCCGAGGACACAGCCCTCGGCCTCGCCGACATAGGGGCCGTATTCCCGGAAATAGAGATCGGCGGGATTGATCGCCGCCGCTTCGAGCCGCACGAGAACATCGGCGCCCGCCGGATTCCAGGGAAGCTCGACCGTTCCCGGCTGAAGCTCCTCGGGCGCCCCCGCGCCGCGCATGACCATCGCTTTGGTGCTGAAACTCATCCTTTGATCCTTTCGCCTTTGGGGTCGTAGGGCGCCTTGAGTGCCACCTCGACCGGATAGCGTTTCCACGCGACCTCAACCTCCCAAGCCCCGGAGGCAAGCCAGTCTGCTGTCACGCCCGCCTCGCAACTGACATAGCCCATGCCGAGCGAGGCGTTGACCCGATGCCCGTAGGCGCCGGAGGTAACCGACCCGACGATCACGCCGTTCCGCAGGATCGGCTCCTGATGGTAGAGCATCGGCGCATCGGCCATCGGCAGGCGCAGCTGCACCATGCGCCGCCGCTGCGGGCCGACCCTTTGCGCCGCCAAGGCCTCGCGGCCGATAAAGCCCCCCGGCTTTTCCATTGCCACGGCAAAGCCGAGGCCGGCGTCAAAGGGCGTATCTTCCTCGCCGATATCGTGGCCCCAGTGGCGATAGCCCTTCTCCATCCGAAGCGAATTGATCGCGAAATAGCCGCCGTGGCCGAGGCCAAAGGCCGCGCCCGCCTCGGTGATCTTGTCGAACACATGGGCGGCAAACTCGGCGGGCATCAGGATCTCGTAGCCCTGCTCGCCCACATAGGTGATCCGCGTCAGCCGCACCCGAGCATAGCCGAGATCGATCTCGCGGCTCGTGCCAAAGGGGAAGGCGTCGTCGGAAAGGTCTTCCGGCGTCAGCGTCTGCAAGAGCGCCCGCGCCTTCGGCCCCATCAGCGCCAGCATCGGCAGGCCCGAGGTCATATCGCGGGCAAAGCACAGGGCGCCTTCGGGGATGTGGCGCGTCAGCCATGCGATATCGCGGCGTTGCGAGACTGCGATAGAGGTGACGAGGAACGAAGTTTCCGACAAACGGATCACCGTCACATCCGCCTCGATCCCGCCCGCCTCGTTGAGCCATTGGGTATAGACGACCCGGCCCGGCGCAACGTCGATATCATTGGCGCAGAGGCGGTTGAGCACGGCGCAGGCATCACGCCCGTCGACCGCGTATTTCACGAAACACGACAGATCGAAGAGCGTCGCGTTCTCGGCCGTGTTGCGGCACTCGGCGGCGACGTTCTCGAACCAGCTGGGCTTGCCATAAGAATACTCGATCTTCGGCGCGTCGCCGGGTTTGGCGAAGAATCCGGGCCGTTCCCATCCCGCCGCCTCGGCCATCCATGCGCCAGCGGCGATGAGGCGGTCGTGGAAGGGGCTGCGCCGCGCGCCGCGCGCGGTGGCGAACTGGCGCGAGGGCCAGTGCATGTCGAAGAGGAGGCCGAGGGTCTCGGTCGTGCGGTCATGCAGATAGCTGCGGTTGATCTGAAAGCTCTGCATCCGCCGCACATCGACGTCGGCGAGCTCCATCGGCGGCTTGCGGTCGCGGATCCAGTCGGCCAGCGCCTTGCCCACCCCGCCAGACGAAAGAATGCCGATCGAGTTGAAGCCGGTGGCGCAGAAGAGGCCGGGCACCTCGGGCGTCTCGCCCAGAAGATAGCGGTCGTCGGGGGTGAAACTCTCGGGGCCGTTGAAAAAAAGCTGGATGCCGGTCTTTTCGAGCACCGGCACGCGGTGGGTCGCCTGTTCCAGATGCGGGGCGATGTGGTCGATATCCTCGGGCAGCGTGCCGAAGGCGAAATCCTCGGGGACGCCCTTGTGACCCCAAGGCTTGGCGTTGGGCTCGAAAAAGCCCACGAGGAGCTTGCCCGCGTCTTCCTTGTAATAGGTCCACTCGTCGCCAAGGAACAGAACCGGCAGGTCTTTGGGCAGATCGGGGATCGGCTCGGTGACGCAATAGAAATGCTCAGCCGCATGGAGTGGCAGCGCCACCCCCGCCGTCGCCGCCAGATCGCGCGACCAGAGACCGCCGCAGATCACCACCGTCTCGGCATAGATCGGGCCTTCGTCGGTCATCACGCCTGCGGCCTTGCCGTTTTCGACGAGGATCCGAGTGGCCGACTTGCCTTCGAAGATCTGCGCCCCTCCCATCCGTGCGCCCTTGGCATAGGCCATGGTCACATCGGCGGGGTTCACCTGCCCGTCCTGCGGAAACCAGAAGCCGCCGACGATGCCGTCGAGGTTGATCGGCCCCCAGCGTTCCTTGATCTGACCGGGGCTCACCGCTTCGACCGGCAGGCCAAAGTTGCGGCCCATCGAGGCGCCGCGGGCAAGCTCCTCATAGCGGGCGGCGGTATTGGCGACCCGCAATGAGCCGCGCCGCTTGAAGCCGGTCGCCTGCCCCGTTTCCTCTTCCAGCGTGCCAAACAGCTCGCCCGTATATTTGGCAAGCTCCGTCATCCGCCGCGTAGCGCGCAGCTGAGTCACCAGACCCGCTGCATGCCATGTGGTGCCGCTGGTGAGTTGCTGACGCTCCAAAAGAACCACATCCTTGATGCCGATCTTGGTCAGGTGATAGGCGACCGAACAGCCAGCGACGCCGCCGCCGACGATCACCACCTCAGCGCGGTCAGGCAACTTGGTCATGATTTCAGACCTTGGCCTTCATCACCGCCTCATAGGTCTCGGCATCGGGATAGGGGAACCACCAGAAATCCTGGCTTTCGGCCGCCGGATCCAGCATCACGAACTTGGTGTTCTGAAACTGCGCGAGGCCCTCCGGCCCAAGTTGGCGGCCGGTGCCGGTAAGCTTGGTGCCACCGAAGGGCAGCGCGTCGTTGTCGAGAAGCGGGGCGTTGATCCAGAGGATCCCCGACTGGATCTCGCGCACGGCGCGGAACTGTTCGTTGCTGTCGAGACTGTAGAGATTGGCACCTAGGCCATAATCCGACCGGTTGGCCAGTTCGATCGCCTCGTCAAAGCTCTTCACCTTGCAGATCGGCGCCACGGGGCCGAAGGATTCGTTCTTGAGAATATCCATCCCCGGCTCGACGCCGGTAAGCACGGTCGGTTCGACATACCAACCTTTGTTGAGGCCTGCGGGACGCCCGCCGCCGATGGCGGCCTTGGCCCCTTGAGCGCGAGCTTCGGCCATCATCGCCTCGAAACGAACGCGCTGGCGTTCGGTCGCCATCGGGCCGATGTCTACTTTCTGAAGACCGTTACCCACACGAAGCTTGCGGGTCTCCGCCACCAGTCGCTCGACGAATTCGTCGTGGATCGACTCGTGCACATAGAAGCGTTCGGCCGAAGTGCAGACCTGACCGCAGTTGAGATAGGCCGCAAAGGCCGCGCCACGGGCGGCGATATCGAGGGGAGCCGAGGGCATGACGATGAAGGGATCGTTGCCGGAGGCTTCGATGAGGCAAGGCTTGAAGGTCTCGGCGCAGGTCCGCGCCACCGCCTGCCCGATCGGCACCGAGCCGGTATAGGCCACCGCATGGGATTTCTTCGAGCCCACCAGATGCTGCGCCACGCGCGGCCCGCCGGTAACCGTCTGCATCAGGCCCTTGGGCAGGCCGTCGAAGAGCTCCATGAATTTGAGCGTCGTCAGGCTCGTCTGTTCGTGCGGCTTGACGATCACAGCGTTGCCCGCGGCCAGCGCCGCCGCCGCCTCCCAGCACATCAGAACGAGCGGATAGTTGAACGGCAGGATGATCACGACCGTGCCCAAGGGCTCTTTCACCGCGAAATGGAACTGGCCGGGAACGGTCGTGCCGGCGATGCGCCCCGCCTCGTGGCGGGCGATCTCGGCGTAATAGTCCATCGCGGTGGCACACCACGACACCTCGTCGAGCGCTTCCTTGAAAGGCTTGCCCTCCTCCCGCGTCAGGCATTCGGCATAGACTGCCTTGTCACGGCGCATGACGGCGGCGATCTCGTGCATGACAACAGCACGCGAGCGCATATCCATGGCATTCCACGTCCGCCCCGCATCGAGCGCAATGTCGAGCGCCTCCTCGACCTCGGCCTCGCTCGCATCGGCGATTTCACCCACACGATCCTCGGTCGCCGGATCAATGACCGAGAAGCTCGCCGTGCTTTTGCTTCGGACGAACTCGCCACCGAGGAACAGATTACCCGAAAGCCGTTCGAACTCTTTCAAAGCCGACATTGCCGGACCCTCCCTGTCAGACGGGTTAGAATTTTTTTAAAATCTTGGCATTGATTTTTTTACACGGCAAGCTGCTTTCCTGCTGAAAATTAACAGATAGATTGCAAAGGTTTGTTGCAAGGCGGGCGCTTTCCGCACAGTCTTATTCAACGTCTCGTTTTTGATTACGGAGTTTCTGTTGACCGAAGCGAAAGCCCCCAAGACAAGCGGATCCAAAAAATCGCGCGAGGAACGTTCGCGACAGGAAGCGAGCGATCTTGCGGTTGGCGCCCGGCTCAAAGCCCTTCGTGAGAAGCTCGGGCTATCACAACGCGAATTGGCCAAAAGGGCTGGCGTTACCAACACGACAATCTCGCTCATCGAGCAGGAGGCTCACGCGCCGTCCCTCGCTTCGCTCCATCGCATCCTCTCGGCTGTCTCGATTTCGATGGCGGATTTCTTCGCTCTGCCTGCGTCTCAACAGAATGTCATCTTCAACACGGCGTCCGACATGATGGTGGTCTCGCGTGGCGCGGCCGACCTGCGCGTTCTCGCGCCCGAGCGCCGCGACAAGACCCTGCAGATGTTTCTCGAACGATACGAACCCGGCGCCGGCACCGGCGATACGCCCATCTCGCACGAAGGCGAAACCGCAGCGGTCGTCGTTCACGGCACGATCGAAGTGACAGCGGGCGACGAAACCCGCCGCATTACCGCTGGCGGCGGCTATCACATTATCGGGCGCCAGCCCTATTCCCTGAAAAACGTAGGCAACGTCACGGCAGTTGTCGCCTGCGCCTGCACCCCGCCTATGATCTGATCCAGGACCGGTGTCGCCATGAAGACCGTCTATTCCGACAAGCATCTCGGTCATTCCGGCCACAACGAATTGAACGGCGGCCGCATCCTACCATCGTTCGAGTTGCCGTCACGGGCCGAGTATATCGTGGCGCGGGTGCGCGATCGGGGCTTGGGCGAGGTTTTGCCGCCGGTTGAACATGACCTTAACATTGCCTCAAAGGTGCATGACCCGGCCTTCCTCGCCTTCCTGACGACCGCTTGGGAGCGCTGGCTTGCCGAGGGCAACACTGGCCCCGCCCTGCCGTCCTCATGGCCCGCCAAGGGGCTGCGGCGCGATCTGGTGCCGACCTCGGCCACCGGCCTTCTCGGCCATTACTCGATCGACGCCTCGGCCTCATTCGTCGAAGGCACATGGGCCGCGGTCAAGGCCGCACATGATTGCGCCCTGACGGCGGCGGGCCTCGTCGCCGGTGGCGAGCGCGCGGCCTTCGCCCTTTGCCGCCCGCCGGGGCACCATGCGGGGGCCGATTTCATGGGCGGCTATTGCTTCATCAACAACGCCGCCGTGGCCGCGCAATCCTTCCTTGATGGCGGCGCCAAGCGGGCCGCCATTCTCGATGTCGACTATCACCACGGCAACGGCACGCAGCAGATCTTTTACGAACGCAGCGATGTGATAGTCGTCAACCTTCATGCCGACCCGCGTGAGGAATATCCCTATTTCCTCGGCGCCGCTGAAGAGACCGGCGCAGGCGCGGGGCTTGGCTTCAACTGCAACTATCCTATGCCCCTTGGCACCGCTTGGGCCGGCTGGTCGGCCTCGCTCGAGGATGGCTGCCGCAAGATCACCGCCTATGATCCCGATGTCGTTGTGGTTTCCCTCGGCGTCGACACCTTCGAGAAAGACCCGATCAGCGGCTTCAAGCTGAAAACCGAAGATTACCCCAAGATCGGCCAGCGCATCGCCGCGCTTGGCAAGCCCACGCTTTTCGTCATGGAAGGCGGCTATGCGGTGGAGGAGATTGCGATCAATACCGTGGGCGTTCTGGAGGGGTTCGAAGGGGCCTAGTATCCGAGAGCACAGCCGTCCTTGCGCGGATCGGAGCCGCCGGTCAGCACCCCGTCTTCGCCGATGATGATCGCCTGCGCGCCGCCGAGCGGTTCGACCACTTCGGAGACATTGTGGCCCAGATCGGCCAGCGCCTGCGCGACCTTGGGATCATAGCCCCGCTCGATGCTCAACTTGCCATCCATGCTGAACCCGCGCGGCGCGTCGATGGCGGCCTGAACGTCCATGCCGAAATCCTTGAGGTTCGACAGAAGCCGCACGTGGCCCGTGGGTTGATAGCTGCCACCCATGACGCCGAAGGGCATCTCGATCCGGCCGTTCGTGGCGAGCATCCCCGGAATGATCGTGTGCATCGGCCTTTGCCCGCCCGTGGCTTCGTTGGGATGCCCCTCTTCGAGGGTGAAACCCGAACCGCGGTTCTGGAAGTTGATCCCGAACTTGTCTGACGCCAACCCAGCGCCGAAGCCGTGATAGATCGAATAGATGAGCGAAACGGCCATCCGGTCGCGGTCGACAACGGTGACGTAGACGGTCTCCTTATGCAGCGCCTCGGTTGCCGCCTTGGGCGAGGGCATCGCACGGCCCATGTTAATCAGGCCGGCGAGTTTGGCCGCCGTTTCATCCGCGATCATGTGATCGAGGCGCTTGGTGCGGTCGGGATCGGCGATGAACCGGTCGCGGGCATCATAGGCCAGCTTGGAGGCCTCGGCCTCGAGGTGCAGCCGCTCGGCGCCGAAGGGATCGAGCGCCGCCACGTCGAAATGCGAGAGGATCTTCGCCAGAAGGATCGCGGTCGCCCCCTGCCCGTTCGGCCGGTGCTCGATCAGCTCGGTGCCGCGGTAGAGTCCCGAGACAGGCTCGCCCCATGTCGCCTCGGTGGCGGCGAAATCGTCGAGCGTATGGGTGCCGCCCAATGCCCGCAGCGAGGCCACCATATCCTCGGCCACTTCGCCTTCGTAGAAACCGGCCCGCCCCTCTTTCGATACCCGCCGCAAAACCTCGGCCATGCCGGTATGGCGGAACACCTGCCCCACCTGCGGGATCTTGCCGTCGATCATGAACCAGTCGCGCGCAGCCCCTTTGAGCACGCCGCCGTCCTCTTTCCAGTCGAACACCACCCGCGGCGCGACCGGCACGCCCTCGTCAGCATAGTGGATCGCGGGGGCGAGGATTTCGGCCAGTGACAGCTTTCCAAAGCGTTCGGAAAGGCGACAGAAGGCATCAATCGCGCCGGGAACGGTCACCGGCTCGATCCCCGTCACCGGCATTTTTGACAGCCCCCGCGCCCGCAGATCGGCCGCCTTGAGCCCCATCGGCGCACGCCCCGAGCCATTGAGCGCCGTCACCTTCTCCGTCCCCGCCGGTTTGACCAGCACGAAACAGTCGCCACCGATCCCGGTCATCTGCGGCTCGCAAACCCCAAGCAGGATCGCCGCAGCAATGGCTGCGTCCACCGCGTTGCCGCCCGATTTCAGGATCTCGACCGCCACCTGCGACGCCAAGGGATGCGAGGTCGCGCACATCCCGTTCGCGGCATAAACGGCCGAACGGCCGGGCTTTTGAAAGTCCCGCACGTGAAGCTCCTTCTCTCGAATTGCGCTAGACGGCCTTGCCCATGAGGTCGGTCACTTCACCCTCGCGGATCACCGCGGGATCCCAGGCCTTGCGCCCGAAAACCTCGCGCACCATCGGCTCGAAATGTTCAAGTGGCGGGGTCTCGTAGGCGGGATCGAAGGACGACTGGTCCCAGCGCTCGCAGAACTCGGCGCAGGTGTCGAAACAGGGGTGACCACGGAACTCTTCGCGGGCGTTTTCATCCCAGCTGTAGTGATGCGCGTAATAGAGCATCTGGAAAATGCCGTGATGTTCGACCGTCCAAGAGACGTCCCAGCGGACAAAGGGCCGGATCACCTCGGCCGAAAACCTGTCGTGGTTTTGCGGGGCGAGGCCATCGCCGATATCGTGCAAAAGCGCGGCCACGATCCAGTCGATATCCGCCCCGTCCTTCTCGGCGCGAGCCGCGGCCTGAAGCCCATGGTGCATCCGGGTGATCTTGTAGCCATCCATCGAAGCATCACCCTGCCGCCGCAACTCGGCCAGAACTCGGTCGGCCGTCATCTGGTGATAGGGTTTCTCAAGCTCGGCCAGAAGGAGATAGTCGTCCTTCGTGCCGTCCTTCATCGCCGTAAAGGAAACCTGCCGCGTGTCCTTGCTCATCTCTGCCTCAACTCAAGAGATTTGTCCTGCCCGCGATCCTTTCCCAGCTATCGGTTTTGCGCAAGGGGAACAGTAGTCCTGCCCAACAGCTTGAAACCCGTCTCAGTCTGCAGCAAGACCGGGTGGGCAGCGGAAGATAGAGGGAAAGGTGGCGGTGCTGGCAGACCAATTGGAACTCGTCTCAGTCTGCCCGCAAACACACGAACCTATGCGGAACAAAGCAGCCCCCACTCAGCGAGAGCAGCGGCGCGGTTCAGCTTGAAGTTGGCACGGGAGTAGAGATAACGTTCCTGATTGAAGTGGTTTGAGACCGAGGTGTGGACGGCGACGAACTTCTGTAACGTTTGCATCCGACTGAAGCGGAGCATCGCTCGCTCTTGCCTTCGAAATGGTAGATGTGAATTCTCGGCTTGATTGTTGAGCCAGCGGCCAGTTTTCTGTCGTTTTGCTGCGCCAGTCTCCTTCAGGGCAACTCTATAAGATCGAAGCCGATCCGTGACGATCACCTCTGGGCGTCCGTGCTTTCGCATTGCTTTCTTGAGGAATTTCAATGTGGCTTTCTTGTCTCGGGTCTTGGTCACGAAGCTTTCCAGGACCTCGCCTTCGTGGTCTACCGCGCGCCAGAGGTAGGGTCGTTCTCCGTTGACCTGCACTAAGACATCATCCAAGTGCCACTGCGAACGGCTGGACTTCAAGCCGGCTATCCGGCGCTTTCTGATCTCTGACGCAAACATCGGTCCGAACCGATGCCACCAGTAACGGACCGTCTCGTGGCTGTCTTAGACACCTCGCTCATGGAGCAGGTCCTCGACATTTCGGAACGAGAGGGGCAACCGGACATATAGCATCACCGCTAGGGGGACGATTTTGGGGATCGCTAAGTCACTCGCGGACGCTTTCCGGCGCCGCTCCCAGCCTCAGGCGTAGTTCTCCAACAACGCCTCTTCGCACAAAACAATCTCTGATCTCGGGAACTCTTGGAACGTTGGCGTATCTAGACCCAGCCGTTTGGGAGCCTGTTCTTAATTTCCTAGCATGGTTTTCAGAGTTGGTGCGGGATCGTAGATTAGGGACGTCAAGACAGGGCGCCCAATGCAGCATTTTCCAATATTTTTGGACCTTAAATCCCAGCTGATAATCGTGTCGGGCGGAGGCGAGGTTGCCTTGGCCAAACTCCGCCTCCTTTCCAAGACTGAAGCACAGATCAAGGTCTTTGCGCTCGATCCCAGCCCGGAATTGAGACAAGCCGCAGCCGCGGGCCAAATAGCTTTGCATCTGCGTGTCCTTGCCAAAGGCGATGCGACAAGCGCGAAGCTGGTTTATTGTGCCAATGAAGATGCCGATGAGGACGCGCGGGTCGCCGAGATTGCCCGAGCGGAGGGCGCGCTGGTCAATATCGTTGATGACTTGCACGGATCGGACTTTATCACCCCCGCCATCGTCGACCGCGCGCCGGTCACGATTGCCATAGGCACAGAAGGCGCCGCCCCGGTTCTGGCCCGCGCCATCAAGGCCGACCTCGAAGAGCGACTGCCAAGCGCCATCGGCCTTCTTGCACGCGTCGGAAAGCGGTTTCGCAGCAAAGCGGCGCAGCTTTCGCCAGGGCGGCCAAGTCGCGATTTCTGGTCTGAATACTATTTCAAGGCGGGCCCCGGTCTGGTGGCAGGAAGCCCGAACGAGGCCTCCGCGGAGCAGGCACTTGAGCGCCTATTGGAGCGGCATCTGCAGCGCAAACCTCGCGAGGGACACGTTGCCTTTGTGGGCGCAGGCCCCGGTGATCCCGATCTACTGACTATAAAGGCCAGAAAAGAGCTCCACGAGGCCGATGTGGTGATCCATGACCATGGCCTCTCGCCAGAAATCCTCGAACTATGCCGCCGCGAGGCGATCATCCGTGCGGTTGAGCGTAACACTCCTACGGCCGTCGGGTGCGACGCCAACCTGATCAAGTATGCGCTGGAGGGCGCACAGGTCATACGCCTCAAGCATGGCGATCCGAGCGAAGCAGAAGAAACGACCCGTGTGATTGCCGCCCTTGAAAGCCGAGGCATCGACTGGTCCATTATTCCCGGAATATCGGTCGCGTCTGGCACCGTAGCCGGGGGCAGCGTTTTCCCAGCTCTTGGTGGCCTTGGGGCCGAGCCTCTTCGACGTTCCGCCTAGGCACGGCGGACAGAGCTTACCACCGAACGACTGAGCAGAAGGAGGACAGCGCAGCTAAAGGCTGCCTCGATACGGTCGATTCAAATTGATCGAGCTTCAACTCAGTCCCTGAATTGCGAAAGCGAAGGTCGCAAACGGCCCCCAGCAAACAAGACAGTTTTCCAAACATTAGCGGCTCGAAGAACAGGAGTTCACAATTCTCAGCAACTTGCGGGACTGCTGTCTGCGCCAGCCACCACGAGCTCACAAACATCCTTATTTTCAAGGACATATGGCCGTGTCTCCGCCGACTCTATATCTTTGAAATATAGCGCAACACGGCAAAATGCGCCGCACCGACTCTAATTTCGAGCCTCAATGCGGCTCGCACGGCACCGAAAAACGAGGACCACGACGAATGCCCAGTCCGTTTACACCAAAGGTCGTAACAGCAAATGATCTCCTTCAGGGCGACGTCGTTTGGCTGACCGCTGACGACCGCTGGAGCCGCGATATGCGCGAGGCCGAGTTGATCGAGGACGAGGCGCATGCCGACATCCGACTGATCGAGGCGCAGGCGCAGCGGTCAGTCGTTGTCGGCGCCTATCTTGCCGACGCCCGGCCCGGTGCTACCGGCCCCAAGCCGGTTCACTTCCGCGAAGTGTTCCGCACGCGCGGCCCGTCAAACTACGCGCACGGCAAGCAAGTGGGGATCTGAGCATGTATTCCTACAATGACTTCGACGAGGCATTCGTTCGGGAACGTGTCGCCCAGTTCCGCGCTCAGGTCGAGCGCCGGATCGACGGCAGCCTGACCGAGGACGAATTTCGCCCGCTGCGGCTGATGAACGGCCTCTATCTTCAACTTCACGCCTATATGCTGCGGGTGGCCGTGCCCTACGGGACGATCAATCCCACTCAGATGCGTCAACTCGCACATATCGCCGAGACCTTCGACAAGGGCTACGGCCATTTTACGACCCGCCAGAACATCCAGTTCAACTGGCCCAAGCTGCGCGATGTGCCCGATATTCTCGAGGCGCTTGCGGATGTCGAGATGCACGCCATCCAGACCTCGGGTAACACGATCCGCAATGTCACCGCCGATCATTTCGCCGGGGCGGCTGCCGATGAAATCGAAGACCCGCGCCCCTATGCCGAGCTGATCCGCCAATGGTCGACCGATCACCCCGAGTTTCAGTTTCTGCCGCGCAAGTTCAAGATTGCGATCACCGGCAGCCCGAACGACCGCGCGGTGACCAAGGCCCATGACATTGGTCTGCGCATGGTGCGCAGCGCCGATGGTTTGCCGGGGTTTGAGGTGATCGTCGGCGGCGGGCTTGGCCGGACGCCGATGGTTGGCAAGGTCATTCGCGGCTTCCTGCCCACCGGCGATCTTCTGCCCTTTATCGAGGCGATCGTCAGCGTCTGGAACCTTCTGGGCCGCCGCGACAACAAATATAAAGCGCGGATCAAAATCACTGTTCACGAGCATGGGATCGACGAGATCCAGCGACTGGTCGAAGACCGTTTTGTCGAGATCCGCCCGAGCTTTTCCGGCGTCGATCAGGATCTGCTGGCCGAGATCAAGCGGCACTTTGCCAGCCCTGATCTGGCCGAGCGTTCGGTAGATGCCTTCGAAGCGGCCCGCCGCGCCGATCCGTCCTTCCGGTCGTGGAGCGATACCAACCTCGCTGCGCACCGCGTGGACGGCTATGCCATAGTCACGATCAGCCTCAAGAAACCGGGCGCAACCCCCGGCGATGCCACCGCCGCACAGATGCGCACGATGGCCGAAATCGCCGAAACTTTTGGCCATGGCGAATTGCGCATCAGCCACGAGCAGAATGTGATCCTGCCGCATGTTCACAAGGCTGATCTGCCGGCCGTTTATGCGGCGCTTCGCGCGGCAGATCTGGCCACCGCAAATGTCGGCCTGATCGGCGATATCATCGCCTGCCCCGGCATGGATTATTGCGCTCTTGCAACCGCCCGCTCGATCCCCGTGGCCCAAGAGATCGCCGAGCGGTTCGAGGCCCTCAAGCTCGATCACGAGATTGGGCCGCTCAAGATCAAGATTTCGGGCTGCATCAACGCCTGCGGCCATCACCATGTCGGCCACATCGGCATCCTTGGCCTAGATCGGGCCGGGGTTGAAAACTATCAGATCACGCTGGGCGGCGACGGCACCGAAGACATGGTGATCGGCGACAAGACCGGCCCGGGCTTTGCCTGTGACGAGATCACCGGCGCGATCGAGCGGATCGTTATGGCCTATCTCGCCGAGCGGCTCTCGCCGGAAGAAACCTTTCTTGAAACCTACCGGCGGATCGGGATCGCCCCGTTTAAAGCGGCACTCTACGAGCAAGGGGAGACGGCCAATGCTGCATAGGTTGACGCTCGAGGAAAAGGTCTCTGGGCTCAACACCCAGTTCGATCAGCAAAGCGCCGGCGAGATTCTGCGCCATACGCTCCTAAGCGGCGAGTTCGGCAAGGTGGCGGTTGTGTCGTCATTCGGGGCGGAGTCGGTGGTTCTGCTTGATCTGGTTGCCGCCATCAATCCGGCAACGCCGATCCTATTTCTCGACACCGAGATGCTCTTTGCCGAAACCTTGGCCTATCAAAAGACGGTGGCGACGCATCTTGGCCTGACAGATGTGCGCGTGATCACACCGGCCCGCGAAGAGACCTTTGAGCAGGACAACGAGGGGCTTTTGCACCTCTATTTCCCCGATCAGTGCTGCGCGCTTCGCAAGACGATCCCGCTGCAACAGGCCCTCAAAGGCTTTGACACCTGGATCACCGGGCGCAAGCGCTATCAATCGGGCAGCCGCGCCACGCTGACCCCCTTTGAGAACGAGGCGGGCCGGCGCATCAAGGTCAACCCGCTCGCCCATTGCGGAAGCGACGAGGTCAAGGCGCATATGACGGCCAGAGATCTGCCGCGCCATCCGCTGGTGGCGCGTGGCTATCCGTCGATTGGCTGCGCCCCCTGCACCACACAGGTTGGCTTTGGCGAAGACCCGCGGGCGGGCCGCTGGCGGAACCAGGAAAAGATTGAATGCGGCATTCATTTCACGGCCACCGGGGCCGTGCGCGATAGTGCGGCCTAAGACGAGGATCCTCATGACCATACTTGTCACCGACAGCGGTTTTGCCACAGACGATTGGCGCGATGCCATTCTCGAGCCCGAGGCCATCCTCGCGGGGGCCGGCGGCGCCAATCTCGGCGTTGCGCTGTCCTCGAGCGCTGATCCGGCGCTTTTGCGCGGGGTGCTCGATACGATCGATCTCATTCGCGTCGACTTTCCCAGCTTCTCGGACGGGCGCGGCTTTACCATCGCCCGCCGCCTTCGGCTTTTGGGTTATCAGGGCCGGCTTCGCGCCTCGGGGCCGCTTCTGGCCGATCAATACGCCATGGCGCGGCGGGCCGGGTTCGACGAGGTTGAAATCCCCGACGATATGGCCGCACGCCAGACCGAGGATCAATGGCTCGCCCGCGCCAACTGGCGTGAGCACGACTATCAAAGCCGCCTGCGCGCCTGACACCCGAGTACATCCGAAATTGAACAAAGGGGCGGCCAAGTCCGCCAGATCTGCATGACCGAACAGAAGACGATTAGCACCGCTGGCGCGCACCCTGCGCCGAAGACCCCCGCCCTACCCGACGCGCAGACGGTGACGCAGGTGCGCCACTATACCGACCGGCTCTTTGCCTTCCGCGTGACGCGGCCCGCCTCGCTGCGGTTTCGTTCGGGCGAGTTCGTGATGATTGGTCTTATGGGCGACACCGGCAAGCCGCTCCTGCGGGCCTATTCCATCGCCTCGCCGGCTTGGGACGAAGAGCTCGAGTTCTATTCGATCAAGGTGCCGGATGGCCCTCTGACCTCGAAGCTGCAGCACATCAAAGAGGGCGAGGAGATCATCCTGCGC
>RFZI01000037.1 GCA_009920775.1 Paracoccaceae bacterium | reverse complement strand
CACGGATGGTGACGGCAAGGACGATGTCCTGCAGATCCTCGAGGCCAGCGAGAAGGCATGACCAGCGATATCCGCGTCAAGATCTGTGGCCTGACGGAGCAGCGCCATGTGGAAGCGGCTGTGACTGCAGGCGCCTCGTATCTGGGTTTCGTCTTCTTTCCGAAATCGCCGCGCAACCTGAGTATCGCTCAGGCTCGGGCCTTGGCGATTGAGGTGCCGCCGGGGGTTGCCAAGGTGGCGCTGAGTGTTGACGCGGACAACGACCTTCTCGACGCGATCACGGGCTCGGTGCCCATCGATATGCTGCAGCTTCACGGCCACGAAAGCCCCGCGCGGGTGCGCGAGGTGCAGGCGCGCTATGGCCTGCCCGTGATGAAGGCGGTGGGGATCGCGGATCGCTCTGATCTTGTGACGCTGCAGGACTATTGGCAGGTGGCGGATCAGATCCTGATCGACGCCAAACCGCCGAAGGATGCGCCCTTACCCGGCGGCAACGGGCTGACATTCGACTGGACCTTGCTGGCCGAACGCCGCTGGCCTTGCCCGTGGATGCTGGCGGGGGGGCTGACGGCCGATAATGTGGCTGAGGCGATCCGGCTGACGAAGGCACGGCAGGTCGATGTGTCCTCCGGTGTCGAGAGTGCGCCCGGTGTGAAAGATGCCGCGCTGATCGAAGCCTTCGTCAAGGCTGCCAAAGCCGCCTGAGGGGCGCTGCCCCTCTGCCCTGCGGGCATTCACCCCGGAGTATTTCAGAGCCAAAAGAAGCCCTGCGGCATTCCGCTTGGGCCTTGGGTCTTTACCGGATGCTGGCTTGGGGGTAGGGGAGGTGGGTCAATGCGGAGGCTCCAATGGCGAACGATCTTTTCAATTCCTTCATGCGCGGCCCGGACGAGAACGGGCGGTTTGGCGATTTCGGCGGGCGGTTTGTTTCCGAGACGCTGATGCCGCTGATCCTCGATCTTGAGGCGGAGTATGAGAAGGCCAAGACCGACGCGAGCTTTTGGGCGGAGATGGATGATCTCTGGGCCAATTATGTCGGTCGTCCGAGCCCCTTGTATCATGCCGAGCGGCTGACCGAGCATCTGGGCGGCGCCAAGATCTATATGAAGCGTGACGAGCTCAACCACACGGGCGCGCACAAGATCAACAACGTGCTGGGCCAGATCATCCTTGCCCGCCGCATGGGCAAGACCCGGATCATCGCCGAGACCGGCGCGGGCCAGCATGGGGTGGCGACGGCGACGGTTTGCGCCAAATTTGGCCTCAAGTGCATTGTCTATATGGGCGCCCATGACGTCGAGCGGCAAGCGCCCAACGTGTTCCGGATGCGCCTTTTGGGGGCGACCGTGGTGCCGGTGACTTCGGGGCGCGGCACGCTCAAGGATGCGATGAACGACGCGCTGCGCGATTGGGTGACCAATGTGCGCGACACCTTCTACTGCATCGGTACCGTGGCGGGCCCGCACCCCTATCCGGCGATGGTTCGCGATTTCCAGTCGATCATCGGCAAGGAAGCCAAAGAGCAGATGATGAAGGCCGAGGGCCGCCTGCCGGATACGATCATTGCCGCGATCGGCGGGGGTTCGAACGCGATGGGTCTGTTCTTCCCGTTCCTCGATGACGAGAGCGTGCGGATCATTGGTGTGGAAGCCGGTGGCAAGGGCGTTAGCGAAAAGATGGAGCACTGTGCCTCGCTGACCGGCGGGCGCCCCGGCGTTCTGCATGGCAACCGGACCTACCTTTTGCAGGACGATGACGGGCAGATCCTCGAAGGCTTTTCGATCTCGGCGGGCCTTGATTATCCGGGCATCGGCCCCGAGCACGCCTGGCTGCATGACGTGGGCCGCGCGGAGTATGTTTCGATCACCGACAAGGAGGCGCTCGAGGCCTTTCAGCTTTGCTGTGAGCTTGAGGGAATCATTCCCGCGCTCGAGCCGAGCCATGCATTGGCGCATGTCATGAAAATTGCACCGACTTTGCCGAAGGATCATCTGATCTGCATGAATATGTGCGGCCGCGGCGACAAGGATATCTTCACTGTCGCCAAGCACCTCGGATTTGATATGAAAATCTGAGGGTTAGGGAAATTCGACCAAAGGGCCGCGGACGGTGTTCCGCGGCCTTTTTCGTCATAAACTCAGGTTTATGAGTCTAGGGCAGCGGTTTATCGGCTGTGTCTTAAACCTCAGGTCAATGGTCCTGCCCAGGTTTTTGCCTCTCAATCGGCGTGACGCACCACCCAGTGCGGCAAGACCTACGAGCAACCCACGAAAGGACCCCACCAATGCGCAAGCTGATGTTGACCACCACCGCCCTTTTGGGCCTGAACGCCGGCGCGGCCTATGCCTATATGGATGCCGACCAAATCGTCGCTTATTTCAACGACGAAGTCCCGCGAAAGATCGAGATCGAGCGTGGCTTCCTTATGACCAAGGTCGAAGTCACGACAGCGGACGGCCGCAAGATCGAGGTGATCTTTGACAATGGTGACGGGAACACCGAACTCTTCCGTGAAGAGAAGGATGCGAGCGGCAAGACGATCTTCAAGTTTGGGGATTCATCGCTTGAGAATGCCTTTGACGACGACAATGAAGATGACGACGAAGATGACGATGACGACGAAGATGAAGATGACGACGATGATGATCACGACGAGGGCGATGACGATGATGATCACGACGAAGAAGATGATGACGACGAAGAAGATGACGACGACGAAGAAGATGATGACGATGATCACGACGACGATCACGACAGCCATGACGATGATGACGACGAGGAAGATGACGACTAATCTGATCCCGGTTGCCGTCACCAAGCTGTCAAAGCGGATCTGACACACAGAAGGATATGATGCGCAAATCGATTGCCATTATCGCACTTGTAACCGGCCTCACCTTGGGGCCGGTTGCCGCGCTTGCGAAGGATGCCCCGTTCAACATCGACGAGGTCGAGTTCATCGACGTGGGGATCAAGGATCTGCAGGTTCAGATCGTTTGGCAACTGGTCGAACAGGGGTTCTATGAATTCGAGATTTCCCGAACCCTTCTTGGCAGGGTCCGGATTGTCGCGATCAGCAAGGATTTCTGGCGCGAGATCGTTTTCAATCCCTACAACGGGGAGCTTCTGCGAGACTATTTCGAGCCGCTTTCGGATGGGCGCTCTGTCAGCATTCGGATTCCAAAGCTTTTCTCCGCGATGGATGACGATGACGACGATGATCGCAGCGGCAGCAATTCGGGCAGCGGATCGTCGAACAGCGGCTCCAGCCACGACGATGAACCGGACGAGGAAGATGAGCCGGATGAAGAAGATGAGCCGGACGAGGAAGATGAGCCGGACGACGACCCAGAACACGACTGACTGACCTCAAGCCGTAAGGCCGCAAGTGACACCAAGACGACTGATTGCGATTGCCCTTTTTGCCCAGACACTGAGCGCGATGTTCTTTTTCGGGAACATTGTGTCGTCGGTCTTTGGTTTTGCGCCGATCAACTGGCAGATCAGCGAATATATCGAGATGGGCGCGGCCGGCGGTCTGATCCTTGGGGTGGTGCTCGGGGCGGTCATGTTGCGTCGCACAACCCGGGAAAACGCGCGGATAACCCAACAGCTGCGCGCGGCCTCGACTGCCTTTCGCGAGCTTTTGGACGAACGTTTTGACGAATGGGGACTGACCGCCGCCGAGCGGGACGTTGCGCTATTTGCGATCAAGGGGCTGTCGACCCAAGAAATCGCGTCTTTGAGGTCGACCTCGGAGGGAACGGTCAAGGCGCAGACCAACGCCATCTATCGAAAGGCTGGGGTCAGCGGGCGGCCGCAGCTTCTGAGCGTCTTTATCGATGATCTGATGGATGAAGACGCGCTAAAGCGGGCCAGTCAGACCGCGTAGCGCCTCAGGATCTCGAGCGGAACAACATCCAGCGCCCTTGCATGGGTTGCCTTCAGGCTCACCTGGGGCGCGCAGCCTTCATCATGGGCCTGCAGGAAACGGGCGGCACAGAGGCACCATTGGTCGCCGGGGTTCAGGCCGGGAAAGCCCCACTCGGGCTTGGGGGTCGAGAGATCGTTGCCGACATATTTCGAATAGGCAAGGAATTCGGCTGTCATCACAGCGCAAACCGTGTGGCTGCCTCTATCCTGATCGCAGGTGTCGCAGGCGCCGTTGCGGAAATAGCCGGTGAGGGGATCGCTTGAGCAGGCGATCAGCGGCTCGCCTAGAACGTTGACAGACGGGTCGATCTTCATGGGGGTGCTCCTGCCGAGTGTCTGCAGTCTAGACCGGTCCGGTCCAGTCAATCCAGCGCCCGTGGAAATCTATTCGCCCAAGCGGCAGGGCTGCGCCAGAGGGCCAAAGGCGCAGGGTCATGGCGGCGCCGGGGCTTTGGCCATCGGTTTCCATGCCGAACCAGGCAAGCGGGCTTTCGGCAGTGGCAGTCGCGCCAGCATCGCGGATCAGCCGCTCGCCACGTTCCTGTGCGGCGCGGGGGAAATATTGCCAGGCGATGGTAGAATAGATGAGGCGGGTTTGGCCGGGCTTTGGGGCAAGGCGCCCGGCAAGCCAGTCAATCGCGTCACCCTTTTCAGGCGGCGCCGTTGCCGCGCCGATTGCCGCTTCGGTTAGAGCGATCCGCTCGGGCTGGTCGGGCCAGAGATAGGCGAGAAGGCGCAGCCTGCCCATTTCGCTGCGGGCGTTGACGGGCTTGAGGTCAACGCCTGACCGCCTTGCAACCTTCGGGTTGGCGGCGGGCAGGGGAAGCCCGCGCCAGTCGGGGCGCAGGGTCAGGACGGCATCCTCGGGGCCAAACCTCTGGCCGCCTGCTTCGAGGGCGAACCTATCCCAATTCAAATTGAGGCCAGCGCTGGCGCCAAGCTCCAGAATGTTGAGAGGCAGGCCGAAGCGCGCATCGAGCAGATGCCCCACAGCGATCAAGCAAGCGGCGCGGCGGACCTCGTTGGTCTGGGGCGGGCTGTCGATCCAGCGGTTGATGAAGGCGGCCTCCGAGGAGAGCGCGGCGGAGACGGCCGCCCAGAGCGCCGCATCGTTGCTCTGGTGAGGCGGATAGGCCTGCGCCAGCCCTGTGTGGCCCTGAAGTTTCAAGGCATGAAGGGCTCCGGCGAGCCGCAGCGGAACGCTATCGCCCCTTGGGCCGAGGTCGCCTTGCCAGCCGAACAGGCGATCGGTGAGCGGGGTGCCGGGCTCGAGGTGTTCGGCCAGAAGGGTGCAAAGCCGCGCCATGAAGGGCGAGCCGAGATCGGCGCAGGCTTCGGCCTGATACCGCAAGGCTTCGCGCAGGCGCTCGGTCATCTGAACCTGTCGACGAGCTTTTGCAGGGGCGAGCGGGTGTCTTCCGCGCCCTGTTCCGGCGCGGGCGCTTCCGCGGGTTCGGCCTTTTTCTGGGTGCCCGTCGAGGAGCGGGACGGGGCGGTTCTCAGGGATACTGCATTGAGGAACTTCGCGCCTTCCCCATCGGCCAAGGCCGCCGCCCCGTCGCTGATGCCGCGCAGAAGATCGTCGAGCCAGTCGGCCTCGGCCTTGGCGAAATCGGCAAGGACATATCCCGCCACGCGGTTCTTGTCGCCCGGATGCCCGATGCCGAGGCGCACGCGGTCATAAGCCTCGCCGATATGCGCATGGATTGATCGCAGGCCGTTGTGCCCCGCGTGGCCGCCACCGGTCTTGAGGCGGCATTTGCCGGGGGCGAGATCCAGCTCGTCGTGAAAAACGATAACATCGACAGGCTCGAGCTTGTGAAAGCGCATCGCCTCGCCGACGGACTGGCCGGAGAGATTCATGAAGGTCTCGGGCTTGAGCAGGATCACCTTCTCGCGCCCGAGGCGGCCTTCAGAAATCACGCCCTGAAACTTGGACCGCCACGGGCCAAAGCCATGATCGGCCGCGATCCGGTCGACAGCCATATATCCGATGTTGTGGCGGTTTCCGGCGTATTTGGCCCCCGGATTGCCAAGGCCGACTAAGAGTTTCATGGCGCGACTTTAGGCGATGCCGCAACGCAGAGCCAGAGCCGGAAAAGCAAACGGGGCCCGAAGGCCCCGCGCTATTTCCAGAAGTGCCGTGAGGATTACTCCTCGCCGCCCTCTTCGCCTTCGTCGCCAGCTTCGTTCTCAGCCGAACGCAGGCCCGACGGAGCCGAGATGTTGGCGATGACGAAGTTACGCTCGACGGTCGGCTTGCAGCCTTCCGGCAGAGTGACGTCGCCGATGTGGATGACGTCGCCAACTTCGCGGCCGGTCAGATCGACAACGATGCTCGACGGGATGTCGCCAGCAAGAACGTTAAGCTCGACTTCCGGGCGCACGACGGTCAGAACGCCGCCCTTGCGGATGCCGGGAGCTGCGCGCTCGTTGGTGAAGTCGACGTGCAGGAAGAGGTTCACGCGGCTGGTGCGCTTGAGGCGCATCAGGTCGACGTGGGTCGGCAGGTCTTTGACAACATCGCGCTGGACGCCGCGGCAGATCACGCGCACGTCGTCTTGGCCGTCAACCTTGAGGTTGAACAGGGTCGACATGAAGCGGCCAGCCTTGAGGCGCTGCAGGAGCTTGTTGAAATCGAGGTTGATCGGGAGCGGATCAGCGCCGCCACCGTAAACAATGCCAGGTACGTCGCCATTACGGCGAGCTTGACGAGCGGCCCCCTTGCCTGTCCCCGTCCGTACCGTGGCGTGAAGATCGGGGATCTCACGAGCCATGGTTTTCTCCATAAGGTTATGGGCCGCCCTCCAAGGGTGTGCGGCCCGGATGAGATGGGGGCTATAGGGGGGAATCTGCCGCTTGGGAAGGGCAAAAGTGGCACAGTTCGCTGATTCTTCGGCTTCCTTGCGGCCTCCTCTGCCTGAAGGAGCATTGCCATGCCCGCCTGGGCCTGCCAAGCATCGCCCATGTCAGTGATCAGCGCCCTTCGCACCACCGCCCGGCCCTCGGCCGCTTTCGTCATCATCGGCCTCTACTGGGGCACGATGGCGGCGCATTATCCTGTGTTCAAGGATCGGCTCGGTGTCGACGATGCGACCTTTGGCATACTCCTCCTTGGCTCGGCGCTGGGCTTGGTGTCGTCCATGTGGCTCGCACCGCGCATTGACCGTGTGCTCGGCGCCCGCGCCATGCAGGTCGCGGCGCTGGCTTTCGTCGCCGTATTCATTCTGCCAACTTTGGCGACAACGCCCGTTGGCTTTGCTTTGTCGATGCTGGCGCTCGGCGGCGCCTCGGGCCTTCTCGATGTGGTTATGAACGCGCGGGTGAGCGAGTTGGAAGCCCTGCATCGCCGGCCTCTGATGAACGCCAGCCACGCGATGTTTTCGCTCGCCTATGCGGTTGCCGCGGTTTTCGCTGGCATCATGCGCGAAGGCGGGGTCAATCCAACCCTGACCTTCGGCCTTATCGCGGCTGCCTGCCTCGGTATCGCGCTTTGGCTGCGAATGGTGCCGGCTCGAGCTGAGGGCGAGGAGCAACACGCCAACGGCGGCTATCCCGTTATGCCTATTTTGATCTGCGGCGGGATCGTTCTGGTGGCCTTTATGTCGGAGGCGACTGTCGAGGCCTGGTCGGCCTTGCACGTCGAGCGGACCTTGAATGGCGGCGCGGTTCAGGGCGCACTCGGCCCTGCGATGCTGGGTGCGACGATGGCTTTCGGGCGCTTCTCGGGGCAGGTGGTATCAGAGCGGCTGCGCGATGTGACCGTGGTCCTCTTCGCGGCGAGCCTTTCGGCCAGCGGTGCGCTCATCGCCGCCGCCGCGCCGACCCCTGCCATTGCCTATCTTGGCTTTGGTATTCTCGGGCTTGGTGTCTCGGTGATCGGCCCGATTGGCCTTGCCATCGTCGGGCGGCTCGTGCCGGGCAAGATGCGGACCGAGGCGATCAGCCGGGTCGCCGTGATGGGCTTTTCCGGCTTCTTCCTCGCGCCTGTCCTGATGGGGCAGCTCAGCCAGCTTTTCGGGCTGCGGATCGCCTTTGCATCGGTCGCCGCGCTTCTCCTGATCGCGGTGCCCCTTGCGCTGGCCGCGGGACGCCTTGAGCCGCGGCGCTAGCTACTGCCAGACGCCCTCGAACCCCTGCGGCACCAACAGAACGTCGCGATCAAGCGTGGTCACATCCCGCCGCCCGCAGAGCGCCATCGAGATATCCAGCTCGCGCTGCAAGACCTCGAGCGTTTTGGTGACGCCCGCCTCGCCCATCGCGCCGAGGCCATGCAGATAGGCGCGGCCGATCATCGTGCCCTTGGCGCCCATGGCGAGGGCTTTGAGGATATCCTGCCCCGACCGGATGCCGCTATCGAGCCAGACCTCGGTCTGATCGCCCACGGCCTCGACAATCGCCGGAAGCGCCCGGATCGACGAGATCGCGCCGTCAAGCTGACGCCCGCCGTGATTTGACACGACAATCGCATCGGCGCCGATCTCGACCGCTTTCTTCGCGTCCTCGACGTCGAGAATGCCCTTGAGGATCACCTTGCCGCCCCACTTTTCCCTGAGCTTGGCGACCATGCTCCAATCGAGCTTGGGCTCGAACTGTTCGTGGGTCCAGGTGTTGAGCGAGCTGAGGTTCGTCACGTTCTTGGCGTGGCCCGCGATGTTGCGGAAGGTGTATTTTCCCGAAGCCGCGATGCCCAAGGTCCAGCGCCATTTGGTGGTATAGTCCCAGATCATCCGCGGGGTGAGCTTGGGCGGAGCGCTGAGCTTGTTCTTCAGATCCTTGTGCCGCTGGCCGAGGATCTGAAGATCGAGCGTGATGACCAGCGCCGAGACGCCCGCGTTCTTGGCCCGCTGGATCAGATTGTCGACGTATTCCTCATCGCGCATGACGTAGAGCTGAAACCAGAAGGGCTCTTTCGTTTGCGCCCGCACATCCTCGATCGAGCAGATCGACATGGTCGACAGCGTGAAGGGCACGCCGAATTTCTCGGCGGCTTTCGCGGCCTTGATCTCGCCATTTGCGTTTTGCATCCCGCACATTCCAACCGGCGCAAGCGCCACCGGAAGGTTGACCGGCCGGCCGAGCATCGTGCTTGCCGTGGTCCGGTTCGACATATCGACAGCGACGCGCTGGCGCAGGCGGATCTGTTCGAAATCGGTGGTATTCTCGCGGAAGGTCTGTTCGGTCCAGCTGCCGGATTCAGCGTAGTCATAGAACATCTTGGGCGTCCGCCGTTTGTGCAGACGCTTGAGATCGTAGATGTTGGTAATGACGGGCATATCAGCCTCCAAACAGCTCAAATTGGTTAGGTTCCCATACCAATAGGAGGGGGTTCGCACAAGGGGGCACGTCTGTCTTGCACCGAGGAACCTTGCACCTCTTTGCCCTGCGCCGTAAGAGCGCCCAGAACGCTGCCGGAGGGTATAAAATGGGTTTCAAAATGGGGATCGTGGGTCTGCCGAATGTCGGCAAGTCGACCCTCTTCAACGCGCTGACCAAGACGGCGGCGGCGCAGGCGGCCAATTTCCCGTTCTGCACTATCGAGCCCAATGTGGGCGAGGTGGCGGTGCCCGATGCCCGCCTCGACAAACTGGCCGAAATCGCCGGATCGAAGCAGATCATCCCGACCCGCATGACATTCGTCGATATCGCGGGCCTCGTGAAGGGCGCGTCCAAGGGCGAAGGCCTTGGCAACCAGTTCCTCGCCAATATCCGCGAATGCGATGCCATCGCCCATGTGCTGCGCTGCTTCGAGGATGACGATATCACCCACGTCGAGGGCCGCGTCGATCCGGTTCAGGACGCCGAGACCATCGAAACCGAGCTGATGCTGGCCGATCTTGAATCGGTCGAGCGACGCCTTCAGAACCTCTCGCGCAAGGTCCGCGGCGGCGACAAGGAAGCGGTCGAGCAGGAGCGCCTCTTGAAAGCCGCGCAAGCCGCGCTGGAAGAGGGCCGCCCCGCCCGCACCGTTGCGATCTCGGACGAGGACCGCAAGTCCTGGCGGATGCTGCAGCTTCTGACAGCCAAGCCCGTTCTTTACGTCTGCAACGTCGAAGAGGCCTCGGCCGCCTCGGGCAATTCCCAGTCCGCCCGCGTCGCCGAAATGGCCGCCGCGCAAGGCAATTCCCATGTCGTGATCTCCGCCCGCATCGAGGAAGAGATCAGCCAGCTCGAACCCGATGAGGCTGAGATGTTCCTCGAGGAGATGGGCCTAGAAGAGGCTGGCCTCGATCGCCTGATCCGCGCAGGCTATGCCCTTTTGCACCTGCAGACCTATTTCACCGTCGGCCCCAAAGAGGCCCGCGCCTGGACCATCAAGGAAGGCACTGCAGCGCCGGCCGCCGCGGGCGTCATCCACGGCGATTTCGAGCGCGGCTTCATCCGCGCCGAGACCATCGCCTATGACGACTACGTGGCCCTCGGCGGCGAGAGCGGCGCCAAAGAAGCCGGCAAGATGCGCGCGGAAGGCAAGACCTATGTCGTCAAGGACGGCGACGTGATGCACTTCCTCTTCAACACCTGAAGCCCCGTCGGAAGAAGCCCGTCTTACCGGCGCCGCCTCGCCGCGCCCCTCTGCAAAATTGCACGCATTCCCCCCTTGCCCCCCCTTCCGCCTATCGCTAAACGGGTCGGCGGAGTGGTGGCCGAGTGGTCGAAGGCACACCCCTGCTAAGGGTGCAGGCGGGAAACCGTCTCGAGGGTTCGAATCCCTTCCACTCCGCCACTTTCATTTAAAATCAATGACTTAGCCTGCAATTCGCGGATTATCCGCGGATATTCGGTCGCTTGCTGCGATGGCTTTGGACTGAGATCAGGACGTGTTGCGGGTATGGCGCGGATTCTCGGATTGATCTCTGTCGGGGGTGTTTGGCAGGCCGGTTTTCCCTGTTTTGGGACGGAACAGGGAATTTATCAGGGACTTATAACAGGGAATTTTGCGATCCTGATGTTGGTCGATGGGGAGAGGCGCCCAAAAGGGTTTGTTTACTGTGGCTTACGTGGCCTATGGGGTTTTGGGGTCTTGCCGGAATAGGGAATGAACAGGGAATGAACAGGGAATTAACAGGGATTGTCGTGTAAGAAGAGCGCGTGCTGCTCAGCCCAGGAGAGGGGCAGCTTCTGGGTTGCCAGAGAGGTTAGGGAGATCGTGTCCGGGAATGTCCCCGCCAGAATAGCGCGCTGTATCTTGGGGGAGAGGCAGGCGAGATAGATGCGCTTGCGCAGATCGCTGTCTGTGAGACCATGCTTGGTGGCCACCTCTGCGACCGAGGCCCCGGCCTTGAGGGCGGCGATCCAGAGATGGGCTTTGTAGAGTGCTTTGACGAGCGGACGGTCGAGCTTTGTCAGAAGAACTTCGCTTGAGGCGGGGCAGGGCGCCGTTTAGCTTCCGGGGATGTCGAAACGCTCCCCCTTCAAGTACTTCAAGACCAGCCCTGAGATCATCCGCCTGGCGGTGATGCTCTATGTCCGGTTTCCGCTGTCGCTGCGGAACGTCGAGGATCTGCTTCATGAACGGGGCATCGTCGTCAGCCATGAGACTGTCCGGTTCTGGTGGAACCGGTTCGGTCCGTTATTCGCCAACGAGATCCGCAAGAGACGGATCGTAGGGATGAAATCCAGCCGCTGGCAGTGGCATCTCGACGAGGTTTTCGTGAAGATCAACGGCGAGCGGCACTACCTTTGGCGCGCCGTCGATCATGAGGGTGAGGTTCTGGAAAGCTTTGTCACGAAGACCCGTGACAGACAGGTTGCATTGAAATTCCTCAAGAAAACCTTGAGGAAACATGGTCGAGCGGAGGCCATCGTGACCGACAAGCTCAGGTCGTACGGTGCGGCCCTGAGGGAGATCGGCGCAGCAGATCGGCATGTCACTGGCCGCTGGCTCAACAATCGGGCCGAGAATTCACACCTGCCATTTCGACGAAGAGAGCGGGCGATGCTACGCTTCCGGCAGATGCGAAGTCTCCAGAAGTTCGCCGCCGTTCACGCGTCTGTTCTCAACCACTTCAATTCGGAACGACACCTCTACTCACGACAGAACTACAAGCTCAACCGCGCCGCGGCCCTTGCCGAGTGGCGCCTTCTTTGTTCCGCATAGGTTCACGGTCGTGCGGGCAAACTGAGACTGGTTCGAATTTGTCTGACAGCACCCCCTCCATGAGGCGGCCGGGTTTAATCCAAATCCAGACATAACAATGTCCTTGCTTGCAGCGGGAGCGGACGGAGCTATCCAGAATTCGGATGGCAAGACCCCATTTGACGAGGCCCAAAAGAACGAGTCTCTCATAGAAACCGACGCATATATGGCTTTGTCCGGGGCAAGAACTGAGTGAGCATCAATTGCTTTGTGGGACTTTCTTTTTTCCGCATAGGTTCGCGCGTTTGGCGGCACGCTGAGACTGGCTCGAAGTTGCCCCTCACCGCTCAGCTCGGGATCTCCGGGCTCTAACTGGTGCCAGCAGGCAAGGCGTTCAAGGATAGACGGGTACGCAGGCGACGACCGAGATGACTGTCTCTTGTTCGTAGCGCAGTTGCAGGCCTTGTCCGGAGTCGTGGATCTCCCAATTGGTGGTGAACCCAAAATCTTTTTCACCCACCAGCGCGCTTTCGCAGGCAGCCCTCGTGGGGAAATTCCTCAAATCGTTTCCCGGCCCTACGACGATTTCTCCTGACGCATAGGATGTGACAGCGACCATGATCCAGAACATCTTATAGCCGCCTCTCTATTCTTATAAGTGATCCGGGCGCGCGGCTGATGAAGAGCTTTGGCCCTACAGGCAATTTGCGTCGTTCACTGAACTGTCTGGCATAACGGTTTGGCAGAAAATTGCCCCGTCCAATTTGGCGCCCGTCATGTTGGCGTCTGAGAAATTTGCGCCCAGCAACGAGGCCCAGCGTAGGTCTGCATCTGTCAAATCAGCGCCGACAAATTGTGCCGCCTCAAGATTTGCTCCGTAGAAATTGGCCCCCACAAAATTGGATCCGTTCATGACGGCCCCGACAAGATTGGGTGCTCCACCTAGCTCGGCGGCATAGACATTGGCCCACCGCAGGTCGGATCCGGCGAAATCGCAATTTTCGCAGACCTGCGTGTTCTTTAGCGTCTTCATATCTTCAGGGTTGCCTGCAACGACCGACATGGGCAGCAATGCGATCGCCAAAATGCCTATCCTCTTCATAACACGCTACTCCTTGCGATAGGACGCCCCGCCAGAAGGGGGCAAATGTCGGGCGCTCCTAGCCCACTTTGATGAATGCCTGCTCTTGATAGACATCACCGGTTGTATCGACCCATTCGAAGTGAAGGTCGGTATCCGTCTCTACCTTCAGGAAGAATTCGAAATAGGGATTTGCCGAAATTGCCGGCTCGAGTTTGACCGAAAAGGCCAATTCGCCGTTTTCAAAGCAACGAAACCATTCGGCGATGCGAACAGGAACAATCAAGCCTTGGGCATTGTGCCGGAAGCCTGTCTCCATCGGGTGGCCGATAATCGTGCGAATATTGGCGAATTCGCCTGCTGCAACGGTTTCCGGAGCGGCTATCCGGATGCGAGGCGACCAACCGGGAGGGAATTGATCGCTGGCGATCGCTTCTTCACAGGCACCGTAGGTGACATCGACTTTGCGGACTCCTTTGAAAATCTCGCCTGACGCCATCCTGACAACTATTGTGACGTCTTGATAGGAATCTATTCGCACCCGCGTTGAAAATTTCGGTTGGGCGCAGAGCGGAGTAAAATGCGCCTGTGCAATGCGCGGTCGCGGGTTTCGGGCAGCATAGACAGCAACCGTTTCCGGATAATCGAGGCCAGTCATTGTGCACGGCACATTTACGGACAACGGCACCGATTTTCCGGAATCGGAAAAATCCGGCATCTCGATCTCGACCTGACCGAAGGGAATGTCCAACCGGCCAAAATCTTTGAAGATCGCAAGCGTGACATCTTCGTCGCCTGCCGCCGCTATGTTTGGAAGCCCGACCAAGGCGGCCGATCCTGCCAACGACAAGAACCTTCGCCGTCCCAATTCGGCCGCAGGCGTTAGCTTTCTGTCTTCAAGAAATCTTCTACCAATATCCATCAAGGGGCCTTTGCAAGACGTTTGCCTCAAGGCGTTGAGACTTACCAAAATACATACCCGCTGACACTATTCAAATATCCCATAACGAAGATCGAAAACGCTTATGGTGATCCGTGCGAGCCTGTATTTATTGAATAAGCCGCAATGGTGTCGCGTCAATGTTTGAAAGACTCCAACTCTCAACGGTCGTCGTTGTTGCACTGGTCGGGCCCGCTCTGGCCAGCAGCGAAGATGTGACGATGGTGTCGTGTTCGGTGTGCCATGGCTCAACCAAGAGCGACGCCTCAATCCCGTCGATCAACGGTCGCGATAGCCAAGAACTATTGGCTCTCATGCTATCGTTTGCAGCCGGTGACACCTCGGCGACGATCATGCACAGGTTTTTGGCGGGTATGTCGAGCGAAGAACTCGAGCTACTTGCGGCGTATATTTCGGGGATGGGGGCTGCTGAGTGATGTCAAAGATTAGCCGCCGCGAAGCCCTCGCACTATCGTCATCGTTGGTGACTAGCCCATTTCTTGCGGCCTCGGCTCGTGCGTCGGAAGGGGCGCATGTCGTTATCGTTGGGGGTGGCTTTGGCGGGGCCGCGGCGGCCAGAACTCTTCGCCGGATCAGTCCAGAAGTTCGAGTGACCTTGATCACCGATGTTAAGGAATTCAGCACATGTCCTTTCTCCAATCTGGTTATCGCGTCCGAGCGCCCATTGGAGAGTATAACATTTGGCTATGACAAGATCGCTGCAAGCGGCGTTGATGTCATCGTCGGCCGGGTTATTGCGCTGGATCCCATAGGCAAATCCTTGACGCTCGAGGATGGTCAGACGCTAACCTATAATCGGGCAATCCTTTCACCAGGCGTTTCCTTGAAATACGGAGACGTCCCTGGCTACAGCGAGGCTGCGTCCACAGCGATGCCGCACGCTTGGAAAGCCGGGCAGCAAACCTTGCTATTGCGCGATCAGCTTGCAGCGATGCGGCAAGGTGGAACGGTTCTTATGTCTGTCCCCAACAATCCTTACCGGTGCCCGCCGGGGCCGTACGAGCGAGCCAGTCTGATGGCCCACTATCTCAAGAAGAACAACCCCACGGCCAAGATCATCATCATCGATGGAAAGGACACATTCTCCAAGCAGGCGCTCTTCACGGAGGCTTGGGAAAGTCTTTACCCCGGAATGATTACTCACGTTCCTTTTGCCGACAACGGTGGGGTTTTGGGGGTTGACCCGGGCGCTATGAAAATAGCGACCGCGTTCGAGAACTTTGAAGGCGACGTCGTGAATATCATACCGCCACAGCGCGCGCCCGACTTCGTTCTAGAGGCCGGACTAGGCGGTGGCGGAGAATGGTGCTCAATTGATCAGTTCACCTTTGAATCCGTCGAGGCTCCGGGTGTCCATGTGATCGGTGATGCTGCTATAGTAGGCGATATGCCGAAGAGCGGATTTTCCGCATCGGTCCAGGGTGGCGTATGCGCCCATGTTGTTGCCGCTCTGCTATCGGGGCAGACGCCCGATCGCGGGGTCTTGTTGAATACCTGCTACAGCTTTGTTTCGACGAATTACGGTATCTCTGTCGCGGGGGTGTATCGGATCAATGAAGAGGGCCGGCTCAAGTCTGTTGCAGGAACAGGTGGCACCAGCCCGACTGGGGCACCTTTGAGCGTTCGAGAAGCCGAGGCCAACCATGCACAGAGTTGGTACAGCAATCTGACGTCCTTCTTGTTCGGCTAGGTATCGGTGTCAGCAAGAGTCACAATTCTTTACCTGTTTCTTTGGTTTGGAATGGCAGCTTTCGCTTCGGGCGACCCGCCTCCTTCCTTGCCCGGTCCATTAACAGACGTTCCAGGCGATCCAGTGCGGGGCCTTGAGGTTTTTCGCGACGGCTCCAAAGCAACGTGTCTAATCTGTCATAGTGTGTCGAGCTTGTCCGACCGTGATCAGGGCCTGCTCGGGCCTCTATTGGACGGCGTGGCCGACAACTATTCCCCCGAAGAGTTGCGTCAACGGATAATCGACGCTCGGGTTGTCTCTCCCGAAACGATCATGCCGCCCTATTTTTCGACCGAAGGGCTTTTTCGGGTCGCAGAGGAGTGGCGATCGAAAACGATCTACGATGCGCAGGATGTTGAGGACGTAGTTGCCTATCTGATGACGTTGAGGAGCGAGCCATGAGAGCGCTCGTCCTAGCACTCCATGTCACGTTGATTGGTGCTGCGGCCTTTGCACAGTCGGCGGCGTTATCTGGATATGAATTCATGGAGCCCTCGACCCGCGAGCTTCAGGATGACAACTTTCTCAATCCCGGGATATTCCTTCTGGACGAAGGGTCTGCGCTTTGGAGTCGCCCGCTTGGAGCCGGAAGCGAGACTTGCCAATCCTGTCACACCGACATTGCTGCTGACATGGCAGGTGTCGCAGCCCGCTACCCAGCCTACGACGCGGATTTGGGTCGGGTTGTCAGTTTGGAAATGAAGATCAACGCCGAAATCGCCGGGCGTTTGCGAGGCAAACCACTCGAATATGAATCTGACGATCTCTTGGCGCTTACCGCTCTGATTGGATACCAATCGAGAGGGATGCCTATGGAGATCGACTCTCATCCCGAAGCGGTTTACCTGGCCGAGAAGGGCAAAGAAATATTCCAAACTCGGCGGGGTCAGCTAAACTTGTCATGCCAGAACTGCCACGAACAACATTGGGGCGAAAAGCTGCGCGGGGATACGATCAGTCAGGGTCAGATCAATGCATTCCCGATCTACAGGCTAACCTGGACTGACGTCGGATCCCGTCAGAGGATGTTCGTCTGGTGCATGGAGTCAATTCGATCAGAACCCTATGAATACGGATCCGACGAGTTCATCGCGCTTGAGGCCTATTTGGCGGTCCGGGGGCAGGGGTTGCTGATCGAGGCACCGGGCGTGCGAAGATGAATCTGAAGTGAAATAAAGCGACTGCGCAAGAAGGGCACAACATGAAGAGATGGCATATCCTGACGGGGGTTTCTGCAATTGCGGTTGCGGTTGTCGGATTGAGCGTGGCGGATGTTTTTCCAAGTGAAATACCGCCGATTTCACAGGCGGATTTTGACAGTGATCTTGTCGAGCAGGGCGAGAACCTAGCGTTGTTGGGCGATTGTTCATCGTGCCATACCCCTACCGGCGCGCAGGGCCTTTCGGGCGGATTCGCTCTGCCAACGCCGTTCGGCACCGTGTATTCGACCAATATCACTCCTGATCCTGAAACTGGTATCGGAACCTGGTCTTTCGCAGCCTTTGATCGGGCGATGCGCGAAGGGATCGACCGGGCGGGAAATCATCTATACCCCGCCTTCCCGTATGACCATTTCGCGTCGATGACCGACGAGGATATGCGGGCGCTTTACGCCTTCTTGATGAGCGAGCCTCCGGTGTCAGCACTGCGCAAGGAAAACGAACTTCCGTTCCCTCTGTCGTTACGACCGATCTTGGCGGGGTGGAAGCTGCTGTTCCACCATCCCAAGCCGTTCGAGCCAGACCCCGAGATGGATGAGGAGGAAAATCGCGGAAAATATATTGCCGAGACAATCGGGCATTGCGGCGCGTGCCATACGCCCCGCAACATTTTTGGAGCCGTCAAACGCTCGCAAGCTTTCGAAGGTGGCGAGGCTGAAGGGTGGCTGGTTCCACCACTTGCCGCAGCGTCAATCGCTCCGGCAGCTTGGACACTTGATGACTATGCCGACTACCTGTTCGACGGTTGGAGCGCACACCATGCGATTGCCGCCGGCCCGATGACCTCCGTTGTCGATCATCTTTTTGACTCCGATGAAGACGACGTCTTCGCGATTGCGGCTTGGCTCGCCGCTATCACTCCGGAAGCTGACGAGGCTGAACGAGACGAAATCATCGCGAAAATTTCGACACGGGATCTTCCGGAAACATTCGACTTCAGCCTCGCGGGGCTTGATGCACCAGCCGAAGCCCAAGCAGGTGCCCTGGTTTTCCGCGACAATTGCCTCAAGTGCCATAAAGAACGCATCTCTGATAGTCAGCCGATCTCCCTGGGTTTCACCTATGCAGCAAATGCCGCCGCGCCGACCAATCTGTTTGCGGCGGTTTCTCATGGTATCGAGCCGCCGCTTGGGGTTCCGAGCCGCAAGATGCAGGCCGTCAACATTTCAGCTGCTGAGATGGCTTCGGTCGCGGCATTCGTGCGCTGGCGGTTTACCGATCAACCGGCATGGGACAACTTGTTGGAAGACGCGGAGGCTGCGTTGAAGGCCAAGGCCGACCATTAAAAAAAGGGGCCCCTAGGGGCCCC
>RFZI01000036.1 GCA_009920775.1 Paracoccaceae bacterium | reverse complement strand
GCCGCGCAAGGCCGCCCATCTATGAGCCATGACAGGTAAGGATCGCAGGATGAAGCTGATCAATCCCGAGCGCCCGCTCGATGCGGCCGGACGCGCCGAGATCGTCGCACTGGTGGAGCGCCAGCGCGCTGCCTCGGGCCTTCTGATGACCGCCATCAACTATATGGGCGGACAGGTCGAGGATGCGCTCAAAGTGCTCCCCAAAGGCTTCCGCGACCAGATCGACGCCGCCGCTCGCGCCGCGCTGGCCCAAAGCTATGGCCTTGCCCAGAAGAGCCGGCAAGGCAGCCTTGGCCGCTCGACCGCCTCCGAACGGATGAACCGCGTGCTGGGGACGATTTCCGGGGCGCTGGGCGGCCTTGGTGGCATCGGCACGGCCTTGGCCGAACTGCCCGTCGCCACGACCCTCATCTTTCGCGCCGTGCAAGGCGTGGCCGAGGCGCATGGCGAGGATCTCTCGCGGCGACGACGGCATCGACACGAGCTTTTTCGGCGCCCGCCTCGGCATCACCGGCCCCGCCCTCAACAGCCTCATCGCCCGCGTCGCCCCGCGCTTTGCCGCCGTCCTGTCGCAGAAACTCGCTGCCCAAGCCGTCCCCATCCTCGGCGCCGCCGCTGGTGCCGGCACGAATTATGCCTTCGTCGGCTATTACACCGAAATGGCCCACGTCCACTTCGGGCTCCGCCGCCTGACCCAAAGCTATGACGAGACCGAGGTGATCGAGGAATTCCACCGGGTGCTCGGGCAGAAGCGGCTGGGGAAGAAGAGCGCCTAGCCCTGCCCCGCCAACCAGTCGGTCACGGCTTTCCGCACCGACTGGTCACCGCGGTTGCGTGCCTCGTCGATCACCGCCTTGGCCTCGTCGAGGTTGACCCGCCGCAGGAGGTGTTTCACCGGCCCGACCGAGGGGGCCCGCATCGACAGGGCGCGGAAGCCGATGGCGGCAAAGCACATGGCCTCAATGGGCCGCCCCGCGTCCTCGCCGCAGAACGACAGCGGCTTGCCCGCCGTCTCGCAGCGGCGGACGACCTGTTCGAGGAAGTTCAGGAAGCTCGTGTTCAGCGTGTCATAGCGGCGGCGCACCATCTCGTTCTCGCGGTCGGCGGCAAAGAAGAACTGCTTGAGGTCGTTGCCGCCGACCGAGATGAAATCCACCTCGTTGAAGAAGGCGTCCGGGGCAAAGGCCAGCCCCGGCGTTTCCAGCATCGCCCCGATCTCGAGCTTCGAGGGGAGGGGATGCCCCAGGATCTCTTCCCGCTCCAGCGTCTTGAGAACCTCGGCCCGTGCCGAGCGGAATTCCTCCATCTGGGCGATGAAGGGGAACATGATGGTCAGGGGCCGTCCGGCCGAGGCTCGCATCAAAGCCTGCGCCTGCATCCGCAGGATCCCCGGCTTGTCGAGGCCCACACGGATCGCCCGCCAGCCCATCGCCGGATTAGGCTCGTTCAGGGCCTTCATATAAGGCAAGACCTTGTCCGAGCCGATGTCGAGCGTGCGGAACACCACCCGCTTGCCCTTGGCCGCGTCCATGACGCGGGAATAGAGCGCCGAAAGCTCGGCCCGGCGGGGCATCTGGTTGCGGATCAGGAACTGAAGCTCGGTGCGGAAGAGCCCCACGCCGTTGGCGCCCGACCCCGAGAGCGACGGCAGATCGGCCATAAGCCCTGCGTTCATATTGAGCTCGATCGTCTTGCCCGAAAGGTCGGTCGCCGGAAGATCGCGGATCGAGGCATAGCGTTCCTGCGCGCGGGCGGCCATGGCGACCTTGTCGCGGAAAGCGGTCTGCACCGTGTCGTCGGGGCGCAGGTGGACAAGCCCCTGATCGCCATCGACAAGGATCGTGTCGCCGTTGAGCGCCTCGGTGGTGATCCCCTCGGCGTGGATCAGGAGCGGGATCGCCCAGGCGCGGGCGACGATGGCGGCGTGGCTGCCGACCGAACCCTCTTCAAGTACGATGCCCTTGAGCTTCTTGCCATATTCCAAAAGCTCGCCGGGTCCGATGTTGCGGGCGACAAGGATCGGGTTCTCGGGCATCTCGGCGCCGGTGTCCCTGCCTTGGCCCGTGAGAATCCGCAAAAGCCGGTTCGAAAGGTCGTCAAGGTCGTGCATACGGTCGCGCAGATAGGCGTCGGTCGCCTGGCTCATGCGGGTGCGGGCGAGCGATTGCTCTTTCTCGACCGCGGCTTCCGCCGAAAGGCCCAGCTCCACGTCCTCTTCCATCCGCCGGATCCAGCTGCGGGAATTGGCAAACATCCGGTAGGTTTCCATCACCTGCACCTGCTCGGCGCTGACGGTGGTAGTCTGGGTGAGCATATCGTCGACCGAAGCCCGCAGGGTCTCGATCGCGGCGCGCAGGCGCTCAAGCTCGGCGGTCGGATCGTCGGCCACCGGATTGGTGACGACGACGCGCGGCTCGTGCAGATAGACACGCCCCTCGACCGCCCCTTCCTGCGCGATGCCGGCGCGGAACGTGACCGGCTGCTGGTGCCGCGCCGACAGCGCCGCGCCCTCGCCGACAAAGGCGCCAAGCTCGGTCATCTCGGCCAGAACCATGGCCACGACCTCGAGCGCATAGACCTCGTCAGCCGTAAACTGCCGCGCCGCCTTGGACTGGATCACCAGAACGCCGAGCGCGTTGCCTACGCGCTGGATCGGAATGCCGCAAAAGCTCGAATACCGCTCCTCACCGGTCTCGGGCATATAGCGAAAGCCCTTCTCGGCGGGCGCATTGGCGGTGTTGATCACCTCGCGCGACTTTGCCGTGCGGCCGACAAGCCCTTCGCCCAACCGCAGGCGCGTCTGGTGGACGGACTCGGGCTGCAGGCCCTCGGTCGCGCAAAGTTCGAGCGTCTCGGCATCGCGGAAGAGATAGATCGAACAGACCTCGGCCAGCATCGATGAGGCGATGAGCTTGACGATCCGGTCAAGCCGGTCTTGCCCCGCACTGCTTTCCGCCAGCGCATCGCGCAGACGCCCCAAAAGCTTGCGGCTCTCGCTTTCCAACCTATCGGGCATAAGCCTCACCTTGCCGTTCAGGCAGAGCTATAGGCGATTGGGGGTGAAAAGGGGAGGGGGAAAGAGGATCGCTAGAGCGTCGAGTGGCGATCGCCCGCCACCTCGAAGGTCAGCTTGCGGCCGCTTTATCCAACCCGAACGCATCATGGAGCGTCTGGACGGCGAGCTCCATGTATTTGCGGTCGATCAGGACCGAGATCTTGATCTCGGAAGTGGTGATCACCTTGATGTTGATCCCCTCACCGGCCAGCGCCTTGAACATATCGGCGGCAACGCCTGCGTGGCTGCGCATGCCGATGCCCACGACCGAGACCTTGGCAACGCCCGCATCCACATCGAGATCGGCATAGCGGATATCGCCCCGCTCTTGGGCGGCCTTGATGGCCTTCTCGGCCCGCAAAACCTGATCGGTCGGGCAGGAGAAGGTCATGTCGGTGCGGCCGTCTTCGGAGATGTTCTGAACGATCATGTCGACGTTCACGCCCGCCTCGGAGAGGGGCCCAAAGATCGCGGCGGCGATGCCGGGGCGGTCGGCGACCGAGATGAGGGTCATCTTCGCTTCATCGCGGCTATAGGCGACACCGGCGACAACATTGCTTTCCATGATTTCCTCCTCGTCGCAGACAAGCGTGCCCGCGGTATCAGACTGTTCTTCAAAGCTGCTGAGAACCCGCAGCCGGACCTTGTAGCGCATCGCCAGCTCGACCGAGCGGGTCTGCAAGACCTTGGCGCCCAGCGAGGCCAGCTCGAGCATTTCCTCGAAAGCGATCTTGTCGAGCTTGCGCGCTTTCGAGCAGATGCGAGGGTCGGTGGTATAGACGCCGTCCACATCCGTGTAGATATCGCAGCGCTCGGCCCCGAAGGCTGCGGCAAAGGCCACGGCGGTGGTATCCGAGCCGCCACGGCCGAGCGTGGTGATCCGGCCCTCGGCGCTCAGGCCCTGAAAACCGGCAACCACGGCGACCTTCATGCCCTCAGCAAACTTGCGGTCGATATTCTCGCGCGGGATCGAGACGAAACGGGCCGAGCCATGCGCCGAGGTGGTGTTGATCGGCACCTGCCAGCCCTGCCAGCTGCGCGCCATTACACCCATTTCCTGCAGCCGCAGGGCCATGAGGCCTGCGGTCACGTTCTCCCCACTCGCGACAACGGCATCGTATTCGCGGGCGTCGTAAAGCGGCGAGGTTTCGTTGACAAAGCCCACGAGCTTGTTGGTTTCGCCCGACATGGCCGAGACGATGACGATCACGTCATAGCCCTTGGCAACCTCGACAGCGACGCGCTTGGCGGCGCGGTGGATGCGGTCCACGTTGGCGACCGATGTGCCGCCGAACTTCATCACCAGAATGGGCATCGTCGTCCCTTGCTTAAAGTCGCCGCTTCATACGGTTCCTTGAAGGGTCGCGCAATGCGCCAATCGCTGCGGGCTTTGCTCCTGCAGCATTTTGGCGCGCTCGCGTGGCTTTTCGGGCCTAGAAGGGGTGGGCGCGGCCGTCCCATGTCTCGAAACAGCCCGTGGTGGCGAGGGAAAGCGCGTCGAATCGGGCGATGAGGCAAGCGGCGGCTTCGGCGGTGCCGATGTCTGCGCCGGTGCCGCCCATATCCGTCTTGACCCAGCCGGGGTGATAGATGCCGACAGCGATGCCCTGCTTCTTCAGATCGGTCGCCAGATTGCGCCCGAGGTTCAGCGCCGCCGCCTTCGAGGCGCGGTAGATATAGCTGCCGCCCGAGGCCTTGGTGTCCGAAGCCATCTGGCTCGAGATGATGGCGATCTTGGCGCCTTCGGCCAGTTTGAGGTTCGGCATCAGCGCCTGAATGGTCAGAAACACGCCGGTCACATTGGTGGCGAAGGTCTGCGCCCAAAGCTCGGGGGCATAGCCGGTGGCAAAGCGCTGGCCCTTCTCGAGATAGACGCCCGCGTTGCAGATCAAAAGCTCGACCGGCTGGCCGGAAAGCGATTGCGCTAGGGCCTTTTGCGAGGCCGGGTCGGTCACATCGAGGGTCGAAAGATCGCCCTTCGGGCTGCGGGCCGTGCCGATGGCCTCGCGGCCCGCCTTGGCATAGCCCTCGAGCAAGGCCGCGCCGATCCCGCGGTTGGCGCCGGTGATAACGATGGTCATGGGGTCTTCCGATCAGTTGGTGCGCTTGCGAGGGGTGAAGGGCAGGGGGGCCACGGGCACGCCGTCTTCCAGAAGTTTCTTGGCCTCCTCGATCTTGGCCTCGCCATAGATCGCGCGGGTCGGCACCTCGCCCTCGTGCATGGCCCGCGCTTCGGAGGCGAAGCTCATGCCCACATATTCGGAGTTCTTCTCGACCTCCTGCCGCAGGTTGGCCATCGCTTCTTCGAGCGGGGTCTTCTCATCGGCCAAGGGGCGCTGGCCCGGCTCGGTCCGCACCGAAGGCGCCATCAGGGTTTTTTCAACCGCCGTCGAGCCGCAGATCGCGCAGGCCACCATGCCAGAGGCCTTGAGCGTGTCAAAGGCATCGGCCGACTTGAACCAGCTGTCAAAGCCGTGGCCCTTGTCGCATTTTAGGCTGTAGCGGATCATGTCCCGTTCCTGAGAGGCAACCCTTGCCAATTTAATGACAAACGCGGCCCGCGCAAAGGGTCAACGCGACACATGCAGCGGATCAAAGCTGCGCAGGATCGCCTTGAGTTCCGGCTCGTCGACCTTCTTGGCCGCCTTCTTGAGCGAGAACCACTTGCGGATGCGCTGTTCGCGTTCGGGCCACTCGGCCAGGATTTCGGTCACCAGAACTGGATAGACCAGCACAGTCACCGGAATATCTCCGGTCTTGAGCCGCTTCACATAGGAATAGACGCCAAGGCAGGTATCCTTTGGTTTGCCCTTCAGGCCGGCTTCCTCATAGGCTTCGATCGCGGCTGCATCGGCGGGGGTCTGTTTGTGCATCGGCCAGCCCTTGGGCAGGATCCACCGCTTGGTGCGGCGGCTGGTGACGAGGCAGACCTGCGTTTCGCCCTCGACGATCCGGTAGCAGAGCGCCGCGAATTGCGAGCGCACATCGGTCTTGCGCCCCGATTGAAACTTGAGCGGGATCTGAACGGGTCCGGACATTGGTTCGCCTGCCATGAACTCTCCGGCTGCTCGCTGCTCGTAGGCCGGTGAAATGCTTTTTATTGCGGGCGATTGTGCCCGATTTCTTCATGGGTTGCCAGCCACAATGGCAAAGCGATATTTGCAGGCCATGTTCAAGCGCCTTCTGCCCAGTGTCGCGGCGATGTTGCTGGCCCTGCCCGCCGGGGCCGGCCCCTTGGTCATCTTCGCCGCCGCCAGCCTGCAAGGCCCGCTCGACGAGGCGGTGGCCGGATGGGCGGCCGAGACCGGAGGCGAGGCCTTGATCTCCTACGCCGGAACCTCGGTCCTCGCCCGCCAGATCGACGCCGGTGCGCCCGCCGACCTTGTCATCTCGGCCAGCACCGACTGGATGGACTGGCTTGAAAGCGTGGGAGGGATCGACCCCGAAAGCCGCGTCGACCTTTTGGGCAATGCGCTGGTGGTCGTGGGGCATGGCGATCCCATTGATCCTCTGGACACCCTGCCTACGCGCTTGGGCGAGGGCCGTATCGCTCTGGCGCTGACCAATTCCGTCCCCGCCGGCATCTATGCCCGCACAGCGCTCGAGGCGCTGGGCCTTTGGGGGCCGCTCGCGGCGCGCGTCGTCGAGACAGACAACGTCCGCGCCGCCCTCAACCTCGCCGATCTGGGCGAGGCCGAGATGGCCGTGGTCTACCGCTCCGACGCCACCGCCGCGCCCGACCTTGCGATCCTCGCGACCTTCCCCGAGGACACCCACCCACCGATCGTCTATCCCGCCGCCGTCACCGCCGAGAGCGCCGCACCCGAAGCCGCCGCCAGCCTCCTTCAGTGGTTGCAGGGCGAGGCTGCTGCCGCCATCTTCCTCACTGCGGGTTTCGATGTGAAAGGGGCGCCGTGATGGAAGGGCTTGGCCCCGAGGAATGGCAGGCCGTCTGGCTTTCGGTTCGCGTGGCCGCCACGGCAACGCTCTTCAGCGTGCCGCTCGCCCTTCTTGCCGCGCTCGCCTTGGCACGGGGGCGGTTTCCGGGGCGCTGGGCCTTCAACATCCTCGTCCACCTGCCGCTGATCATGCCGCCCGTGGTGACGGGCTACCTCCTCCTCCTCGCCTTTGGTCGCAAAGGCCCGCTGGGAGCCTTCTTCGATGAGGTATTCGGCCTCGTCTTTGCCTTCCGCTGGACCGGCGCGGCGCTGGCGGCGGGCGTCATGGGCTTTCCCCTCGTCGTCCGCGCCATCCGCCTCGCCATCGAAGCGGTCGACCCCAAGCTCGAAGAGGCCGCCGCCACCCTCGGCGCCTCGCGCTGGCGCATCTTCGCCACCGTGACCCTGCCGATGATCCTGCCCGGCATCTTCGCGGGAGCGATCCTCGGTTTCGCCAAGGGCTTGGGCGAGTTTGGAGCGACGATTACCTTCGTCTCGAACATCCCCGGCCAGACCCGCACCCTGCCGCTCGCTATCGACGCCGCCCTCGATGTGCCGGGGGCCGAGCCGCTTGCCTTGAGCCTCGCGGTCGTCTCGGTCGTCCTGGCCGCCGCCGCCTTGGGCCTCTCGGAATGGCTAGCGCGGCGCTCGCTCAAGAAGACGGGGGCACTCTGATGCTCTCGGTCGATCTCCGCATCGAACTCCCCGATTTCACCGCCGAAGCCGCCTTCGAGGCCCCGGCAGGCGTCACCGCCCTCTTCGGCCGCTCCGGCGCGGGCAAGACGACACTGATCAACGCGGTCGCCGGCCTCGTCCGCCCCGCCTCGGGCCGGATCGAGGTGGGCGGCACCGTCCTTTTCGACGCCGCCAAAGGCATCGACCTCGCCGTTCAGGCCCGCAAGGTCGGCTATGTCTTCCAAGACGGTCGCCTCTTCCCGCACATGACCGTGGCCCGCAACCTTGCCTATGGCGGCTCCGCCGATGCCGAGCGGGTCATCGCCATGCTCGGGATCGGTCCGCTTCTCGAACGGATGCCTGCAACCCTCTCTGGCGGCGAGCGCCAACGTGTAGCCTTGGGCCGCGCTCTGATGTCCGGCCCGCGCATCCTGTTGATGGACGAGCCTCTTTCCGCCCTCGACGCCGAGCGCAAGGAAGAGATCCTGCCCTATCTCGAACGCCTGCGCGACGAGACCAGGTTGCCGATCCTCTATGTCAGCCACGATATGTCCGAGGTCGCGCGTCTGGCGACGACGCTGGTGATCCTCGATCGCGGCAGGGTACTTCGCTCGGGGCCGGTGGCCGAAGTCCTCTCCGATCCCGCCTCGGTCCGCAGCCTCGGCGTGCGCGAAGCCGGCGCGGTGATCACCGGCACTGTGGAAAGCTACGACGCGACCGACGACCTCAGCCGCTTTGTCTTTGATGGCGGCGCGCTGATCCTGCCCTGCCGCCTTGGCCCCGAAGGCGCGATCGCACGCGTCCGCGTGGCGGCCTCCGACGTGATTCTGGCCCGCACCGCCCCGAAAGAGATCAGCGCCCTCAACGTCTTGCCCGTCAAAGTCACCGGCCTCGCCCAAGGCAAAGGCCCCGGCGTCGCCGTGGGCCTGCAAGCTGGCAGCGCCCGCCTCCTCGCCCGTGTCACCCGCCGCTCGGCGGCGGCGCTGGAGCTAAAAGAAGGGCAAGAGATATTCGCGATCATCAAAGCCACCGCCGTGGCGAGGCGGGATATCGGGCATAGCTAGGGGCGGCCCCCGAGGGGCGACGTCGACTGTCTTGTGAGGAGATGGTGCTGCGAGAGAGGATTGAACTCTCGACCTCTCCCTTACCAAGGGAGTGCTCTGCCACTGAGCTACCGCAGCGTCCGTGAGGCGGGGGATTAGCGGCAATCCGCTGGACGTGCAAGCCCTCTCTGGACGGTTTTTGCACCTTCCTTTAACACGGGGGCCATGACGAAGAATTCAAGCCCGAAAACCGGGGCCAAGCCGGGCGCGAGCCGCGACGACAGGCTCAAGGCGGCGCTCAAGGCCAATATGGCCCGGCGCAAGGCTCAGGCGCGCGCGCGCGCGGCATCGGGCCAAGAGATTGACATGGAGGCAGAGGCCGAAGAAGCCTCGCCATTGAGGGAAGAGTAGGCAGGCATGGATTCCATTATTGTTCGGGGCGGCACGCCCCTTCACGGCCAGATTCGCATCGCGGGCGCCAAGAACGCGGCACTAACGCTGATGCCGGCCACGCTTTTGACCGAAGAGCCGCTGACGCTCACCAACGTGCCGCGCCTCTCGGACATCCGCACCATGAGCCAGCTTCTGCAATCGCTCGGCACCGAGGTTGCCTCGATGCAGGGCGGGCAGGTGATCACGCTCTCGAGCTATAATCTCGCCTCGACCACTGCCGACTATGAAATTGTTCGCAAAATGCGCGCTTCGAATCTGGTCCTCGGCCCGCTTCTGGCGCGGGAAGGCCATGCCACCGTCTCGCTGCCCGGCGGCTGCGCCATTGGCGCCCGCCCGATGGATATCCACATCACTGGCCTCGAGGCGCTGGGCGCCGAGATCGAACTGCGCGACGGCTACCTTCACGCCAAGACCAAAGGCGGCCTCAAAGGCGCCGTGGTCGAGCTGCGCTTTGCTTCGGTGGGCGCGACCGAGAATATCGTCATGGCGGCGACGCTCGCCAAAGGCACGACCGTCCTGAAGAACGCGGCCCGCGAGCCGGAGATCGTCGATCTGGTGAAATGCCTGCGAGCGATGGGCGCCCAAATCGAGGGCGAGGGTACCTCGACCATCACCATCCAAGGTGTCGACCGCCTGCACGGCGCGACCCATCAGGTCGTCACAGACCGGATCGAGCTTGGCACCTATATGATCGCTCCAGTGATCGCGGGCGGTGAGGTCGAGCTGATCGGCGGACGCACCGACCTTCTGCAATCCTTCTGCGAAAAACTCGATGAGGCGGGTGTGTCGATCACCGAGACCCCCAATGGCCTCAAGGTCGCCCGCAAGAACGGCCGCATCCGCGCGGTGAACGTCAAGACAGAGGTTTTCCCCGGCTTCCCGACCGACCTTCAGGCGCAGATGATGGCGCTCATGTGCACCGCCTCGGGCGAAAGCCACCTCGAAGAGACAATCTTCGAGAACCGCTTCATGCACGCGCCGGAATTGATGCGCATGGGCGCCCAGATCGACGTGCATGGCGGCGTGGCCACGGTGAAAGGCGTCGAACGCCTGCGCGGCGCGCCCGTGATGGCGACCGACCTGCGCGCTTCGGTCTCGCTCATCCTCGCAGGCCTTGCCGCCGAGGGTGAAACCCGCGTCGCCCGCGTCTATCATCTTGATCGCGGTTATGAGCACGTCGAAGAGAAACTGAGCGCTGTGGGCGCCTCGATCGAAAGGATGAAGGGCGAGTGAGCGAGGACGCACGGTTCGAAGACGCAGGCGAAGCCCCGCTGCGCCTGAAGGCGCTCGACGCCGAGGATCTCTCGGTCCTCTCTGCGCTGGTTCAGGATGCGATCTTCCCCGGCTCGGAAATGCGCTGGCTGCCGAAAGAGCGCCGCTTCGCACTCCTCCTCAACCGCTTTCGCTGGGAAGACACCGACGCCGCCGCCAAACGCGGCCGCCCGGTTGAACGCGTGCAATCTGTTCTGGCCGTCGAAGACGTGATGAAGGTCCGCTCTCAGGGAATCGACCGGAGCGATGCCGACACGATCCTGTCGATCCTGTCTGTCGCCTTCGCGCCCGGCGAAGACGGCACCGGCACGGTGGAGTTGACCCTCGCAGGCGATGGCGCCATCGCTTTGGAAGTCGAGGCGCTCGAGATCGTCCTCAAAGACGTGACCCGCCCCTATATCGCACCTTCCCACAAGACGCCCGATCACGGCGCCTGAGGGGCTCTGCCCCTCTGGCCTGCGGCCATTCACCCCGGGATACTTTTGGGCCTCTGAGAGGAAATGGATGTGCTTCTCCGAGGCCCATAAATATCTCGGGGGTGAGCGCGCAGCGCGAGGGGGCAGCGCCCCCTTTCTCCTCCCGCCATTGAAGCCTCGCGCCGCGCTCGTTATCAGGACTGGAACAGGAGATGATCATGCCGCAATTTCTTGAGTCAGCGAGCCCCGATTTCGAGGTGGCGTTCACCCGCCTTCTTGGGATGAAGCGTGAGGATAGCCCCGACGTCGATGCCATTGTCGCTTCGATCATTGCCGATGTGCGGTCTCGCGGCGATGCGGCGGTGATCGAGCTGACGGCCAAGTTTGACCGGCTGACACTGACACCCGAAACGCTTCGGTTCTCTGACACAGAGATCGACCAGCTCTGCGCCAATGTTCCTGCAGCCGAACGGGCGGCGCTTGAGCTCGCTGCGGAGCGCATTCGCGCCTATCACACCCGCCAGATGCCGGATGATGCGAGCTGGACCGATGATGCTGGCGCCACCCTTGGCTGGCGTTGGACTGCCGTCGAGGCGGCCGGGCTCTATGTGCCCGGGGGGCTGGCCTCCTATCCCTCCTCCGTCCTGATGAACGCGATCCCGGCCAAGGTCGCCGGTGTGGATCGCCTTGCCATCACCGTTCCGACGCCCGACGGGCAAGCCAATCCGCTCGTCCTCCTTGCCGCCCGCCTTGCCGGTGTCGACGAGGTCTACCGCATCGGCGGGGCTCAGGCGATTGCCGCGCTCGCCTATGGCACCGAGACCATCGCTCCGGTCGACAAGATCACCGGACCCGGCAACGCTTTCGTCGCGGCCGCCAAGCGGCGTGTTTTCGGCAAGGTCGGCATCGACATGATTGCCGGCCCCTCGGAAATCCTCGTCATTGCGGATGGCGACAACGATCCCGACTGGATCGCCCTCGATCTTCTGAGCCAAGCCGAGCATGACGAAAGCGCCCAGTCGATCCTGATCACCACCGACGCCGCCTTTGGCCGCGCCGTCGCTGCCGCAGTCGACAAGCGCCTCGAGACCCTCGAGCGCCGCGCCATCGCCGGGGCCAGCTGGCGCGAATTTGGCGCGGTGATCACCGTGCGCGATCTGGATGAGGCGGTCCGCCTCGCCGACCGGATCGCCCCCGAGCACCTAGAGCTTTGTGTCGCGGATGCCGACGCCCTTGCCGCCCGTATCCGCCACGCGGGCGCGATCTTCATCGGTGGCTGGACGCCCGAAGCGATCGGCGATTACATCGGCGGGCCGAACCACGTTCTTCCCACGGCCCGTTCGGCGCGGTTCTCGTCGGGGCTTTCGGTGATGGATTTCCTCAAACGCACGACCCTCTCGCGGATGACCCCCGAAGCGCTGCGTGCTATTGGTCCTGCCGCCGAAACGCTGGCGAAATCGGAAAGCCTCGAGGCGCATGGCCTTTCGGTCCGCGCCCGGCTTGACCGGCTGAACAAGGGATAGGCCATGTCAAAAATCATCCATATCGAGCTTGACGATTCCGGTCTCCCGGCCCCGACCCCCGAGATCGAGCAGGAACGTCGTGTGGCGATGTTCGATCTTCTTGAGGCCAACAGCTTCGCATTGCCCGCCCGCGAGGGGCGCGAGGTGCCACCGGGGCCATACAAGCTCCACCTGTCGATCCGCGATCGCCGCCTCGTCTTTGGCATCGCCACCGAGGACGAGACGCCCGCCGGAGAGTTTCACCTCTCGCTCGGGCCGTTCCGGCAGGTGGTGAAGGATTACTTCCAGATCTGCGAAAGCTATTTCGACGCGGTGAAAACCGCCGCCCCGAGCCAGATCGAAACCATCGACATGGCCCGCCGCGGCATCCACAACGAAGGCGCCCGCGTGCTGCAAGAGCGCCTCGAAGGCAAGGCCGAGGTCGACACCGACACCGCCCGCCGCCTCTTCACCCTGATCTGCGTTCTGCACTTCGGGGGCTAGGATGGAGGCAGACAAGAGCCCCAGCGCCCTGCCGCAATCTGTCTTGTTCTGCTGCGATCACAACGCGGTCCGCTCGCCTATGGCCGAGGGGATCATGAAGAAGTTCTACGGTCAGGCCTGCTATATTCAGTCGGTCGGGGTCCATAACGACCTCGAGATCGATGGGTTTGCCGTGGCTGTCTGTCAGGAGATCGGGGTCGAGCTGTCGCGTCACCGCTCGCGCTCGTTCGACGAGATGCAGGAGTGGGGCGACGACCTGTCGTCCTTCGATCTGGTGCTGGCGCTTTCGCCTGCGAGCCAGCGCCGCGCGCTCGACCTCACACGCTTTTATCATCTCGATGTGGAATACTGGCCCGTCCTCGATCCGACCGGCCTTGGCGAGGGGCGTGAGGCGCGGCTCGTGAGCTATCGCCAGACACGCGACCAGATCATCGCCCGCCTGATCGAGCGCTTTGGTCCACCGACCGAGGCCGGAAATGAACAGTTCGGAGGCCCGGCAGAATGAAGATCGCAACATCTGTCTATCGTCCGGTTTGGCACGCCGATCAGGCTTCGCTCGAGGCAAGGCTCGAGGCTTGGGTGGCCGATGCAGCCAATGCCGGGGCACAGATCCTTGTATTCCCCGAATACGGCGGCGTCGAAGCGGCGATGATCGGCGAACGGCCCAAGGGCCTCTGGGCTGTCGCATGGGCCGAGCGTGTGGCAGATGCGGCCGAGGGATGGGTGCAGCTCCACGCAAGGCTCGCGCAGAGATACGGTGTCTATATACTTGCCGGATCTCTGATGGCCCGAGCGGCTCAGGGCATTGTAAACCGATCCTATTTCCTCTCTCCGGAAGGCGGCATCGACTGGTATGACAAGCTCGTGCCGACCCCGTGGGAACGTCAGGCGATCAGCCTTGCGCCGGGGCAGGAGAACAAGCTCTTCGAGACCCCCTTCGGCAAGATCGGCATCCAGATCTGCTATGACAGCGAGTTTCCGCTCTTCACCCGCGCCCTTGTCGAGCGGGGCGCCGATATCATCCTCGTGCCCTCCGCCACCGACTTTGAGGCGGGCTATACCCGCGTGCGCCAATCCTGCCGTGCCCGCGCGATCGAAAGCCAATGCCTGATCGTCCATTCCCCGGTTCTGGGGCCGGTGGAAGACTGCCCGCTTCTCGAGCAAGGCACAGGCTCGGCCGCCATCTTCTGCGCGCCCGACTACGGCCTGCCGCAGAACGGAATCATCGCCCAAGGAGCTGTTGATGCCGAGGGCTGGGTGATCGCCGAGGTCGACCCCGCCCGCATCTCGGCCTCGCGCACCTCCGGTCAGGTCAACAACTTCGCCCATTGGCCGGAACAGGATCACCGCGTCAATTCCGTCACGACCCGGCCCTTCCGCTGATTATCGCTTGAAAAACGGGTTCTTTGGGCGCATTTAGGCGCCGTTCGCGAAATTTGGCGAACGGTCACACTCAGGAGATCACATGGCCAAGGAAGAACTGCTCGAATTCCCCGGTGTCGTGAAGGAACTTCTGCCGAACGCGACATTCCTGGTCGAGCTGGAAAACGGCCATACGATCATCGCGCATACGGCAGGCAAGATGCGCAAGAACCGCATCCGCGTTCTGGCTGGCGACAAGGTTCAGGTGGAAATGACCCCCTACGATCTGACCAAAGGTCGGATCAACTATCGCTTCAAGTGAGCACCGAACGGCCCGATAGCGGGCTGCGGCTGATCTTGGGCTCCGGATCGCCGCGGCGGCTGGAGCTTCTGGCGCAGATCGGCGCTACGCCCGATGCCGTGCGCCCCCCCGATATCGACGAGACGCCGCTCAAGGCCGAGCTGCCGCGCGACTATGTCAAGCGGCTGGCGCGGGCCAAGGCTATGGCTGTGCCCGCCGCGGAGGGCGAGATCGTCCTTTGCGCCGATACGACCGTGGCGCTGGGCCGCCGCATCCTCGGCAAGCCCGAGAACGAAGGCGAGGCCGCTGAATTCCTGCACCTGCTCTCGGGTCGTCGCCACAAGGTCATCACGGCCGTGTCGGTCAAGCGGGGCGAGAAGATCTGGGTCAAGGACGTGCAGACGACCGTGGCGATGAAGCTTCTCTCCAACCCCGAGGTGAACGCCTATATCGCGAGCGGCGATTGGAGAGGCAAGGCCGGCGGCTATGCCATCCAAGGCCCCGCCGGCGCCTTCATCCCGTGGATCACCGGCTCGTTCACCTGCGTCGTGGGCCTGCCCCTTGCCGAGACCGCAGGGCTTCTGGTGGCCGCGGGCTATCCTCTTTACGGAGACAAAGCATGAAGGGCCGTTCGATCCTTCTCGACCATATCGGCGGGCGCGAAGCCGCGGCCCTCGTCTCAGACGGCAAGCTCGACGATCTTCTGATCGACGACGACAGCGCCCCGCGCCCCGGCGCGATCTTCCGCGCCATCTGTGACCGGCCCTTGAAAGGGCAGGGTGGCATGATGCTGCGCCTGCCCGATGGCGAGACCGCCTTCCTGCGGCAGGGCAAGGGCCTCAAGCCCGGCCAGCCGATGCTGGTGCAGGTCACCGGCTATGCCGAGGGCGGCAAGGCCATCCCCGTCACCGACCGCATCCTTTTCAAAAGCCGCTACGCCATCGTCACCCCCGGCGCGCCCGGCATCAACATCAGCCGCCAGATCGACGACGAGGACGAGCGCGACCGCCTTCTGGGCCTTGCCCGTGCGGTGATGGAAGGCGAGGACGGGTTGATCCTGCGTTCCTCCTGCGCAGGCGCCGACGACGACGAGATCGCCGAAGACATCGCCGCCATGGCCGACCTTGCCGATGCCGTGATGGCCGACGCCGAAGGCACCGAGCCCGAGGCTCTCACCGAAGGCGACGGCCCCCATGTCCTTGCATGGCGCGAATGGACGATCCCGGCCGAGGTCATCACCGACGAAGGCTCTTTCGCCACCCACGTTATCCTTGACCAGATCGAGGCGCTGAAAGGCCCGCTAGTGAGCTTGGGCGAGGGGACGATGTATGTCGAAGCCACCCGCGCCCTTGTCGCGGTTGATGTGAACACCGGCGGCGATACCTCGCCCGCCGCGGCCCTGAAAGCCAACCTCGCTGCCTGCCGCGCCCTGCCGCGCGCCCTGCGCCTGCGCGGCCTCGGCGGCCAGATCGCCGTCGATTTCGCGCCGATGTCGAAGGCGCACCGCAAGCAGGTCGAGCAATCGCTGCGGGCCTCGTTCAAGAACGACCCGATCGAAACCTCGCTCGTCGGCTGGACGCAGATGGGCCTCTTCGAGCTGCAACGCAAACGCGAGCGGCTGAACACGGCCCAGATGCTGGCGGGGCTGGCCTGATGGCCTGCCCGATCTGCGGAAAAGACACGGCCAAAGACTATCGCCCCTTCTGTTCGAAACGCTGCGCGGACGTGGATCTTTCCCGCTGGCTCGGCGAGCGCTATGCGATCCCTTCGAACGATCCCCACCTGACCGGCCCGTTTCCCGTGCCCGGGTAGCTCAGGGGTAGAGCAGTGGATTGAAAATCCTCGTGTCGGTGGTTCGATTCCGCCCCCGGGCACCACTTTCCTAGAGAAACCCAAAGCTCTCTCGCAGTCATCTTACTGATATCCCTCGCTAATTCCTGTCCGATGTCTTGTCGGCTACTGCGAGTGACCGCGAAGTGCAGACCAAATTACTGACCATTTCGATTCCCTACACCTTTGTCCGAGGTGGGTATTTCTACTTCTCAAGGCGTGTCCCACGAGACGTTGAGAAGCATTACAGCTATCCAAGAGTGGTGCTGGGATTGAGGACAAGTTCACCCCAGAGAGCTCGGTCTTTGGCTCGCGCTGCGAGTACTAACCTTGAGGCCTACTGGGCGCAGCTGCGGCTAGCAGATCGGTCGGTGCCAGGACTGGCTCTTGTGAGGTCATCTTCGAAAAAAATTCAGGAAAGCCCTGAAGTGATTTCGAAGGCGTCTCCCGATTTTTTTTCGAGTTCGTGCCCCACTTTGTCGGATGCCCTCGAGTTTTATCTGCGATTGAACGGCAATGGCCGCGCAAAGACCTTTGTCGCGGCAGGACATCGCAACATTGGCTACGTGGTCGAAGCGATCGGCAATAAGCCCTTGGATCAATACTTGAGACGAGATGCGCTTCAGCTTCGTGACTGGTTCTTAGCTCGGGGGATGTCGGGATCTACAGTTACCCGCAATTTTTCCTACATCCGCGCAGTGGTAAACTTCGCGATCTCAGAACACGCGCTCGATATCCGCAACCCTTTTACAGGCGTCTATTATGATCGATCCGCTGGGGTCAAAGAACGCCAACCAATCCCCTTGACCGACTTGAAGAGGGTCCAACGCCAGTGTCGCTTGATGGACGATGACCTTCGGTGGCTGATCGCCTTGGTCTCAGACACAGGGATGCGCCTTGCGGAGGCAACTGGACTTCTCAAAGACGACTTCAAAGACCTAAATGGTCCAGCGCCCCACGTGGTGATCCAAAAGCATCCTTGGCGGCGGTTAAAGACGGCCAGCAGCGAGAGATTGGTCCCACTTACAGGTATGGCCCTCTGGGCAGCGCGTAGGACCGTGTCTGGGGTCGAGAGTAGCCCCTTTGCCTTCCCGAGGTACAACAAGACCTCAACCTCGTCTGCAGACACGGCTAGCGCCGCTCTGAACAAATGGCTAAGGCTCTACGTTCCAAAGGGCTGCACAATGCACAGCTTCAGGCACTCGATGAGAGATCGTCTTCGTGCTGTCGAATGTCCAACTGAAGTTGCCGACCAAATCGGTGGATGGTCTCCCTCTGGGATTGGTCAGTCTTACGGGTCTGGGTATCCGCTGGAGGTTCTAAAGACGTGGTTGGACCGAGCAACTAGCACTTGAAGGCCCTCTTCGCGGTCACTCGCAGTAGCCGACAAGACATCGGACAGGAATTAGCGAGGGATATCAGTAAGATGACTGCGAGAGAGCTTTGGGATTCTCTTGGAAATGGTGCCCCCAGAGAGGTTTAGTGCTCTTGTGCAGCGCTATCTCTAAGACAGCCCTCAATGTTTATTGGGTATCGAGAGACCTAGTTTGACACAAGTAGGCACATTTTGGTCAGTAATTTGGTCAGTACTGAAGAGACCACAATCTGATCCCCGTCTTGGTCTTCCTGCTTTTATTACAGAAGCCTGAGGGTTCACTTAAGACCACTATAGGCTACCTTTGAGTTGCTTGACCCAAACAGAGAGTGCCGAGGGGGGTAGGCCGGGAGGGGCACGTTTGTATACCCTTACAGATTTTTTCGCCAAAATACGCCGAGAGGTTCCCTTAAAGACACCTCACAGAAACCAGCAGCCTACGCTACCTTTTTCTCTAAGAATCTGATCACCTAGATAAGAACAGGTATCTTGGATGGATTTATCAGTCGTCGTCGTTTTAATAGTCATCCCTTGAAGCTACCCTCAAGTCATCACTCACAGATACCTACAGTTACTCTCCAAGCTACTCACAGTTACCCTTAGAGTTACTCTTATAGATACAGTTTAGTTTTCTTTCTTTTTCTTCTGCCTAGAAACGGTTATTAATTAACCTATTGTTTTAATGCGTGTTTTTTGTAGATAATTCTGGGCTTTCGAACTGGTCCCCCACACCACCTGGCAGTTCTTAACCCTTC
>RFZI01000035.1 GCA_009920775.1 Paracoccaceae bacterium | reverse complement strand
TAGACCGAGGTGTTGCGGTCGGCTTCCTGCGCGATCAGCGGGCCCGCGATCTGCGTGGTTGCCAGAAGACCAAGCACCGAGCCAGTTGCAGCGGCCAGGGCAAATTTCTTCATATCGAATCCTATCTCACTCATACGCGAACCATATCGCGGGGTTGACCGGACCTTGCCCCTCTCTGACCTCGAGATAAAGGGTCTCATTGGCCTGAGCGCCGCTGCCCTGGTCGGTTTCACGCAAAATTGCGTCAACTGCCGGGGATTCGCCACCCATCAGCCCGACAGGTGCCCCGACCGGTAGGATTTCGCCCGTTTCACCGAAAGTCTCGGCAAGGCCGGCAAGAACGAGCAGAATTCCAGCCGCCGGTTCAAGAATGACAACGTTGCCGTAGCTGAGCAGCGGCCCCTGAAAACGCAGGGTCGCGGCAATGGGCGTGGTCACAAGCGCTCGAGGACGAGTGGCTATGACGATGCCGGGGCGCGAGACACCAGCTGCATCGGTTTCACCAAATTTCCTCAGGACCGTCCCGAATACAGGCAGCGGCAAGTCCCCTGCCGCTGTGGCGGAAGGCGCACCATCCTGACCGACCGGCAGGTCGCCAAGCGACGAGGCGAAGGCATCGAGGGTTTCGGCGGAGGCGATCAATAGGGCGGTCTGAACCGGATCTTCGATGAAGCTCATCGGCAGGTCGGTGCGGTCCTGGATGGCGGTGGTCAGGGCGATGCGGGCCTCTTGTGCCCCGTCAAGCCCGAGTGCGAGGCGCCCTGCGGCGTCCTCTTGTAGGGCCTGCAGGATCGCCAATTCGTCGAGTTGCGCCTTCAGCGCTTCGGCACGCGCTTGCAGTGCAGGGGTCACGTCGGCCAGAAGCATCCCCGACCGCGCCGTTCCAGTGGGCCCGAGGGGATGCAACAGAAGGAGCGGCGCAGGCGCCCGGCCCATCGTCTCGAGAACGCCGAGCAATTGGGCCACCTCGTCGCTTTTCGCGGCCAGCTCGGCCTCGAGGGCATGACGCCGGATTGCGGCGCGGCGTAGGCCATCCCGTAGGGCCACTAGGCCCGCCTCATAGGCCTGAACCGTAGCGGTCAGTGCCGCCACCCGATCGCGCCCGCCCTCGGCGGCGGCAAGCAGGTCGGCGGCAGCGGCAAGCTGTTCTGCGGCCGCCTTCGCCGCCTCGGCAGGGCTATTCTGGGCCGCGAGCGGCGCGGCCCATAGCATGAAGAGAAGGGCAAGTGCCCGCGTCATCCGACGATCAGGCTCCGGCCGGTCATCTCGGCGGGCTGGGGCAGCTGCATCAGGTCGAGCAGCGTAGGCGCAAGGTCGGCCAATCGACCGTTACAGAGCGAAGCACCCTCGGGTCCGCCGTAGAGGATCACAGGAACCGGATTGAGCGTATGCGCGGTATGCGGCCCGCCCGTGACGGGATCGACCATCACCTCGCAGTTGCCGTGGTCGGCGGTGACGATCATCGCGCCGCCCGCCTTCTCAAGCGCGGCGACAACACGGGCAAGGCCCTGATCCACCGCCTCGCAGGCCTTTATCGCGGCCCCGAGATCGCCGGTATGGCCGACCATGTCGGGGTTGGCATAGTTGGTCACGATCAGGTCATAGCCCGCCTCGATGGCGCCGACGAAATGATCGGTGACCTCCTCGGCCGACATCTCGGGCAGAAGATCATAGGTCGCGACCTTGGGCGAAGGGGCCATGTAGCGATCCTCGCCCGGCTCGGGGGCTTCCTTGCCGCCGTTGAGAAAGAAGGTGACGTGCGGGTATTTCTCGGTCTCGGCGAGGTGGAACTGGGTCATACCCTGTTTGGCCACCCATTCGCCCAGCGTGTTGACGATCGCCTCTTTCGGGAAAACCGTGTCCATATAGGCGTTGTGCTGGTCGGAATACTCGGCCATGCCGAGCATCGCGTTCAGGCGGGGGCGACCCGACACATCAAAGGCCGCGAACGCTGGATCGCCGATGGCGGCGAGGATCTCGCGCATCCGGTCGGCACGGAAGTTGAGGGCGAAGAGACCGTCGCCCTCTTTCATCCCCGCGAAATTGCCGATTACGGTCGCGGGCAGAAATTCGTCGGTCTTGCCATCCGCATAGCCCGCCTCGATGGCGGCGGTGGCGCTTTGGGCGGCGGGAGCAACGCCCTTGCCCTCGACCATCAGCCGATGGGCCTGTTCGACCCGCTCCCAGCGATTGTCGCGGTCCATCGCGAAGTAGCGGCCCACGACTGTGACGATCTTGGCCCCCTCAGGCAAAGCGGCTTCCAGAGCCTCGACCTGCCCGACAGCCGATTTCGGCGCCACGTCGCGGCCATCGGTGATGGCGTGGATTGCCACGGGGATGCCGGCCTCGCGGATCACCCGCGCCGCCTCGGCGATATGGGCCTGATGCGAGTGGACGCCGCCGGGCGAGGCGAGGCCGATGAGATGCGCGGTGCCGCCCGAAGCCTTCATCTTGGAGATGAAGCCTTGCAGCGCGGGGCGCTGGCCAAAGCTGCCATCCTCGATCGAGAGGTCGATCTGACCAAGATCCATAGCCACAACGCGGCCCGCGCCGATATTGGTATGGCCCACCTCGGAATTGCCCATCTGGCCGGTCGGCAGGCCAACATCGGGGCCGTGGGTGATGAGCTCAGCATGGGGGCAGGTGGCCAGAAGCCGGTCGAAGGTCGGCGTATTCGCCAGAAGCGGGGCATTCGCAGTCGGGTCGTCGCGCTTGCCCCAGCCGTCGAGGATACAAAGGACAACAGGTTTGGGTCGGCTCATTGTGGGCTCCATCGTTGCGCCCTTCTAGCGCCTAATTTCGCCAAGCGGAACCGTCAGCCGGAGCCGATCAGGGCGCCCGCTGCGAAAACAAGTGCGCCGCCGAGGACCACCTGAAAGGTGGCCCTGAGGAACGGCGTTTCCATATAGCGGTTCTGGATCCAGACGATGGCCCAAAGCTCGACGAAGACCACGGCAAAGGCGATGAAGGTCGCCGTCCAGAAGTCGCTGATGAGATAGGGCAGCGCGTGGCCGAGGCCGCCGACCGTGGTCATCACACCGGCCGCAACGCCGCGCTTGAAGGGCGAGCCACGGCCCGAGATCTGGCCATCGTCCGAGGCGGCCTCGGTAAAGCCCATCGAGATGCCCGCGCCGATCGAGGCGGCAAGGCCCACGAGGAAGGTCGTCCAGGTGTCTTGGGTGGCAAAGGCGGTGGCGAAGATCGGCGCCAGCGTCGAGACCGAGCCATCCATCAACCCCGCGAGACCCGGCTGCACCCATGTCAGCACGAACTGGCGATGCGCGGCCTGTTCTTCTTCCGAGCGGGCATCATCCACCATATGCGCGGCCTCCAACTCGCCCGCCTTGTGCTGGTGCGAGGCCTCGGCGGCGGCGAGCGTGCCCAAGAGCTTGCGCGTGTCCGCATCGGTGGTGCGGGCGGCGGCGGAGAGATAGAATCGCTCGGCATCCCGCTCCATCTGCGCCGCCTCTTCGCGGATTTTCGGCAGGCTCAGGTTTTCCACGAGCCAAACCGGGCGGCGGGCGTAATAGCCCGAAACGTGCTCGCGCCGGATCAGCGGGATCACATCGCCAAAGCGGGCCTTGTGAACCTCGATCAGGCGGGCGCGGTGATCGTCCTCTTCCTCGGCCATGGCGTTGAACACCGCCGCAGAGGCCGGAAACTCGGCCTGCAGGCGCTGGGCATAGGAGCGATAAATCCGCGCGTCGTCCTCTTCGGACGAGATGGCAAGCGCGAGGATCTCTTGCTCGGAAAGGTCGCGGAAACGGCGGCGGAAGGTGGTCCCGGGGATCATGGCTGTGTCCTGAACTGCTTGTCTCAAAGCTAGTCAGGGAATCCCCGGGTGCAAGGGCGAACCGTCAGCCGAGCTCTTGCGCGACTGCGGCAAATATCTCGGCCTCTTCGGGATGCAGGTCGTCGCTGTCATCTCCTTCAGGCAACCCGTTGAGACCATAGGCAATGGCCGCTTGCCGCGCATCATCCCACCAGATGCCACCGAGAAAGCCGTAGGCGATGGCAAAGTGGCCGATGAGCGGGCGTGGATAGATCGCGGGATTGTCGAGGGTCATGAGGCCCCAACCATAGTCTCCGAAAACATCATTTGGTCGCTGGTGCCTGTCGGCCGGAGCCCGCCAGAGCATCGAATTGACCCCGTTCGGGAGCGCTTCGGCGAGAGCCAAAAGCCCGTTCAGGGATACCCGCAACCCGCCTTGGGGCGAAAACCGCGAGACGTGTTGGCCGGATGCATCCCCGGCCACGGCAATTTCCGTTCCATCCGGCCCGATGGGGCCATTTGGTGAGACTGAGGTATCGATTTGGGCCGCGAAACCGTTTTTGGTCTTTCTATAGAGCGCCGCCGCGAGTGCTCTCTCGTCTGGCTCAAGCCCCGCCCAATTGAACCCGGCTCGCACCCCGATCGGTCCGAGGACAAGACGCTGTGCCAGAACATCGAAAGGCTCGCCGGCCGCTTCTTCTGCCGCTGCCGCAAGTAGAACGTAGCCGAGGTTGCAGTATTCGAAAGCTATTCCGGGCAGGTTCTTGGACCAAACATCCCCGCCTTTGGCAAAGAGCCAGTCCCGCATTGGCATGTCGAACGGCACAAGGTAGCCGCTGGCATCCGTCAATCCGGCACAATGGGCCGCGACCTCGCCAACTGTCACGGGATGATCCGGCGCGCCGGGATGGCGGAACGGGAAGCCGAGCAGATCCTCGATCGGCAAGTCTCCAGCGTTCTCGCCATATTTGTCGATCAATGCGAGAGCAGCCGTTTGTCCTGTCACCCATTTCGAGATTGACGCACAGCGAAAGATACCGTCCTTTCGTGCCTCGATCGTCTTGTGCGTCGAGAAGGCCACCCGTCGGCCTGTCGGCGATGACAGAGCTATGCCGTACCACGCGAAGTCTTTCGCGAGGTGTCTCGAAACGCGCTCGATAGGGCTTGAGGTCAATAAACCACCACCGACCGGATCGACTTGCCCTCGTGCATGAGATCAAAGCCGGTGTTGATCTCATCGAGGGACATTGTGTGGGTGATCATCGGGTCGATCTCGATCTTGCCCTCCATGTACCAATCGACGATTTTCGGAACGTCCGTGCGCCCGCGCGCGCCGCCAAAGGCCGTGCCGCGCCAGCTGCGGCCGGTGACGAGCTGGAAAGGCCGCGTACTGATCTCGGCGCCCGCCGGAGCCACGCCGATAATGATCGACTCGCCCCAACCCTTGTGGGCGCTTTCCAGAGCGGTGCGCATGACCTTGACGTTGCCGGTGGCGTCGAAGGTGTAATCGGCGCCGCCTTTGGTGAGGTTCACCAGATAGGGCACCAGATCGCCCTCAACCTCGGTCGGGTTGACGAAATCGGTCATGCCGAAGCGTTCGGCCATCGCTTTCTTCGAGGGGTTGATATCGACGCCGACGATCTGGTCGGCCCCGGCAAGGCGCAGGCCCTGAATGACGTTCAGGCCAATGCCGCCAAGGCCGAAAACGATGGCGCGGCTGCCGATCTCGACCTTGGCGGTGTTAATCACCGCGCCGATGCCGGTCGTCACGCCGCAGCCGATATAGCAGATCTTGTCGAAAGGCGCGTCGGGGCGGACCTTGGCGAGCGCGATCTCGGGCAGGACGGTGTGGTTGGAGAAGGTCGAACAGCCCATGTAGTGCAGGATCGGCGTGCCATCGAGCATCGAAAAGCGGCTCGTGCCATCGGGCATGAGGCCTTGCCCTTGGGTCGAGCGGATCGACTGGCAGAGGTTGGTTTTGGGGTTGAGGCAATATTCGCACTCGCGGCACTCGGGCGTGTAAAGTGGGATCACGTGGTCGCCGGGCTTGAGGCTGGTGACGCCGGGGCCGACTTCAAGAACAACGCCCGCGCCTTCATGGCCAAGGATCGCGGGGAAAAGCCCTTCGGGATCGGCGCCGGAAAGGGTAAACTCGTCGGTGTGGCAAATGCCGGTGGCCTTTACCTCGATCAAGACCTCGCCGGCCTTCGGCCCTTCGAGGTTGACGTCCATGATTTCAAGCGGTTTTCCAGCGGCCAAGGCAACGGCGGCACGAGTTCTCATAATATATCCTCCCGACAATTTCCGCCGAGCCTAGCGCTCCCACATGGCGCAAGACAACTCTGCTTGCGTCCGCTCTTGCCTGAAACGCGTCACAAGGCCGATAGTCGACCTATGACCCTTCGGTTTGCCTCTCTTGCCCTGATGCTTCTTGCGGCCTGCGTGACCGAGCCGGCGTTTCGCGGGCCGCCGGTTCCCGAGCCGGCCGAGGACAGCTGCGAGGCGCGCCCGCACGGGGGCCTGATTGGTGAGCCGGCCGCCGCGCTTGAGAAGGTGCCGATTCTGGGGCGGGTGCGGGTCATCCGACCCGATACCCCAGTGACAATGGATTTCGTGCCCGAGCGGATCAATTTCGATCTCGATGAGGCCGATGTGATCCGGCGCATCTGGTGTGGCTGAAAAACAAAACCCTCGGACTTCGCCGAGGGTTCTAGCCGCAAATTCCCGGTGCCGCAGCTTTGGGTGGGGGCTGTTGCGCCACGACACCGGGTATTTGTGGTTGTGGTGTGAAGCTGAGGGCCGACTGCGGCGCGCAAATGGCGTCTTGATGTTTTGCGTTGGGTCATTGTGTGGCGGAAACAGGGCGGGCTTGATTTGCGCGGGGTTTGGAGCAACTCTGAAACCATGACGATCCAGCCTCCGATCACTTTCACGGGCGTTCTGCAAGATCAGGTGGCCTTTCACCGCACCGAGCTCGGTGTGATCCTTAGCCTCTATGGCCGCATGGTCGCCGCTGGCGAGTGGCGCGACTACGGCATTTCCTGCCTGCGCGATGTGGCGGTTTTCTCGGTATTCAGGCGCACAGCCGAGACGCCGCTTTATCGGATCGAAAAGCGGCCAAGCCTGCGGATGAAACAGGGCCAATATGCGCTGATTGGCGCCGAGGGGCAGGTTCTCAAGCGGGGCAACGATCTGCGGCAGGTGCTTGCCATACTCGAGCGCAAGCTGATCCGCGTGGTCGACTGATCAAGGACGCCGTCGCGCGATGATTGCGCCATCGCCCTTGGCGGCGATGCGGGCGCTGGCCTGAGCGAAATCCTCTTCGACAACCGCCATGTGGGTGGCGTTGGCGTGGATCATGCAGTCTGGTCCAGTCATCATGGCCACATGGCCCTTCCAGAAGATTAGATCACCGCTTTGAAGGGATTCGTCTTTTGCGATTGGCTCGCCCACTTCGGCGCTCTGCATATCGCTGTCGCCGGGGCAGGGGATGCCGCAAGCTAGAAGCGAGGCCTGAACGAGCCCTGAGCAATCGAGACCGAAGGTTGAGTTTCCGCCCCAGAGGTAGGGCGCTCCGAGATGCAAGCGTGCGACCTCGACCGGATCGCTGAAACCTTCAGAAATGGGGCCGAGATGAACCACCGGGATGTATCCAAGGGGTGTTTCGGCGTAGCGATCCTCGATCCGGCTGACCGCAACGGCGGCGCCGAATGGTAGGGACAGGCGGTCGGGCGATTTGAAGTCGGGCCGCTCATAGGCGTTGGTCGCGCGGGCGATGACCCGGTGGGTCGGCGCGGCGGCTTTGGCGTCTAGCGTGGCGCTTGCCAGATAGCCGACATAGCCATCCGGGGCCTGAACAAAGCTCCAGCCCTCGCGGTCTTCGAGGACACGCACCTTTGCGCCATAGAGCAGCTGCCTGTCGCGCGGCCCGTCGGGCGCCTTCAGGAGATTTGCAACCGAAACAGCGACGAATGAAGGAGTGCCTTCAACAAAGGCCGCTGCCGCGACCACGCCCTCAAGCTCGGCCGCAGCGACGCGGCCATTGGCGGGCGTTGTCCGACGGTCCATCACAATCCCAAAAGGTCGGGAAGCGCCTCGAACAAGGCACGCGCACCTTGCCCCACCCCGCCTTTCGGCCGCCCCGGCGCGGCGGTTGCCTGCCAGCAGAAGATATCGAAATGGGCATAGGGCAACGAGGCAAAGCGGCGCAGGAACAGAGCGGCGGTGATCGCCCCCGCCATGCCTCCGCCCGGCGCGTTGTCGAGATCGGCGATGCCGGGCTCGATGAGCGCCTCATAGGGATCATGGAACGGCATCCGCCAGACCGGATCGCGGACGCTCTGGCTTGCCTTGGAGATCGCCGATCCGGCGCTGTCGCTGTCGGTGAAGAACGGCACGACATCGGGGCCAAGCGCCACGCGGGCTGCGCCGGTGAGGGTCGCCATCGAGATCATCAGATCAGGCTCCGCTTCGGACCCGAATGCCAGTGCATCGGCCAGAACGAGGCGCCCTTCGGCGTCGGTATTGTTGATCTCGACCGTCAGGCCCTTACGGGATTTCAGGATATCGCCGGGGCGGAAGGCATTGCCGCTGACCGCGTTTTCAACGGCCGGGATCAGGACGCGCAGGCGGATCGGCTGGGCGGTGGCCATGATCATCCGTGCAAGGCCAAGGACGGTCGCCGCCCCGCCCATATCCTTCTTCATCAGTGCCATCGTTGCGGCAGATTTCAAATCGAGGCCACCGGTATCAAAGCAAACCCCCTTGCCGACAAGTGTCAGGCTCGGCCCCTCGCTGCCCCAGTTGATATCTATCAGCCGGGGCGCCCGGGTTGAGGCGCGTCCGACGGTGTGGATCATCGGAAAATTCTGGGCGAGGAGATCGTCGCCGCGGATCACATTGATCGAAGCGCCGAATGTCTCGGCCAGTTGTCGTGCGGCGGCCTCGAGTTCTTCCGGCCCCATGTCTGACGAGGGCGTGTTGACAAGGTCGCGGGTCAGAAATTCGCCAGCAGCGATCGCTTCGATCCGCGCCGCATCGACACCTTCGGGGGCGATCAGCCGGGCCTTGGGGGCGTCTTTCTTGGCGTAGCGATCGAAAGTGTAGCCGGCCAGAAGCCAGCCGAGCGCGGCCTCGTTCAACTCTTCAACATCGAGATTGGAATGAAGCCGGTAGGTGCCCTCTGGCAGCGATGCCGCGGCGGCGGCAATGGCGAAACGGTTGCGTTTGCGCGCACCGGATGTGCCAAGCCCGACAAGGGCCCGAGAAATTTTGCCGCTCTTTCCCGGCAGGACTACCACCGATCCTGATTTGGCCGCAAAGCCGAGCGTGCGCGCCCATGCGGCCTCGTTGTCCGGCAGATGGGCCAGCGTGTCGTCCAAAGTGTCGGGGGCGACGACAAGGAGCGAAATTGCATCAGCGGTATCGGGGGCAAAGGCGGGGGTCATGGTCTGTCCTGCGTGAGTTGACGCAACTCTAGACCATGCAACTGCCGCCGCAAGGGTGGGCTAGCTGCAGTAGGGCCAGATGCCGACGGGCGCCCGATCCGCGACACGGCGCAGCCGCGCCAGTGTTGCCCCGATTTCATAGGGGTTTTCGCTTTCAAGAGCGCCTTTCAGAGCATCGGCCGCTTCAACGATCGGCACCAGACCGATTTGCTCCGACAGATCCCGAAGAACCTCGAGGGTGCCCAGAATTTCAAGATGGCGGCCCTGTTCGTGGCGCGCCTCAATAAGGACCGCGAGCTTCGTGATGCAATCGAGATCCTCGTTGATCCGTTTCGCCGCCTGCTTGCGCCCAAGGCGAGCGTAAAGCTCGGCCAGTTTCACGCGATCGGCATCAAACCTGTCGGTCACCCGAAGGAGGGAAATTGAGGATTGGATGCGGCGCCCAGAAGGGTCGGGAGAATTGCTGTGCATATCCCCCAGATAGAGGGTCAAGGTTTTCAAGGTATTTCCGCCGCGTCGTTTTACCTCTCGAAATTCGTGAAAATGCTGCCTATCAAGCAGGGAAGCAACCACAGGAGAGGCCATGAAAATCGCACGACCCCTACCTGAATACCTCTCCCGCCGTTACCATGGCTGGAAAGCAACATCCTATGCCGAAAACCGCAGCTGGTATCGCCGCCTCGCCGAAGGTGGGCAGCACCCGCGCGCGATGGTGATTTCCTGCTGTGACAGCCGGGTTCACGTCACCTCGATCTTTGGCGCGGATCAGGGCGAATTCTTCATTCACCGCAATATCGCCAATCTGGTGCCACCCTACGAGCCGGATGGCGAGCCGCACGGCACCTCGGCGACGGTGGAATTCGCCGTGACCTCGCTCAAGGTCGCGCATCTGATCGTCATGGGCCATTCGAGCTGCGGCGGGGTCAAGGGGTGCTACGATATGTGTTCCGGCCACGCGCCCGAGCTCGACAAGAAATCGAGCTTTGTTGGCCGCTGGATGGATATCCTCCGTCCGGGTTTTGAACGCCTCACACCCGGCAGCGATGAGGAACGCACCCGCCAGCTCGAGAAAGAAGCGGTGATTGTCTCACTTGAGAACCTGATGACCTTCCCCTTCGTCAAAGCGGCCGTCGAGGACGACATGCTGAGCCTTCACGGCCTGTGGAACGACATCGGCGAAGGCGGTCTTGAGTATTACGATGGCGAGACGGGTGCTTTCGCTCCGATCTGATCAGGCTTTGCGTTTGGCGAAGTAGTGGTAAGCTCCCCAACAGCGAATGGGGAGTTTGGCGATGAAGAGCCGTCTCGCGGTAATCATGGTGGCCGATGTTGTCGGCTATTCGCGCATGATGGCCGAGGACGAAGAGGCCAGCATCGTTGCGGTGCGCGACCTCAACGAAACCTATGTTCGCCCCCATTCCACCAACCACGGCGGCGAGATCCTCAAGCGGATGGGCGATGGCTGGATCATTGCCTTCGGCTCGGTCCATGCGGGCATCGCCTGTGCGCTCGAGCTTTTGCAGACGCTGAGCGGCAACGAGAACCTCAAGATCAGGATCGGCGCCCATATCGGCGAGATTGTCGAGGATGACGAGGATTTCTACGGCGCGGGGGTCAACCTTGCTTCGCGGCTGCAAGGGCAGGCGCCGCCGGGCGGGATGATGGTCTCACAAGATCTTTTCCGACAGCTGACCGGCCAACTGGCGGCGCAGTTCGAGGATGCGGGTTCGTTTGATCTCAAGAACATTCCCTATCCGGTGCAAGGCTACCAGTGGCGGCCTGCCCAGAAGAAAAAGGGCAACGCCGCCAAGGGCGAGGTGCCGACGGTCCTTGTTGAGGAGTTCGACTTCGCACCAGCCACCGACGATATCAGGTCTCATGCCGAAGAGCTGCGCGAGCAGATCCTGATGAACCTCTCCCGCCGGTCAGGGATCAAAACGATCGAGCGCGCGGGCGACGGGATCAAGACTGTCTATCGGATTCGGGGCCGCCTGAGGGTCTCGGGTGCCAAGGCGCGGATGAATATGTCGATGGCGCTCTGCGAGACCGGCGAGACCCTGTTCTCGCGCAACTACGATGGTGACATTACGGACATCTTCGAGTTTGGCGATCAGATCTCAGCCAAGATCAACGCCGATCTTCGAATCCAGATCAACGCCTATGATGCCAACCGGCTCGAGGCCCTTGCCGATGACGAGCTAAGTGTTTCCGAGCTGCGGTCTCGTGCGGCGCGTAATTTCTATCGGGCAACCTATTCCAGTTGGCAGCGCGCGCTGGAGCTTATCGAGCGGGCCGTCGAGCTTGCCCCCGACGATCCCATGTCCCTTGGTATGCTTGCGGTCGGGGATGTGATGCTGCATGCGGCAAGCTATGAGGCGATGCCTCAGGAGCGGATCAGGCAACTGGAGGACGGGCTCAATCTTGCCATCAAGCAGGCACCCAAGGTCGACTTCCTTCATACCGCGCGATCAAATCTCAACGGCCTGATCAAGGGGGATGGCGACGCAGCCCTGCGCGACGCCGAAAATGCCCTCGCGCTCAACCCCACCTATCTGATCGGCTTTGGGTCGTTAGCGACAGCGCTGATCCTGAAGAATGATCTTACGCGGGCGATCGAGAGGCTGGAATATTCCATGACGCTTTCCAGCGACGATCCTCTCGAGGCCGAGCGGACCTTTCCTTTGGCGGTCTGCTATTACCTGACCGGCCAATTCGACAAAGCTAGGACGGTGACCGAAGCCCTCGCCCATGCCAACAAAGACAACCGAGTTCTGCAGAAGCTGCTGGCGATGGTTCTTAGGGAGCTTGGCGACGAGACTGGCGCCGCCAAACAGGAAAAGATGGCAGAAAGCCTGACCTTCGCGCCCTCGATCCAGTCACTCCGCGTGCTCCTTCCCCAAGAACACGCGGCATTTGCTGACGAGCTTTATTCGGTGACCCGAGCCTAGCCCTTCTTCAGGCAGCGCTGGCCCAGAACCTCGGCGATCTGCACGGCGTTGAGGGCCGCACCCTTGCGGAGGTTGTCCGAGACGCACCAGAAGTTGATGCCGTTCTCGACCGTGACATCCTGACGGATGCGGCTGATGAAGGTGGCATAGTCGCCCACGCATTCGATCGGGGTGACGTAGCCGCCGGCCTCGCGCTTGTCGACGACCATGATCCCCGGCGCTTCGCGCAGGATATCGGTGGCTTCTTCCCAATCGAGGAACTCTTCAAACTCGACGTTGATCGATTCAGAGTGACCAACAAAGACCGGCACGCGCACGCAGGTCGCGGTGACCTTGATCGACTTGTCGAGGATCTTCTTAGTCTCGGTGACCATCTTCCACTCTTCCTTCGTGTCGCCGCTGTCGAGGAACACGTCGATATGCGGGATCACGTTGAAGGCGATCTGCTTGGGATAGACCTTGGGGGCCACTTCCTGACCGGGGACACGCGCTTGATCTTGGCGCGGTCATGCAGGGGCTTGAGCGCCACAACCATCTGCGCGGTCGAGCAGTTGGGGTTGGCGATGATGTTCTTGTTCTTGTAGCGCACGACATCGTCGGCGTTCACTTCGGGAACGATCAACGGGATTTCGGGATCGTAGCGATAGAGCGACGAGTTATCGATCACCACGCAGCCTTGGCTGGCGGCCTTGGGGGCATAGATCTTGGTCGCGTCCGAGCCGATGGCGAACAGCGCGATATCCCAGCCGGTGAAATCGAAAGTGTCTAGGTCTTGGGTCTTTAAAGTCTTCTCGCCAAAGCTGACTTCGGTGCCGAGAGATTTGCGCGATGCAAGCGCTGCGATCTCATCCACCGGGAACTCGCGCTCGGCGAGGATGTTCAGCATTTCGTGGCCCACATTGCCCGTGGCGCCGACGACGACGACTTTATAGCCCATTGGCCTTGCTCCTTACTTGAGACGCGCGCCCTATAGCGGCTGCGGCCCTTGAGGAAAAGGGGCCGCGTCAGTCTGTCCTGTCTTTGGCGAAGAGATAGGCGGCAAGGCCACACAGCACCAGAACACCGAAAAAGGCGAAGAGCGTCTGGTAGGGGGCTGCGGCCGCAACATCGGGGCCGGAGGCGGCCTTGAAGATGCGGCCCGTGACCATCTGCATGACGCCGACACCACCGATGCCGAAGAGGTTGAGGAGCGTCACGCCACGGCCTGTCAGGTGCGGCGGGAAGAAGGCGCGCCCATGTGCGACGATCACTGGGAACGAGGCGCCTGCCGCGCCGATCACAGCCAGAAGGGCGGCCGAGAGCCAGATGTTCTGGTCGGCCACGGCGTAGAGGGCAAAGATCGCTACGGCCCCCATCAGATTGCCGATGAAAATCAACCACTTGCGGGTTTTGAACAGGCGGTCGAGCGGGCCGTAGGCGAAATTGCCTGCCACCATCGCAAGGCTCATCACCAACGTGACCGAGCCGATCATGCCGGCATCCGCGCCAAAGACATCGCGGGTATAGGGGCCGGCCCAGAGGCCGCGCAGGCCGGCGGCGGGGGCGTAGTTGACCAGCATCATCGCTAGGATCGGCCAGATGACCGGCATCTTGAGAAGGTCGAGCACCGAGCCGCGATGTTCGGAGATGACCTTTTCGGGATCGCGGACGGTGAGCCAGACGAGCAGCGCAACAACGAGCGTCAGGGCAGAAAGCCCCCACATCGTCCCGCGCCAACCAAAGGCTTCGACGGCCCAGGCGGTCGGGGCGGAACTGACGATATTTCCGAGCGAGCCGAAACCGATGGTCGCGCCAGCGAGGGTGGCGAAAACGGCGGCGGGATAGACCCGTGCGAAGATGAAATAGGCGGCCATGAGAACCGGCGAGCAGCCGATGCCGATCAGCGCCATGGCGATCGAGATATGGCCCGGCGTCTGGGCAAGCGCAAAGACCGCCGCGCCCCCTGCGCCGCCGAGGGCAAAGAGGCCGGCAGCCGTCTTGCGCGGGCCGATGGAGTCGAGCGCGGCGCCAACCGGGATCTGCATGGCGGCAAAGATCAGGAACCACAGGCCCGAGGCGCTGGCGAGGTCTTCGGGTGTGGCCCCGAGGTCGGTCGACAGCGCTGGTGTGAGGACAGCGAGGAAGGCTCTGTAGAACTGGCTCAGCACATAGGCCGCAACCAGCGAAATAATTCCGATACGCATTCAAAGTCCTCCCGCCGCTCTCGTTACACGGGCGGCGGGGCGGTGCAAGTGCCACGCTCAGAGTGCGCGGCTATGTCGTCCTTCCGGCATCGAATAGGCATCCACCTCTTGCGCCGCGAGGCGGGCGATCAGGCGGGCATCTTCGTCGAGCGAGATCCGGTGGCCGGTCACGCGGATCTGATCCTTGAAACGCTCGCGCATTCCCTCGGTCATCGCCATCAGCTGCGACAGGGGAACACCGTGCTTCTTCGACAGGTGATCGAGATCGATGCTGAACTGGCACATCAGACCCTCGATCATATCGGCGCGAAGCTGATCGTCGGCGGTCATCGCATGGCCGCGTTCGGTCGCCAAAGAGCCCGAGTCGACGGCGATTGCGTATTTCGCCGAGGCCGAGATGTTCTGGGCATAGCCCTGCGGATAGCGCGAGATAGCCGAGGCGCCGATGCCGATCAGAACGTCGAAGGGATCGTCGGTATAGCCTTGGAAATTGCGGCGCAGGGTGCCGTTTTCAAGCGCCTTGGCCATGCTGTCGGTCGGGCGTGCATAGTGATCAATGCCGATCTCGGTATAGCCGTCCCAGAGGAACAGCTCGCGGGCGGTGTCGAACAGCTCGAGCCGCGCTTCGGCGTCGGGCAGGGCGTCGCCGGGGATCATCACCTGCCGTTTGGCCATCCACGGCACATGGGCATAGCCATAAAGCGCCACGCGGTCGGGGCTGAGCGAGAGGACGCGCTGCACGCTGTCGGCCATCCGCTTGCGAGTCTGATAGGGCAGGCCATAGAGGATATCCATATTGACCGATCCGACACCTGCCGCCCGCAGCATGGCGACGACATCGCGGGTCTGCTCAAAGCTCTGAAGGCGGCCGATGGCTTCCTGCACCACGGTGTCGAAATCCTGCACGCCGATCGAAGCGCGGGTCATGCCGGCGGCGGCCAGTGCGTCAATTCGCGCCTGATCGACCTCGGTCGGGTCGATCTCGACCGAGAAGGTCGCATCGTCCGTCCACTTACGGAAATCGCGCAGGGTCTGGCCGAGATCGGAGATCATTTCGGGGCTGAGGAGCGTCGGTGTGCCGCCGCCAAGGTGAACCTGGCCGATGCGCACGTCGGGGTGCAGATGCCGGCCGACTTCGGCAAGCTCTTGTTTCAGAAGCGCAAGGTAAGGAACGAGTGGCCTGTCGGTCGATGTTCCTTGTGTGCGACAGGCGCAGAACCAGCAGAGCCGCCGGCAATAGGGGATATGGACATAAAGCGAGATCGCCCTGCCGGGCGCCACCGCTTTCATCCATCCGGCGACTGTCTCGGGGCCCACATCATGGGAAAAATGGTTGGCGGGCGGATAGCTGGTGTATCGGGGTGCCCGGGCCTCAAAGAGCCCCAGTTGCCGGAGCTTTTCGTGGGAAGCCATTGCATTTCCTTTGCAGAAGGTGATTAAGGTCACACCATGGTGTGCGTGCGTATGGGGACTGTTGCCGATGGCCCAGTCGATGTCTGAAACCAATTGCGGAGAATGTCCGATCCGCCACCGCGCGGTCTGCGCCAAGTGTGACGCGGACGAGCTCGCGCGGCTGGAAGAGATCAAGTATTACCGCAACTATGAGGCCGGCCAGCCGATTGCCTGGGCGGGCGACGATCTGGCTTTCGTTGGCTCTGTCGTGCGCGGTGTCGCCTCGATCAGCCAGACCCTCGAAGACGGCCGCACCCAGATGGTTGGGCTGCTTCTGCCCTCGGATTTCATCGGCAGGCCCGGTCGCGGCGTCTCGCTCTATGACGTGACGGCGATCAGCGACATCACGCTTTGTTGCTTCCGTCGCAAGCCCTTCGAGCAGCTTCTTCTCGATACGCCCCATGTTGCCGAACGGCTTCTCGATATGACCCTTGATGAGCTTGACGCTGCCCGTGAATGGATGCTGATCCTTGGACGAAAGACCGCCCGCGAAAAGATCGCCAGCCTTCTGACGATCATTGCCCGCCGGGAATCCGTGATCGGGATGCGCACGCTCACCGGACCGATCGCGATCGACCTGCCGCTGACCCGCGAGGCGATGGCCGACTACCTCGGTCTCACACTGGAAACCGTCAGCCGCCAGATTTCCGCGCTGAAAAACGACGGCGTTATATCGCTTGAAGGCAAGCGCCGGGTGCAAGTGCCAGATTTTCAGGATCTCATCGCGGAAACGGGCGACGACATGGACGGCGGCATGGTCGCCTGACCAGCCCTTGGGCCCCATCAATTTCCGCAGGCTGTTCATATTCTTAATGAGCCATAAGGAGCGGCAGGCTCGTCCCTTCGAGCATATCGCGGGTGGCGCCACCCAATAGCGACTCGCGGAACCGCGAATGGCCATAGGCCCCCATGACGATCAGATTGGCTCCGCCTTCCGTTGCAAAGCGAGCCAGTATTTCTGACACGCGTGGCAAGGTTCGGGAAAGGATCGACACCTCGGCCTTCACCCCGTGACGCGCGAGCATGAGGCAAACCGCGCCTCCCGGGTCAGACCGTTCAGGAGAGTGGGTGGGCGGATCGATCATTACGATATCGACGCGCCCGGCCCGTTTGAGGAAGGGCAGGGCGGCGCGGATTGCAGCGAAGGATTCGCTGCTTTCATTCCAGGCGATAACGATCCTGTCGAAGCTCTTGGTGGCCAGTTCGGCTTTTTCGGGCACGACAAGCACGGGGGCACCTGTTCCAAACAGCTCTGCTTCAAGAATGCTGACCTGAACCGGAGTGCGTCCGGCACCATAGGGTTTGGCCGCCACGACGAGATCGGAATACCGGGAGAGCCGGCTCACTAGCGTATCCAGGCCCAGATGGGGAATGACGACAGCTTGCGTGGCAACCGTGGGCCGATCGAGAGGGAATGTCGATTGCACCCATTTCTCTAGCGATTCCGCCCTTTCGCGGGCCTCGGCGGCGCCTGTTTCAAGGACGATCGCCGCTGTGCCAGCGGGCATGGGTTCATAGCGTGCGGGATCAATCCCGACACAATGGATATCGAGATGGGCGCCCTCTCTCTCGGCGAGTGTGAAGGCCGCCTGCAGAGCTCCTGCGTCCGAGGCCTGATCGGTAACGATCACCGAAATTGTTTTGTAACCCATCACGGTTCTCCTGAAACGGGCAAGGTGACTGCGCCCGGAACGTCTCGACAGAGACAGCACTAGCAAATGCGGCTTCACAAAAACTTGACATGGATCAATGCGGCGACCCCGGCGGTCAGAGAAACAGCAACTGGAACTGAACGTCCCGCGAACGATTCTGCGCGGGCGAAAGAAGGGGAACACTTCTCATGTGGGATTGGATCAAGATTGTGGCGCTGGGGCTTATCACCCTCTTCGCCGCACTGGCCGCGAACTGGGCGCGGGACCTGGCCTATCAGGTTCACGCTCTGATCGTGATGGCCGTATCCGCCGGTCTGTTTATCTGGACCGTGCGCACTGCTGGCGACCCGAAAGGGCCAGCGCCGACCGGCTATATGGACGGAGTCATCCGCTACGGCGTGGTGGCGACGGCGTTTTGGGGCATTGCGGGTTTCCTTGTCGGAACTTTCATCGCCTTTCAGCTCGCCTTTCCGGCGCTGAACTTTGAAGTCCTTCAGGGCTACGGCAACTTCGGCCGTCTGCGCCCGCTGCACACCTCGGCGGTGATCTTTGCCTTTGGCGGCAACGCGCTGATCGCGACCTCGTTCTACATCGTGCAGCGCACCAGCGCCGCGCGGCTTTGGGGCGGCAATCTCGCCTGGTTTGTCTTCTGGGGCTACAACCTGTTCATCGTGCTGGCCGCGACCGGCTATCTGATGGGGGCAACCCAGTCGAAGGAATACGCCGAGCCGGAATGGTATCTTGACCTGTGGCTTACCATCGTTTGGGTCGCCTACCTCCTCGTTTTCCTCGGAACGATCATCAAGCGCAAAGAGCCGCATATCTATGTGGCCAACTGGTTCTTCCTGTCGTTCATCATCACCGTGGCCATGCTCCACGTGGTGAACAACCTCAGCCTGCCGGTGTCGATTTTCGGCTCCCGCTCGGTCCAGCTTTTTGCCGGTGTGCAAGACGCCATGACCCAGTGGTGGTATGGCCACAACGCGGTGGGCTTCTTCCTGACCGCGGGCTTCCTCGGCATGATGTACTACTTCGTGCCCAAGCAGGCGGGAAAGCCGGT
>RFZI01000034.1 GCA_009920775.1 Paracoccaceae bacterium | reverse complement strand
CCAAAGCCCGAGATCTTGCCCTCGCTGAATTCGCCTTCATAGACAAAGCCATCGGCCATGGTGATCTTGCCTTTGCCTTGGCGGCGATCTTCGCTGAACTCGCCGACGTAAATCGATCCGTCGGGATAGGTTGCCGTGCCAGTTCCGTGGCGCTGGCCGTTCTTCCAGTCGCCCTCATAGCTATAGCCATCCGGCAGGGTCATTCTGCCTTGGCCATCGTTTTTGGCATTGGCAAAGCCGCCGACGTAGACGGTTCCATTGGCATAGGTTGCGGTGCCCGCACCGCTGATCACGCCGGCCTTCCAATCGCCATCATATGTCGAGCCATCGGGGTAGGTGATCTTGCCGTTTCCCTCAGGCAGATCGAGATGGAAGGCGCCGACATAGACCGAGCCATCGGGATAGGTCACTTGGCCTTGCCCTTCGATCCGGCCCTCGGACCAATCGCCGGAATAGGTATAGCCGTCGATGCCTCTGAAATTGCCCTGACCGTGGCGCTTGTCGTTCTGAAAGCCGCCTTGATAGACGTCGCCACTGGCGTAAGTCACCGTCCCCGAACCTTGGCGCCGGCCGGACACGAAGTCACCCTCGTAAATATCGCCGTTGGGCTGGACAAGTTTGCCCTTGCCCTCGATCTGTCCGCCAACCCATGTTCCGACATAGGTCAGCCCATCAGGCATCGTCAGGGTTCCCGCACCTTCGCGTTCGTCGTTGGCAAGCATTCCCTCGTAGATAGCGCCGTCGGGATAGGTGACCTTGCCTTCGCCTTCCTTGACCCCGTTGACCCAAGGCCCGGTATAGGCATACCCCGAGGGGCTCGTCATTGTGCCCATTCCGTGGTGCATGGCGTTGCGGAATTCGCCCTCATAGACGGCCCCATTGGCATAATGGGTGATCCCCTGGCCCGAGATGTTTCCATCGACCCAGGTGCCCTCATAGGTGCCCCCGTCGGCGAAGGTGATCTTGCCTGTGCCCTCAGGCTTGCCCTTGGCAAACTCGCCTTCATAGATCGAGCCGTTGGGGAACCGAGCAACGCCTTGGCCGCGGATTTCACCTTCGAACCACTCGCCGGTGTATTCATATCCGTTCGGGAGACGATAGGTGCCGATTCCATGTTGGCGACCGTTGAGAAATCCGCCTTCGGAGAAGATCATGACCGACCGGTTCCGCCTGACCCTAGCGCAATTGAATGCCACCGTGGGTGATCTTGAAGGAAACGCGCGCCGCGCCAAGGATGCTTGGGACGAAGCACGCGCGGCTGGCGCCGATATGGTCGCCTTGCCCGAGATGTTTGTGACGGGCTATTCGACCCAGGATCTCGTGATGAAGCCCGCGTTCTTTGTTCAGGCTGGGGAAACAATTCAACGGCTAGCGCGGGATTGCGCCGATGGGCCGATGATTGGAATCGGTGGCCCGTATTATGCCGATGACCGGCTTTATAACGCCTATTACATCCTCAAAGGCGGGCGCGTCGTGGCGCGGGCGCTCAAGCATTATTTGCCGAATTACGATGTGTTCGATGAAGTAAGGCAATTTCGCAGAGGGCCTATTCAGGGTGTCTACGATGTAGGTCCGCTTCGGATCGGATCGCCCATCTGCGAGGATTCCTGGTATGTCGACGTCTGCGAGACGCTGGTCGAAAGCGGCGCTGAGATGATCCTCGTGCCCAACGGCTCGCCCTATTACCGCGGCAAGTTCGATAGGCGGATGAACGCGATGGTTTCGCGGGTTGTCGAAAATGATGTCCCGCTCGTCTATCTCAACCTTGTGGGCGGCCAGGATGATCAGGTGTTCGATGGCGGCTCTTTTGTCCTCAACCGTGGCGGCAAGCTGGCGATGAAGCTACCGCTTTTCGAAGAGGCGGTGGCTCATGTCGATTTTGTGCGCGGCGCGGATGGTTGGGAGGCGGTCGAGGGCGAGAAAGCCAAGCTGCCTTGCGATTTCGAGCGCGACTATCACGCGATGGTCGTCTCGGTGCGGGACTATTTCCGCAAGACCGGATTTGCCAAGGCGCTTCTCGGTCTTTCAGGCGGCGTTGACAGCGCCATCGTCGCGGCGATTGCAGTGGATGCGCTCGGGGCTGAGAACGTGCGCTGTGTGATGATGCCGTCGGAATACACCTCGCGCGCCTCGCTCGAGGATGCGGCCAAGGCGGCGAAGCTCTTGGGCGTCAGGCTTGACGAGGTATCCATCGCCGGCCCTCGCGCCGCTGTCACCGAAGCCCTGGCGCCGCTCTTTGAAGGCTTTACCGCCGACTTGACGGAAGAAAACATCCAGTCGCGCCTGCGCGGGCTTCTTCTCATGGCGCAGTCGAACAAGTTTGGCGAGATGCTTCTGACCACCGGCAACAAGTCCGAGGTCGCGGTGGGCTATGCCACGATCTATGGCGATATGGCGGGGGGCTATAACCCGATCAAGGATCTCTACAAAACACGGGTCTTTGCGACCGCCCGCTGGCGGAACGAGAACCACCGGCCTTGGATGAAGGGCCCGGCGGGCGAGGTGCTCCCCGAGGCAATCATTGCCAAGCCGCCATCAGCCGAGCTGCGCCCCGACCAGAAGGACGAGGACAGCCTTCCGCCCTATGACATCCTCGACGGCATTCTCGAGATGCTTGTCGACGGCGAGGCTTCAGTGGCGGATTGCGTTGCCGCTGGCTATGAGCGGGCCACCGTGAAACGGGTCGAAAGTCTCGTCTATACGAGCGAATACAAGCGTTTCCAGTCGGCCCCGGGAACCCGGCTGACCAAGAGGGCCTTCTGGCTCGACCGGCGCTATCCGATCGTAAATCGCTTCAGGGATCAGGGCTAGATTTACCCCATTGACGGTAAGCACAAGTCGGAGCAAAGAGCGCTTCGCAGCTCTTGTTCGGTGCTCCTTCCATGATTTCCATTCACAGCGTCCCTGGCGCGTTCAGCTTGGCTGAATGTGATGCCATTGTTGCGATCTCTCGCGCCGCTGAGGCGAAAGACGCAAAGCTCGTGGGGCAGAACAGGGATCACGACATACGCCGTGCGGATCTTGTCTGGCTTGACGATGTCGAGGGGACAGATTGGGTCATGGACCGGATCATCGAGGTGGTGCGCGAGGCCAACCGCGAGGTTTATGATTTCGCGCTGACAGAGTTTGCCGAGAGCCCGCAAGTGGCCCGATATGGGGCCGAACGGAAAGGGCATTTCGATTGGCATTCCGATATCGGCGAGGGCGTCATTGCCCGGCAGCGCAAGCTGACGATGGTGGCGCAGCTTTCGGAGCCGGGGGACTATGAGGGGGGTGCGCTCGAGGTTTGGCCGTCGAACTCCATCCTTGCGGCGCCTCGCGATCGCGGGACGCTGACGTTTTTTCCATCTTACCTGCTGCACCGCGTCACGCCTGTCACCGCGGGCGAGCGGTTTTCCCTGACCCAATGGGCGCACGGGCCTTCGTTTCGCTGAATATTTGACTTTCTTGCCTCCGGCGGGAGTATTTGGAGCCAAAAGAAGCGGCGGGAGGGTGTTGTGTCGGACAACAAGACCACAGTGACCGATGTTGCGGTCGATGAATATCTTTCGCAGGTTGAACCGGAGCGGCGGCGCGTGGACGCGCAGCGGTTGGACCAGATCTTTCGTGAGGTGAGCGGCTTTGCCCCGAGGATGTGGGGCCCGTCGATTGTCGGCTATGGGCGTTATCACTACCGCTATGAGAGCGGGCGCGAGGGGGATTTTCTTGCCACAGGTTTTGCGCCGCGCAAGGCCAATCTGGTCATCTACATCATGCCTGGATACACCGATTTTAGCGCCATTCTAGCGCGCCTCGGCAAGCACAAGATCGGCAAATCCTGCCTCTATATCAACAAGCTGGACGATATTGACCTTGATGTTTTGAAAGAGTTGATCGCGGCCGGGATCGAGGATTTGGGCCGCCATTGGCCCGTTGAGCCGAGCTAGAGCTGGATTGTGCGGGTCTCGCCGAGGAGCCTTTCGAAATCCTCGCGGCGGCAGAGCTGGGTGCCGGGGGTCATGACCGCGGCGGAGGCTGCCGCCGCGCCGTGGGCCAGCGCCTGTTCGAGGGGGAGGCCGCGGGCCAGGGCGAGGGTAAAGCCGCCCATGAAGCTGTCGCCGGCGCCGACGCGGCTGACAACTTCGACCCTGGCGGCATTCGCAAACCAGCCCTGATCCCCGGCCCACATCACCGAGCCTTCGGCGCCGCGGGCGATGATCAGCGCCTCGGCCGCGCCTTTTGCGGCGAGGGAGCGCGCAAAGTCGAGCGTCTCGCGGCCAGTGGGTAGGGCGCGGCCGGCGAGAGCCTCGGCTTCGCCTTGATCCATCCTCAGGACGAACGGCCTATGTTTCAGGCCGCCTTGTGCAAGCCGTGCCAGCGCGGCGCCGGAAGTGTCGATGAGGAGGCGGCGTGCTTCGCCGGAGAGCGCTTCGCACAGTCGGGGATAGAAATCCTCTGATGTGCCGAGGGGTTCGCTGCCGGACAGAACGACGAGACTTTCGGGGCGGAGGAGCGGGGTAATGGCCGCCAGGGCGCTGTCGAGCTCAGAGGTGCTCCATCGCGGGCCAGGAAGGCTGAACCGATATTGGTAGCCCATCGCCTCGTCCGTGATCGCAAGGCTTTCGCGGGTCTCGCCGGGGGCTGCATAGGAGAGAACGGCGATGCCCTCAGTCTCAAGAAGCCGAGCAAGATGCGCGCCCCGAGCGCCGCCAAGCGCGGCAAAGGCACGAACCTCGCCGCCCAGAAAATGGATCGCACGGGCGACATTCAGGCCGCCACCACCCGGATCATAGCGCTCGGGGCCGCAGCGGAGCTTGGCGCCTGCGGTGACATGGGGCACCGAGGCTGAGACATCGAGCGCGGGGTTCAGGGTAATGGTGAGAATGTCACGCATGGGGGCCTCGTTTGAGCCAAACATGACAGGGCGGGCACCGAGGCACAACGGGAAGGCCGCGCAATATGGACAAAGAGCGCATGATATGAAACAGGATCGCGCCGTAGGTGGGCCGCGATCCTGAGCGGCCCGAGAGGATTGAAGATGACCACCACCCGCTTTGCACCGTCACCGACCGGCTGGCTCCATATCGGCAACCTGCGGGCTGCCCTGATGAACTATGCCATCGCCCGGCAACGCGGCGGCACCTTCATCCTGCGGATCGACGACACCGATACCGAGCGGTCAAAGCCCGAGTATGTCGAGGGCATCAAGGATGCGCTGACATGGCTCGGCCTTGGCTGGGACCGGATCGAATACCAGTCGGCCCGGATGGACCGCTATCTTGCCGCCAAGGAGCGGTTGATCGAGATGGGGCGGGTTTACGAGTGTTTCGAGACGCCGGTCGAGCTGGACCTCAAGCGCAAGAAACAGCTCAACATGGGCAAGCCGCCGGTCTATGACCGCGCCGCTCTGGACCTGAGCGAGGCCGAGAAGGATCGCCTTCGGGCCGAGCGGGGCGGTTCGCACTGGCGCTTCAGGCTCGATCACGAGCGGATCGAATGGACCGACGGCATTCTGGGCGACATTTCCATTGATGCGGCGAGCGTGTCGGATCCGGTTCTGATCAAGGAATCCGGCCAGATCCTTTATACCTTCGCCTCGGTCGTCGACGACACCGAGATGGGCGTCACCGATATCGTTCGCGGCGCCGACCACGTGACCAACACAGCCACACAGATCCAGATCATCAAGGCGCTGGGCGGCGAGGTTCCGAGCTTTGCCCACCATTCGCTTTTGACTGGGCCCGATGGCGAGAAGCTGTCGAAGCGGCTGGGCAACCTCTCGCTCAAAGACCTGCGCGCGCAGGGGATCGAACCTATGGCGATCCTTTCTCTGATGTCGCGGCTTGGCTCTTCGGACCCGATCGAGCTGCGTTCCACGGTTCAGGAAGTGGTCGATGGTTTTGACGTCAGCAAATTTGGCGCGGCGCCGACCAAGTTCGATCCGGCCGACCTTGAGCCGATGACGGCGCGGGTCAATGCGGCCAAGCCTTTTGCCGAGGTGGCGGGGATGGTCGCGGGCCTTGGTGTTCCGGCGGAGCTGGCCGAGAAATTCTGGTCGGTCGTGCGCGAGAACATCACCTATCTCTCGGATATGGGCCCCTGGTGGGAGCTTTTCCGCGACGGAACGCCTGCCGTGGTCGATGCCGAGGACGCGCAGTTCATCGAAGCGGCGCTCGGGATGCTGGGCGAGCCGCCCTATGACGATCAGACCTGGGCCAATTGGTCGAACGCCGTGAAAGAGGTGTCGGGCCGCAAGGGCAAGCCGCTCTTCATGCCGCTGCGCAAGGCTGTCACCGGGCGCGAGCGTGGGCCGGAAATGGCTGACGTCATGGCGCTGATGCAGGTCAAGCCTCGGCTTTGATAATCGTGCATCCGAGGCGCGCGAGCGCCTCGTCGACGAACTCTGTCTCGTGTTTTTCGAGCCTTTGGTGGCGCGGATAGACCGGCGCCGCGCGTTCGTTCAGGATCGGGATATCCCAGTTATGGGTGGTGGCGAAGAAGCCCTTGGCGCCCTCCTCGCCGAAAATCCGCAAATAACCCTGTACGACGACATCGACATAGCTGAGCAGTATCGGCCCTTTCTCGGCGCCGATATTTTCGTGCGCGGGATCAACGGCATAAAGCGAGACAGGCATTTCCGCAGGATCGGTCTGGTGGGTCACGTCATGTCGTCTGTAGGCGTATTCCCGGGCGTCGAGCGCCACCCAGTCGCCGCCGGGAACTGAGGCGGTCACACCGAAGAGCTCGGTCTGTTCGCAAGGCTCGACCGATAGGAACGCCACCGGCCGCAGGGTGGTGTGACGCCACACCCGCCGCCAGCCCTTGACCCGCGCTGGGCGGGCATCGGGATAATCATGGGTGGCGAGGTTGACGAGGCTGCCATAGCCGAAAAAGCGCGGGTGTCTCATTCCTGTGCTCTCAAGACCTGAGCGGGACGTGCCGCCATGGCACGGAGCGAAAAGCCAAGGCCGGCGAGCGTCGAGATCACGATGCCGCCGCCGATGATCCAGGCGACGTTGCCCCAGATCACTTGGAAATCGCTCTCCATCACGAAGACCATGATCGCATAGGCCCCGCTGATACCGGCGGCCAAAGCCACGCCGCCTGCCGCTGCGCCGAGAATCGCAGAGCGCAGAGCAAAGCTCAAAAGGATTCGCGCGCGACTTGCGCCAAGGGTCTTGAGGATCGCGGCCTCGACCGTCCGGGCCCTTTCTCCTGCGGCTGCGGCCCCGATCAGGACAAGAAAGCCTGTGACCAAAGTGACCCCGGCCCCCACGCGAACCCCTGCGGAAATCCCCTCGACGATGTCCATCATACGGGCGATAGCGTCGCGAATGCGGAATCCGGTGATATTGGGATAGGCATTCGCCATCTCGCGCAGGATCGGCCCCTCGCCTTCAGGCGTCGAATAGACGGTTGCGATCCAGCTGTGCGGTGCCCCGGCAAGGGCCGCAGGGTTGAGCGACATGACAAAGCCGATACCTGCCGTCTGGAACACAACCTCGCGGAAGCTGGCGATTGTGGCGGTCAGTTCACGGCCTAGGATATTTACGGTGATCTCGTCGCCGATTTTGAGGCCGATCTCGCGCGCTTCGGCGTCGGAAAAGCTGACGAGCGCCGGGCCGTCATAACCGGCGGGCCACCACTCGCCTTCGGTAATTCGGGTGTTTTCCGGCAAGTCCTCGGAATAGGTCAATCCTCTGTCGCCATGCAAAATCCAATGATCCCCGGCAACCTCTTTAGCGGGCTTGCCGTTGATCTGGGTGATGATGCCGCGCAGCATCGGTGCGGCTTCGACCTTGCTGACCTCGGAATTGGCGGCGAGCCGCTCTTTGAACCCGCCGATTTGATCGGGCTGAATATCCACAAAGAAATATGATGGGGCCACCTCGGGGAGCTCTTCGGAGAAAGCGCCGCGCAGGTTGCCGTCGATTTGGCCGATGCCCGCAAGGACGGCAAGGCCAAGCCCGAGCGACAGGACAACGGCGACAGTTTCGCCGTTGCGCGCACCGATGGCGCCAAGCGCGAGGCGGAGCGCCGGCAGGCCGCGCGCCGCAGGCATCGTTCTCCGAGCGATCCCGCGCGTTGCAATGGCGGCAATCACGAGCGCCAAGAGCGCGGCGGCGATGCCCCCAAAGGTCCAGAGCGCGAGGGTTGGCGTGCCGGACAGGACCGCCGCAGAGCCGACAAGCGCGGCTACGAGCGCGACGGTTAACACAATGTATTTCGCCGCGGGCAGCCGTTTGCCTGAGGCGAATGCATCGCGAAAGAGCGCAGCCGCGCGGACCTGTTCTGTGCGCGCAAGCGGCCAGAGGGTGAAGATTGCGGCAGTGAGCCCGCCGTAGAGCGTGGCTTCAAAGAGGGGTTGGGGATAGACGGCAAAGATCGCCGGCACCGGCAGGCGGGCTTCGATCAGCGGGGCAAGGAGGACAGGGAGGCCACCACCTAGGACAAGGCCAGTCGCGATACCGACCGCGGCCAGAAGCCCGATTTGCAAGGCATAGACAGCAAAGATCGTCCTGCCCGATGCGCCCAGCGTCTTGAGCGTCGCGATCACGCCTGTTTTGCCCGCCAGATAGGCTCGCACCGCTGCCGACACGCCGACCCCGCCCACCGCAAGGCCAGAGAGGCCGACAAGGATCAGGAATGCGCCAATCCGCTCGACAAAGCGCTCAGCACCCGAAGAATCGCGTGCATCCCGCCAGCGTAGGCCGCTGCCTTCGAGCTGCGCCTCGGTCTGTGCTTCGAGGGCGGCCAGATCGGCTCCTTCCGGCAAGTCGAGCCTGTAGGCCGTCGAAAACAGCGTGCCTTCCTTGATGAGGCCCGAGTTTTCAAGGCTTTCGGTCAAGACGATCGTGCGGGGGCCGAGGCCGAAACCGGCGGTGCTGTTGTCTGGATAGCGGGTTAGAAGGGCGCTTAGCGTGAAGTCCTGCAAGCCCAAGGAAAAGCGATCGCCGGGGCGCAGGCCAAGGCGATCGGCAAGGGCGGGCTCCATGACGGCACCGGGGAGGTCGCCCGAGCCTTCCAGAGCCTGTGCCAGAGACATTTCCGGTTCGAGTGTCACGGTGCCAATCAGGGGATAGGCATCGTCGACCGCACGGACCTGTGTCAGTGCCCGGTCCGTGTTTCCATCGGCAAGTGCGACGCCCGCCAGTGATCGGAAATCGACCGTTTCGGAGACCCGAGCCGAGATGCTCTCAAGAAAAGTCAGCTCATCGGGCTCGGCAAAGCGATAGGTGAGGCCGACCTCGGCATCGCCACCAAGCATCGCCGCGCCCTCGGCAGCAAGGCCGGCTCCGATAGACGACCGGACCGTTCCAACCGCCGCGATGGCTGCGACCCCAAGAGCAAGGCAGGCGAGGAATACACGAAAGCCGTTGAGCCCCGCGCGCAGCTCGCGACGCGCAATTCGGAGTGCGATAGGAAAACTCACGCCAAAGCCTCTTCCTGCTCGAGGCGCCCATCGCGAAGGCGAATGACCCTGTCACAACGACGCGCAAGCTCGGGTGCGTGGGTGACCATCACCAGTGTCGCGCCGTGCTTGTCGCGCAGGTCAAACAGAAGGTCGATGATGGCCCCGCCATTGGCCTCGTCTAGGTTACCCGTTGGTTCATCGGCCAATAGGATGCGTGGCCGAGGAGCCGCGGCTCGTGCCAGCGCCACGCGTTGCTGCTCGCCGCCTGACATCTGGCTCGGGAAATGGCCGGCACGTCCGGCAAGGCCAACAGCCGCCAATTCTTCGGCCGCACGGTCGAAGGCATCGGGTACACCGGCAAGCTCGAGCGGGGTTGCCACGTTTTCAAGCGCCGTCATGGTTGGAATGAGGTGGAAGGATTGAAAGACGATCCCCATATTGTCTCTGCGGAAGCGGGCCAGCTGATCCTCGTTCATTGTGGTGAGGTCCTGACCAAGCGCGGCCACACGTCCGCCAGTTGCCCTTTCGAGGCCGCCCATGAGCATGAGGAGCGAGGACTTGCCAGACCCACTGGGGCCCACGAGGCCCAATGTTTCCCCCTTCTTCACTTCCAGCGATATTCCCTTGAGAATATCGACCATCCCTGCGTTGCCCTTCAGCGAAAGCGATGCATCGGAAAGGGAAAAGACGGGTTCTGCCATTGTGTCTGCCTCTGGTTTCTTGTCGTCACTTGGATATGGGGTCATGCGGCGCTTGCGCAACCTTGCTCTCGTGTTCTTGACCACAGGAGCGGCGGCGGAACCGGCGACCCTCGTCGCCCTTGGCGACAGTCTTACGCAAGGCTACGGCCTTTCCGTTGACGAAGGGTTTGTACCGCAGCTTCAGGCGTGGCTAGACGGTCAGGGGGTAGACGTCACGGTGATCAATGCCGGGGTCTCGGGCGACACGACGGCGGGCGGTCTTGCCCGTGTCGGCTGGACGCTTGGGGGCGGTGATGTGGACGCGATGATCGTCGCTCTTGGCGGAAACGATTTCCTGCGGGGTCTTGATCCCGCCGCCAGCCGCGAGAACCTTTCTGGAATTCTTGCCGCGGCTGCGGAAGCAAAAGCCAAGGTCTTGCTGGTCGGTATAACGGTAGCCAACAATTATGGGCCGGACTATCGCACCGCCTTCGAGGCCATGTATGCCGAGTTGGCTGCCGAATATGGTGTTGCGCTGTTTCCCGATTTCTTCGAGGGGCTTACCGCGAATTCGAAGATTAGCGAGGCCCGCGCCGCCTTTATGCAGCCAGATGGGCTTCACCCCAATGGCGAGGGCGTAAAACTCATAGTCGGGGCGATTGGCCCCGCCGTTCTCGAGCTATTGCGCGAGGAATAGGCGAAGGCTCGACGCCTTCGCCAAAAGGAGATCAGAGCAGCTTGAGCTCGATCGCCGACTCGCGGCCATCACGGCCGGCCGACAGCTCGTAGCTGACTTTCTGATTGTCCTTGAGGCCCGTCAGACCCGAACGCTCGACCGCCGAGATGTGCACGAACACATCCTTGCCGCCGCCGTCGGGTGCAATGAACCCATAGCCTTTGGTGGTGTTGAACCATTTTACGGTGCCAGTGGCCATCCGTCGTCTCCATAGTTGCCCGCTCGCGGAATGCAGCGGATCGGCTCGTCAGTGCTGGATCGATGACTGGGCCGGAAACGGAGACAGTGTAGATCTGAGGTAACTCGCGCCGCGAATATTAAAAAGTCGGCTTTTCAAATCAAGAAGAATTGCGGGGCCTTGACTTTGTGCGAAAGCGGGAGGAAAGGGCGCGAAAATCCCTGTGTCATAGCCCTCTTCCATGCGTCAGCCCCTCTCCTAGTCAACCTCTCTTCCACGAGTTTTTCTGACGTCACGAGAGGTGAATTTTGCGCAAAATCGAAATGTCTTCCGGCGATATTCGCGCCGACCGTCGGCTTGCCTTTGCCGAGGGGCTTCTGGCCTCGGGCGAGGCTGCGGCCGCAACCGATCTCATGGTCGAGACCTTGTCTATGGTGCCGGGTTGGGCGGCTGGGTGGCTCCGGCTTGGCGAGATGGCCGAAAGGGCCGGGCGATTGGATGTGGCAATAGATGCCTATCAGCGGGCAAGCGAGCTTGATCCCGATGGGGCGCTGGGCGCCGCGCTGCGCCGCGATCTTCTGCGGAAGGTGCCGGTCTTGGAACGGTTGCCTTCGGCCTATGTCGAAGGCCTGTTCGACGATTACGCCCACCGTTTCGAGGCTTCGCTCGTCGGCAAGCTCGGCTATCGCGGCCCCGAACTTCTCGCGCAAGTTTTGCCGGCGCAGCTCGGGCGCGTGCTTGATCTCGGATGCGGCACCGGCCTCATGGGCGCGGCGATCCGCGGGCGGGCGACGCATCTGGACGGCTGGGATATCTCTGCCGCGATGCTGCGGCAGGCTCGGGCGAAAAAGGTCTACGACAGCCTCGACAAGTGCGACATTAACAGTTTGGCAATCACCGACCAGCGCTGGGATACGATCCTCGCGGCCGATGTCTTGATCTATATCGGCGCTCTGGAGCGGCTCGTGGGCTGGATTGCCGGGTCGCTTGCGCCGGGTGGGATCTTTGCTTTCACGGTCGAGGCTCATGCCGGGGATAGTTTCGCGCTGGGCGAGGCGCATCGTTATGCCCATTCGGAAAGCTATGTGCGCGATCTGCTTGCACAGGCTGGTTTCACAGGCATCACCATCACCCAAGGCACACTCCGTGCCGACAGGGGCCAGCCGGTCGAGGCACTTGTGGTTTCGGCAGGTGGGCTTGCCTTGAGGCTTGGCCGCGCGGGCGAAGAGGCCGAACTCGCCCGACCCTTGTTTTTCAAGCGTCCCTGACATATGTTGTTTTTAACATATGTCTCAGGAGTGGATCATGTCTGGACTGAAAGTCACTTGCTTTGATTGCGGTCAGGTCAACCGCGTGCCCGCCGACAAGCTCGACGCCGCGCCGAAATGCGCCTCGTGCGGCGCGCATCTGATCACGGAAAAGGCCGTCGAGATTGATATGCGCACTCTCGAGAAAGCCGCGCGCAATGACGATCTTCCGCTCGTCGTCGATTTCTGGGCGCCGTGGTGCGGCCCCTGCCGGATGATGGCGCCCGAGTTTTCCAAGGCCGCGGGCGCCATGAAGGGCAAGGCGCGGCTGGTGAAGCTCAACACCGAAGCCGAGCCTGCCGCGGGCCAGCGCTATGGCATCCGCGGCATCCCGACGATGGTCAAATTCGCGGTGGGCCGCGAGGCCAAGCGCCAGTCGGGCGCCGTTCCGGCCACCGCGATCATCCAGTGGGCGAGCTAGCCTCTTGAAACGCAAAACGCCCGAGCCGCGAGGCCCGGGCGTTTCGTTTGACTGACAAAGATCAGATCAGAGGGTCTTGATGTTGACAGCCGACTCGCGGCCATCACGGCCGGCTTCGATGTCGAACTCGACCTTCTGGTTGTCTTTGAGGCCGGTCAGACCCGAACGCTCGACGGCAGAGATGTGCACGAACACGTCTTTCTTGCCGCCTTCCGGAGCGATGAAGCCGTAGCCTTTGGTGGTGTTAAACCATTTCACGGTGCCAGTGGCCATGTGAAGTTTCCTTTGTTTTCAATGCTGTCCACGGGATGCGACAGCTCGGCGAAGTCACGTCTGGATCGAGGACTGCGTGCCGGTGACGGAAAACAGAAGGGTCGAATAGAAGATCGTTAGCACCGCGCATATGGGGCTATGCGGATAATAAATCAAGTAAAATCGGAGTCTTATCCGGCCGCTGCCTTCGCTGCGGCCGGAAATCTTGTCGTGACTAGCGGGTGAACTTCTTATGTTTCAGCCGCTTCGGCTCAAGCGCATCCGGTCCCAGACGGCGCTTCTTGTCTTCCTCATAGGCGGTGAAGTCGCCCTGGAACCATTCCACATGGGCGTCGCCTTCGAACGACAGGATGTGGGTACAGATCCGGTCGAGGAAGAAACGGTCGTGCGAGATGACGACGGCGCAGCCGGCGAAATCCATCAGCGCGTCTTCGAGGGCGCGGAGGGTTTCGACGTCGAGGTCGTTGGTCGGTTCGTCGAGGAGAAGGACGTTGCCGCCCGATTTCAGGAGCTTGGCCATATGGACGCGGTTGCGTTCGCCGCCTGACAGGAGCCCCACCTTCTTCTGCTGGTCGCCGCCCTTGAAGTTGAACGACGAGCAATAGGCGCGGCTGTTGACCTCGGCATCACCAAGGTTGATGAGCTCGGCCCCGCCGGAAATCTCTTCCCAGACGGTCTTGTTGGGATCGAGGGCGTCGCGGCTTTGGTCGACGTAGCTGAGCTTGACGGTATCGCCATATTCGATGGTGCCGGCGTCGGGTTTTTCTTGGCCGGTGAGCATACGGAAGAGGGTCGATTTACCCGCACCGTTGGGGCCGATCACGCCGACGATGCCGCCGGGGGGCAGATCGAAGGTCAGATCTTCGATCAGCTGCTTGTCGCCCATGTGCTTGGCGAGGTCTTTCACCTCGATGACCTTGCCGCCAAGGCGCGGGCCGTTGGGGATGACGATCTGGGCGCGGGTGATCTTTTCGCGCTCGGACTGGTCGGCCAGTTCGTTATAGCGGTCGATACGGGCCTTCTGCTTGGCCTGACGGGCCTTGGCGCCTTGGCGCATCCATTCAAGCTCGCGCTCGAGGGTCTTTTGCTTGGACTTGTCCTCGCGCGCCTCTTGCTCGAGCCGCTTGGCCTTTTGCTCGAGCCACGAGGAATAGTTGCCCTCGTAGGGAATGCCGCGGCCACGGTCGAGCTCGAGGATCCAGCCGGTGATATCGTCGAGGAAATAGCGGTCGTGGGTGACGATCAGGATCGTGCCCTTGTAGTCGATCAGGTGCTGCTGCAGCCAGGCGATCGTCTCGGCGTCGAGGTGGTTGGTCGGTTCGTCGAGAAGAAGCATATCGGGCGCTTCGAGAAGCAGTTTGCAGAGCGCCACGCGGCGGCGCTCACCGCCCGAAAGGTTGGCGGGCATCGCATCATCGGGCGGGCAGCGGAGCGCCTCCATCGACACGTCGATCTGGGCGTCGAGATCCCAGAGGTTCTGGCTGTCGATTTCGTCCTGAAGCTGCGCCATTTCGTCGGCGGTCTCGTCGGAATAGTTCATGGCGAGCTCGTTATAGCGATCGAGGATCGCCTTCTTGGCAGCCACGCCTTCCATGACGTTTTCGCGGACCGTCTTCGACTCGTCGAGATGCGGCTCCTGCGGCAGATAGCCGACCTTGGCGCCCTCGGCAGCCCAGGCCTCGCCGGTGAAATCCTTGTCCATCCCGGCCATGATCTTCAAAAGCGAGGATTTACCCGCGCCGTTGACGCCGACGACGCCGATCTTGACGCCCGGAAGGAAGTTGAGGCGGATATTCTCAAAAACCTTCTTGCCGCCGGGATAGGTCTTGGACACGCCGTCCATGAAGTAAACGTACTGGTAAGAGGCCATGAGAGTCGTCCCTGTCAAAAGATCGGCTCTATCTAGCGATCTGGCCGCCCAAGGGCAATGCAGGGTTCGGGGTGTTTTGCGGTCAGTCCGGCAAGGGCGGACCGGTGGGCCAAAATCGGGCAAGGGGCAGGCGGTGTCGTCAGAGATACGTTTGCACTGTCAATTGGCTGCAGCACCCTGCACAATTCGGCTGAATCGCTAGATTGTCGGAGCACTTATGAGCTACACCCCCGCGCCAGACCGCTATTCCCGGATGATCTACCGCCGTTGTGGGGCGTCCGGGCTCAAACTACCGGCGATCAGCCTCGGCCTATGGCACAACTTCGGCAACGACTTTGACGAGCGCAATAAACGGGCGATCTGTCAGTCGGCTTTTGACAACGGGGTCACCCATTTCGATCTGGCCAACAACTATGGCCCGCCGCCCGGTTCGGCGGAAGCAGCCTTTGGCGAGATTCTGGCGAACGACTTCAAGGGCTATCGAGATGAGCTCATCATCTCCTCTAAAGCGGGCTATCTGATGTGGGACGGCCCCTACGGGGAATGGGGCAGCCGCAAATACCTGATCGCGTCATGCGACCAGTCGCTCAAGCGGCTCGGGGTCGAATACGTCGATATCTTCTATTCGCATCGGTTCGATCCCGAGACCCCGCTTGAAGAAACGATGGGTGCTTTGGATCACATCGTCAGGTCAGGGCGCGCGCTCTACGCGGGGATTTCGTCCTACAACAGCGAACAGACCCGCCGCGCGGCGGCGATCCTGCGCGATCTGGGTACGCCCTGCGTGATCCATCAGCCGTCCTACAACATGATCGACCGCTGGGTCGAACACGACGGGCTAAAAGAAACACTGCACGAGCTAGGGATCGGGTCCATCGCTTTTCTGCCTTTGGCGCAAGGGATGCTGACCGGCAAGTATCTATCGGGCATCCCCGAGGGCAGCCGCGCCACGCAGGGCAAGAGCCTTGATCCCAAGATGATCTCGGCCAAAGCCATAGCCGCGCTAAACGGGCTGAATGATATCGCGGCCGCGCGTGGACAAACGCTGGCGCAGATGGCGATTGCCTGGGTGTTGCGCGATGGCGGTATCACCAGCGCCCTGATCGGCGCCTCTCGGCCGGAACAGGTGGTCGATTGCGCGGGTGCGGTGCGGACTCTGGATTTTGAGAAAGAGGAGTTGGAAGCAATCGACAGGCTTGCCGACGAAGACGCCTTCCGTCGCTGGGCCCAAGAGGGTTGAGCGACATTCCCAAGAGCGTGGATTTGCGCCAGAAAGGAAACAGGCGGAGGCGATAGTGCAGGGGTTTCCATACGCAGCGCGGGATCAGGCCGTTGGCCTTCTCGGCGGATCCTTCGATCCGGCGCATGAGGGCCATGTCCGCATCACGCGCGAGGCGCTCAAGCGGTTCGGGCTCGATCAGGTCTGGTGGCTGGTGTCGCCCGGCAATCCGCTCAAGAAGCGGCAGCCGGCAAGCCTCGGGGAACGACTGGCAATGGCCCGCAATGTGATGCGCCATCCGCGCGTGAAGGTAACGGTGCTTGAGGCCCAGCTTGGCACCCGGCGGACAGCGGACACGATCGCTGTGCTTCGCTCTATCTATCCCGGCGTCCGCTTCGTGTGGCTCATGGGTGCCGATAACCTTGCGCAGCTGCATGAATGGGGCAACTGGCGGGCCATCATGGAGTCGGTGCCGGTTGGGGTCTTTGCCCGTCCGGGTGACAGGATATCGGCGCGAACCTCGGTTGCGGCGCAAACCTATCGCGACCACCGCCTGAGCGGCAACGATGCCCAGCTTCTGGGGCAGTCGGACGCGCCCGCTTGGGCCTATGTCAACATCCCTATGAGCGATCATTCCTCGACCGAGATCCGCGCCTCGGGCCGCTGGATCGGCGGAAAGGCCATCGCTTGAACGAGGATCGCCGCATGAACATGGCGCGCCGCCGGGTTCTGGCCGGGCTCGTTGCCACAGCGGCCTCTCCGGTTTTCGCGGGGGCACCGGCACGCTCTCTGCGCCCGATTGCCCGTCCCGGCTCGGCGGTGCGTGCGCCTGGGCTGCCTGACATCGCCGCACTCGCGGAGCAGGCTGGCATCTCTGGCAAGGTGGGAGTTGTGCTGGCAGAGGCTGGTTCGGGGCGTATTATTCAGTCTCACGGAGCCGCCTTGCGAATGCCGCCTGCCAGCGTGGCAAAGGTAATGACGACCTGCTACGCGCTCGAGGCTCTGGGGGCCGCATTTGAATATGAAACGCGATTATTTGCCGAAGGTGACATTTCAAACGGCATTTTAAATGTTAATTTGATATTGTCGGGCTCGGGGGATCCGATGCTGACCACCGACGATCTTGGTGCTCTCGCCAAGGCGCTGGCGGCGACAGGGATCCGTGAAATCAAGGGCGAGTTTCAGCTCTGGCAAAATGCCTTGCCCTACCAGCACGACATCGACCCCGACCAGCTGCCGCACTTGGGCTATAACCCCGCGCTATCAGGGCTGAATCTGAACTCGAATGTTGTCCATTTCGAATGGGCCAAGGCGGGAAGCGATTATACGCTGACCATGGATGCGCGCAGCAGCCGCTACCGCCCTGATGTGACCATGGCGCGGATGACCGCCGAGGATCGTGATCTGCCGGTCTATACCTATGAGGACGGTGGCAATTACGACCAATGGACGGTTGCCCGCTCGGCCCTTGGAAATGCCGGCGCCCGCGGGCTTCCTGTCCGCTATCCGGCCCTTTTCGCGGGCGATGTCTTTCGCACTCTGGCTGCCGGTGAGGGGGTCAAGCTCCCTGCAGGCCGGATCCGGGCCGCCACACCAAGCGGCACGGTGATCGCGAGCCACAAGAGCCGCCCAATGTCGGAAATCCTGCGACTGATGTTGAAATATTCAACCAACCTGACCGCCGAGGCCGTTGGCCTCAAGGCCAGTCTTGCGCGGGGCAAGAGGGTCGCAAATCTTGCGGCCTCGGCGCAAGAAATGGCGCGCTGGGCGCTCGAGACCAAGGGTATCGCCTGTCAGCCGGTCGATCATTCGGGCCTTGGCGATCAGACGCGGATTTCGGCCGCGGCGCTGGCCCGTTTCCTCGGTCATTCGGAGGTGGCGGGGCATCTGCCGCCTCTCCTGAAAGAGGTTGGCGTGTTCGACAGCGATGGCCGTCCGCTGACGGGCAAGGGGACCAAGGTTTTCGCCAAGACGGGCACGCTGAATTTTGTCTCCTCGCTGGCCGGTTATATCCAGCGAAAGGGGCAGGCCGATCTTGTCTTCGCGATCCTATCCGCCGACCAAGACCGCCGCGCCCTGAGCCGCGACTCGCAAGACGAGGTGCCGCCCGGCGCACGGCGCTGGAGCGATAATGCCCGCTGGCTACAGCAGCGGCTCTTGAGGGAATGGATCGGCAGCTAGATCAGAGCGTCATGTGGCGGGCGCGAGTGCCCCGTTCAATCGCCGCAGCATGAAGCCGGTCGATATTCAGCTCGTCCCGCAACTCTTCAAGGATGCGCGATTCCGGCCCGTCGATGATCCCGTCAGCTGCCGCCACCTCGCAAGAAAGCGCATAGGCTGTTTCAAAGAGCTTTTCCGGCAAAGCATCGCGGATCAAGCCGAAGAGGGCATCCAGCCCGTCCTCCTGCTCGAAAAGGTCAAAGACCACTTCGGACATCCGCGGCAGGCGGGCCACGTCGTAATCGGCAAAAAGCGGCAGGTGATTGATAAGGTTGTTGATCTTCACGAGCTCGGCCGTGCGGATATCCTCGTCCGACGCGGAAACGGTGATCATCAGAGCAACAAGCGCGTCCTGCGGGGTCATCGGGGCGTCGGGGGTCATGTGTGGTTCCTCATGCTTTTCTCACCATTT
>RFZI01000033.1 GCA_009920775.1 Paracoccaceae bacterium | reverse complement strand
TCCCACCGCGATCAGGCGACCGACGACTACATCTCGAAATATGCGGTGAAAGATATGAAGAGCGCCGGTTCCTCGCTCAAGTTTTGTCTAGTGGCGACCGGCGAGGCCGACCTTTACCCCCGCGTGGGCCGCACGATGGAGTGGGACACGGCGGCCGGCCATGCTGTTCTGGTCGGCGCGGGCGGCGACGTTGTTCGCTTCGACAGCCATCAGCCGCTGCGCTATGGCAAGGATGGCTTCGCCAACCCGTTCTTTATTGCCTATGCGCCGGGCGTCGATCTGAAGAAGGCGTGATGGCCGCGCTTATCGTCATTCCCGCCCGCTATGCCTCGACCCGCTATCCGGGCAAACCGCTTGTCGGCCTTCGAGGGGCAGGTGGCGAGGCAAGGTCGCTGATCCGGCGGACATGGGACGCAGCGATGCAGGTGGGTGGCGACACACGTGTTGTCGTGGCGACAGATGACGAACGGATATGGCAAGAGGCCGAGGGCTTTGGCGCTGAAGTCGTGATGACCTCTTCCGCCTGTCGCAACGGTACCGAACGCTGCGCCGAGGCTCATGCGGCGCTGGGCGGTGGTCACGAGATCATCGTCAATCTTCAGGGCGACGCGGCGCTCACGCCGCCATGGTTTGTCGGGGAATTGGTCAGTGCCCTCGCCTCGCACCCGACGGCAAAGGTCGCAACCCCCGTGCTTCGCACCGAAGGCGCAGCGCTGGCGCGGCTTGTGAACGACCGCCGCGAGGGGCGGATCGGCGGGACGACGGCGGTGTTCGACCGCAATGCCATCGCGCTCTACTTTTCGAAAGAGGTCGTGCCCCACACGAGCAACGCCTATCCTGATGCAGCCGAGACCCCGGTTTTCCATCATGTGGGGGTCTATGCCTATCGCGCAGAGGCTCTTGCTGCCTATCCCGAGTGGCCGATGGGCCCGCTCGAGGGGGCCGAGGGGCTCGAGCAGCTGAGATTTCTCGAACAGGGAGTTTCGGTCCTTTGCGTCGAGGTGGATGCCAAGGGTCGCGAGTTTTGGGAGCTGAATAATCCCGAGGATGTTGCTGTTATCGAGGCTATGCTCGCGCGGATGGGGGCGTCTTGACACCGCAGGCCGCCAGCATCGTCATTGTCAGCCGCGGCCGCCCCGCATTGCTCAGGCGCTGTCTGGTTGGCCTTGATCAGCAGGATCATCCTGAGTTTGAGATTGTCGTCGTAGCTGATGCCGATGGTGTCGCGGAGGTGGAGCATATGGGCTGGGCGGACAGGGTCAAAGTGATCCGCTTCGATGAGGCAAATATCTCGGCGGCAAGGAACGAGGGCATCTCTGCGGCGGCTGCGCCGGTGGTTGCGTTCATCGACGAAGATGCAGTAGCCGAACATGACTGGCTCCGTCGGCTGACCGCGCCAATCACCGAAAAGCGCGCGGATGCGGCGGGCGGGTTCGTTTTGGGGCGCAATGGTCTCTCATTCCAGTGGGCCGCCCGTGAAGTCTTTGCCGATGCAACTGTGCGAGAAATCAGCGTTGATCGAGACGAGGAGACGATCCTGACCAGCAGCGCGGGCAGGGGCATCAAAACCGAAGGAACAAACATGGCTTTTCGGCGGAGCCTGTTGATCGAGTTGAGCGGGTTTGATGTCGGCTACGCTTATTACCTTGATGAAACGGATGTGATCCTGCGGCGGGGGCGTGTGGCCGAGGGGCTAGGTTTCCTTGCCGGTGAAGTTGGCTTGGATCTTGAACCGTTCGGCGAAGCGCCCGATCCTGAAGAGGCTCGCCTTCGGTCCATCTATGATGACGAAATCGAAGCAGCCGCGCGAGCAGCCTATCAGCGCGACTATGTCGGATTTGGTTTTGGGGATTGGGACGGTCAGGCGGCCTGAGTCGTCGGCGCCTCTGTCAGGATGGCATGGAGCGTCGCGGCATCATGGTTGGCGCGGAGCTTGGCACAGATTGCCGGATCCCGAAGCGTTCTGGAAACAAGAGCCAGCGCCTTGAGATGATCGACACCCGCCGTTTTGGGCGCAAAAAGAGCAAAGACAAGATCGACGGGCTGGCGATCAACGGCGTCAAAGTCCATCGGCTTTTCCAGTTTGAGGAAGATGCCACAGATCTTTTCGACGCCTTGCAGGCGCGCATGGGGCAGCGCGACGCCCTGCCCCACTCCGGTTGGTCCCAGGTTTTCGCGGTCGATCAGCGCGTCGATGACGGTCTGCTCGCTCAGGCCATAGTTTGCCTCAGCGATTTCTCCAAGATCATGGAAAAGCCTCTTCTTGCTGGAGGAGATCGAAATGACCTTGACCCCAGTGGGCTTTAGAATGTCCGAAAGCTGCATAAAACCTGCCTTCTGGCGCCTTGCCTCTGGATTGCCCCCTAGCGGGGATCAATCCAACCGATATTTCCATCGTCCCGGCGGTAGACAACATTAATCCCGCCGTGTTTCTCGTTGCGGAAGACCTGCACTGCACCGTGAGCCAATTCCATCTGCATCACGGCCTCGCCGACTGATAGCGAGGGAATCTTGGTTTCGGTCTCGGCGATGATCATGGCCTGTTTGTCCATCTTCTCGTTGCATCCATCAAATGCGGCGTAGATATCATTGGCATGATCCCGAGCCTGACAGGTCAGGCCGGTCGAAAGGTGGACGATACATTCACAGACAAATTCATGCCCTGACTTGGAAAAGATCACATTGGCATCGGTCGGACGCCCTGCATATTTTCCGACGGTCTCTCCAAGCTCGGTTTTGACATGGGTCTGCAGTGCCTCACCAATATCAATCTGCTTTCCGCTGATCTGATACCGCATCGTCTCTCCTTTTCTTAACAAATGTGCAAACACACCGCACGGGCGACAGCCTATGTTCGGAACTGAGTTGTGCTTGCGGGATTTGATGAATTTCCGGCTTGGCCCCGTCCGTCTGGCGGAAACGCCAGCGCGGAAACGCGAGGGTGGATCGGGTCTTTCATCACCCCTATTTGGCGCCAGCCGGGGGCGGTTTGTCAATGAGTCGCTAGAGCAACTGCCGGAAATCAGTAGGCGCGGAAATTGGCACCCAGATAAACCCGACGGACGTTTTCGTCCTTCACAACTTCGTCTGTCGTGCCGCTCATCAGCACATGGCCATCGTGCAGAATATAGGCTCGGTCGACGATCTGCAGGGTTTCCTGAACGTTGTGATCGGTGATCAGAACACCGATGCCGCGGTTCTTGAGATCGGCGACGAGGTGACGGATTTCACCAACGGCAATCGGATCGACCCCCGCGAAGGGCTCGTCGAGCAAGACATATTTCGGCCCTGCCGCGAGGCATCGGGCAATCTCGGTCCGGCGGCGTTCCCCGCCCGAAAGGGCAAGCGCCGGAGCACGGCGCAGGTGCTCTATCGAGAACTCGGACAGAAGTTGCTCCAGACGCTCGCGACGCGCCGTCTTGTCGGGCTCGGTGATCTCGAGAATTGCCAGTATATTGTCTTCGACGTTCAGCCCCCTGAAGATCGACATCTCCTGCGGGAGATACCCGATCCCAAGCTGGGCGCGGCGATACATCGGCAAGGCCGATACATCCCGTCCATCGACGATAACCTGCCCGCCTTCGGCAGTGACAAGGCCTGCAATGGAATAGAAGCACGTCGTCTTGCCCGAACCATTCGGACCAAGCAGAGCCACGACCTCGCCGCGCCCAAGCTCAAGACTAACGTCGCGAATAACGGGCCTGCGGCGATAGCTCTTGCGCAGGTTGACGACCTTTAGGCCGACGCTCCCTTCGGTGAGCGTGAGAGAAGGTGCGGTGTCCATCAGGTGCCGCTCGGCGCCAATACGGTGCGGACATTGCCCTCAAGCATGGCTGTCCCGTCCTCGAGCGAAACGGTCATGGTATCGGCGGAAAGTGCCGAGGAACCCATTTTCAGAAGGACGGAACCGGTCAGCACGAGCATCCCGGTTGTCAAATCATAGTCGGCGCTTTCGGCTTCGGCTGCTTCGCTCTCGGTCACGAAGGTTACGCCCCCAGTGGCCACAAACCGGGCGATCTCTCCGGTCTCATCGGAATAGATCACCTGAACCTCGCTTGCAGAAATCCGGATCGAGCCCTGTCCGATGATCACGTTGCCTTTGAAGGTGGCGATGCCGGTGTTTTGATCGACCGCAAGACTATCGGCCGTGACCTCAACCGGAGTGGAACTGTCGAACTCAAAGCCGCTCAGGGCAAGGCTTGTGGATTGCGCCGCGGCCAATAGAGGCCAGAGCGCCATGATGCCGACAGCAAGAATTTTCAGCGACCGCACGTCCAACTCCCTTAGTTTGTAGGCTGATATACCAGCCGCACACCGTTTTGGAAAACCATTTGCTGGCCACCTTCGGCTTCATTTCTTTGGATCACGAGGCTTCCTGCGTTGATCGACCCAAAAGGCGCACGGACCTCAAGCTCGCTATCTGTCTTAACCAGGCCGCTGCCGATATCAGCAGTCAGGCCCCGTGTTTCGAGGCTATAGCCAACCGAGGACACAAGACGCGTAAGGCCGCGAAGGCTCACGGTGTTGGTCGTTCCGTCATAGGTCGCACGGATCGATGTAATCTCGACCGACGCACCCTTCGGGTCGGAAAGCAAAAGCCGGATCTTGTCTATGTCGACGATCCTGATGTCTGCCGGATCAGGAACTGCCACGCCGGCGGAAACCGTATAGATTGTTCCGTCGTCTGTGACGCCCGAAAAGGTTGGGTTGGTCAGGCGGGCGGTGCGTGCCATTTCCTCGAGTTTGGCGAGCGGCAGGCTGCTTTGATCGGTGGCACGGGCAAATAGGAAAAGCGTCGATAGTAGAGCAATTCCGGCCATCGGCAGGATGATCTTTGCCCAGCCCACATAGAGGGAATAGAAGTTGTCCTTCGGCGTCACGGATCAGACCTCGCCGCCATCTGCCCTAATGCGCGAAGATGTCGATCTCGGGCCAGCCCTCGAGATCGAGGCGCGCCCGCGCCGGCAGGAAATCGAAGCAGGATTGCGCAAGCTCGGTCCGACCTTCGCGGGCCAACATCTCGTCGAGCGCCTCTTTCAGGCGGTGCAGATAGAGAACGTCGGAGGCCGCATAATCAAGCTGGGCGTCGGAGAGGTTCTCGGCGCCCCAGTCGCTTTGCTGCTGCTGCTTGGAGATATCAACGCCCACGAGATCCTGCAGAAGATACTTGAGCCCGTGCCTGTCGGTGAAGGTGCGGGTCATCTTGGAGGCTATCTTGGTGCAATAGACAGGGGCCGCCAGCGCGCCGAAGGCGTGATACATCGCGGCGATATCAAAGCGGCCAAAGTGGAAGAGCTTGAGAACCTCGGGATCGGTCAGCATCCGGCAAAGGTTGGGCGCTTCGGTCTGGCCCTTTTCGACCTGCACGAGGTGCACATTGCCGTCGCCGCCCGACATCTGGATCAGGCACAGGCGATCGCGGTGCGGGTTGAGCCCCATGGTCTCGCAATCGATGGCGACCACCGGCCCCATATCGAGATCGTCGGGTAGATCGCCCTTGTAGAGATAATTCGCCATGCGCGTGCCTCGTGTGTTTCCACAAGGCAATACGCCCTGCACGGCTCCGGTGCAACAGAGCGCTTCCCGGCACCGGCGGAGGAAAGCCGGTGCCGGGCCGGGAGGATCAAAGCAAGGCTTCGATCATGGCGCGGGTGTTGTCATAGGTCATCGGCACCGGATTGCCGCCGACGCTGGGATCGTTCAGCGCCGATTTGGTGAGCGCATCCACATCGGCGTCCTTGACGCCGATCCCCCCCAGGGTCCGGGGGATGCCGAGGCTTGCGTTGAACTCGTCAACGAAGGCGCAGAAGCCGTCAAAGCCGCCTTTGATGCCGAGATAGGCGGCGACCATGTCGAAGCGGTCCTCGATGGCGGGGCGGTTGAACTTGAGCACCTCGGGCATACAAACCGCGTTGGTCGTGCCGTGGTGGGTGTTGTGCACCGCGCCAACCGGATGGCTGATCGCATGGATCGCGCCAAGGCCCTTCTGGAACGCGGTCGCGCCCATGGCGGCGGCGCTCATCATATGGGCGCGGGCTTCGATATCCGAACCATCGGCATAGGCGCGGGGCAGGTATTCCTTCACGAGCCGCATCCCTTCAAGCGCGATACCTTGGCTCATCGGATGATAATGCGGGCTCGAATAGGCCTCGACGCAATGGGCAAAGGCATCAAGGCCGGTGCCGGCGGTGATGAACTTGGGCATGCCCACGGTCAGCTCGGGATCACAGATCACCACGGAGGGGAGCATCTTGGGATGGAAGATGATCTTCTTCTCGTGAAGCGCGGAATTGGTGATGAGGCCCGCACGGCCAACCTCGGATCCGGTGCCAGCGGTGGTCGGCACGGCGACGATCGGATGGATGCCGGCGGGATTGGCGCGGGTCCACCAATCGCCGATATCCTCGAAATCCCACAAGGGGCGGGTTTGACCGGCCATGAAGGCGATGGTTTTGCCCAGATCAAGCGCCGAGCCGCCGCCAAAGGCGATCACGCCGTCAAAGCCGCCCTCGCGATAGACCTTGAGGCCGGCGGCGACGTTGAGATCGGAGGGGTTAGGATCAACCTCCGAAAACATGGCATTGCCGAGGCCTGCAGTCTCGACCAGCGCGCGGGTTTTGGCGGTGATCTCCATGCTCGCAAGGCCACGGTCGGTGACCAAGAGCGGCTTGCGGATGCCCGCCACGCGGCAGGCTTCGGCGATCTCGGCAATGCGCCCGGCGCCGAAGCGCACAGAGGTGGGATAGGACCAGTTACCGACGAGTTTCATCTTTTATGCTTTCTTGAGGTGATAGGATTTCGGCCGTGTCAGGGCCTGATAAGCTAGGATCGAGAGGCCCGCGCCGCGGCCGGTATCCTTGCAGCCGGTCCAGCACAGGGCGGGATCGAGATAATCGCAGCGATTCATGAAAACGGTGCCGGTCTCGAGCCGGTCGCCAATCGCCTCGGCGGCGGCGGGATCGCGGGTCCAGATCGAGGCGGTGAGGCCGTATTGGCAGTCGTTCATCAGGGCGATGGCTTCGTCATCGTCCTTGACCTTCATGATGCCGACCACGGGGCCGAAACTTTCGTCGCGCATGACCCGCATCTCGTGGGTCACATTGGTCAGGACCTGCGGCGTGAGATAGGCGCCGCCATCGTCGGCGTTCGAGAGCGGGATATGCGCCACAGCGCCCATCGCCACGGCTTCGTCGATCTGGGCGCGGACTTCGGCGGCGAAACGCACATTGGCCATCGGCCCGATAGTGGTATCGGGGTCGAGCGGGTTGCCGAGGCGGTAGGTTTTCACGAGGTCGACCGTCTTGGCGACGAATTCGTCATAGAGGCTTTCGTGCACATAGATCCGCTCGATCCCGCAGCAGCACTGGCCCGAGTTGAACATCGCGCCATCGACCAGCGTTTCAACCGCCGCGTCGATATCGGCATCCGCCCGGACATAGCCCGGATCCTTGCCGCCAAGCTCGGTTGAGGCAGCGGCGCGTTCCATCGCCTTGCCGCCCTCGACTGAGCCGGTGAAGTTGACGAAGTTCACCGCCCGCTGGCTGATGAGCGCCGAGGTGGTGTCGTGATCAAGCACGACGTTCTGGAAAACACCCTCGGGCAGGCCCGCAGCAGCGAAGGCATCGGCGAGGTGTTCGCCCACCTTCAGGGTCTGGGCCGCGTGTTTGAGGATCACCGTGTTGCCCGCCATGAGTGCGGGCGCGATCGTGTTGATCGCGGTCATATAAGGATAGTTCCAAGGCGCGACGACCAAGACGACGCCCATCGCCTCGCGCTTTATCATCCGTTTGAAGGCGCCGCTGTCCTCGACGAGGTAGGGCTCGAGAGCCTCTTCGGCAATCGAGGCCATATAAAGGGTGCGCTCGTTGAAGCCACGGAATTCACCGCCATAGCGGATCGGGCGGCCCATCTGGTGGGCCAACTCGTTGGCCATGCGGTCGACGGTCTGGCCGATATAGTCGTTGGCCTTGAGCACGAGACCGACACGTTCCTGCACCGGACGCGCGACCCAATCCTTCTGGGCGGCGCGGGCACGGGCGGCGGCGGCAAAGGCGGCCTCTTCGCTCAGCGCCTCGCGTTCGAGATAAACCGATCCGTCGATCGGCGAAACACAGCGGACAATCTTGCCCATGTCAGGCCCTTTCAAAACCGCGGGCGATCTCCCAATCGGTGACCACCTTGTCAAACTCTTCCTGTTCCCACTCGGCGCAGCGGACATAGTGGTTGACCACCCAGTCGCCCATCGCCTCGCGCAGCATCTTGGAGCCACGGAGCGCTTCGGTCGCGTCGCGCAGGTTCGAGGGGATATGCTGCACGCTTGCGTCGTCGTAAATATCGCCCTTGGTGGGACCGGCGAGTTTCAGCTTCTCCTCCATCCCCTTGATCCCCGCGGCCAGCAGGGCGGCCTGCGCGAGATAGGGGTTCATGTCCGAGCCACCGATTCGGCATTCGATCCGAACAGCCTTGGACCCCTCGCCACAGAGGCGGAAGCCAGCGGTGCGATTGTCGATCGACCAGGCGATCTTGGTGGGGGCGAAGGTGCCCTTCATGAAGCGCTTGTAGCTGTTGATATAGGGCGCGAAGAACACAGTGCTTTCGGCGGCATAGGCAAGAAGCCCCGCGACGAAACTTTCCATCAAGGCCGACATTCCGTGCGGCCCTTTTGGATCGTGAAAGACGTTCTTGCCGTCTTTCCAGAGAGACATATGCACGTGGCTCGAGCTGCCTGTGCGGCTATGGTGCCATTTCGGCAGGAATGTCGCCGCGACGCCGTTGGCCCAAGCGATTTCCTTGACCGCGTGTTTGGCGATCGTGTGGTGATCTGCGCAGAGCACGGCCTCGGCGTATTTGATGTTGAGCTCTTCCTGCCCCGCCTCGGCCTCGCCTTTGGTGTTCTCAACCGGGATACCTGCGGCAAAGAGGTGGTTGCGCAGGGGGCGCATCACCGCCTCTTCCTTCGAGGTCTGGAGGATGTGGTAATCCTCATTATAGGCGCTGATCGGCTTCAGGTCGCGGAAGCCCGTGGCGGCGAGTTCCTTGTAGGTCTGGTCGAAGAGGAAAAACTCAAGCTCGGTCGCCATCATCGCCTCAAAGCCCATTGCGGCGAGTCGCGCGGTCTGGGCCTTGAGCACCTGACGGGGCGAATGGGCGATAGGTTCGTGGTGGTGATGGTCGAGAATATCGCACAGGACGAGCGCGGTGCCCTCAAGCCACGGAACACGCCGCAGGGTCGAAAGATCGGGCTTCATAACATAATCGCCATAGCCCGCGCGCCAGCTTGTCGAGGCATAGCCATCCGGCGTTGCCATCTCGAGGTCGGTGGCGAGGAGATAGTTGCAGCAATGCGTCTCGTCGTGGGAGCTGTCGAGGAAATTCTGGACGTGGAACCGCTTGCCCATCAGGCGGCCCTGCATATCGACCATGCAGACCAGAACTGTATCAATGACATCCTCGGCCGCCATCTCGCGCAGCCGTTGCAGGGTGAGGGTTCCCGACATCTAAATCTCCCGAAACTCAAATTGGGGCGTCCGGGAGCGAACCCCCGGACGCCGGATTGCATCACGAATAACGGTAGGGCCGACCGGCCTTGTCCATATCCGCGTTATACTTCTTGATGATATCGACGACCTTGGCCTTCGTCTCGCTTTCCGAAGCGATTTCCTCCCAGAAAACGCGAGCGGCGGCCTCGACCGTGGCCCATTCGGAATCGGGGATCGAGGTGAGCTGCATCTTGGTGCCATCGACACGCAGCGAGGCCTCGCCACCCCAATACCACCACTGGCGATAATAGTGCGACTGGTCGGCGCACACGCGGAAGAGGGTCTTGAGGTCTTCCGGCAGCTCGTTCCAGCGATCCTGATTGGCGAAGAAGTGGCCAATCCAGGCGCCCGAGATGTTGTTGGTCAGGAAGTAGTTGGTCACATCGGCCCAGCCAACGGTGTAGTCCTCGGTGATGCCCGACCAGGCGATACCGTCAAGCTCGCCGGTCTGAACGGCGACCTCGATGTCCTCCCACGGCAGGGTGACCGGCACCACGCCGAACTGTGACAGGAAGCGACCAGCGGTCGGGAAAGTGAACACGCGCTTGCCGTTGAGGTCGGCCAGCGAGTGGATCGGATCCTTGGTGGCAAAGTGGCAGGGATCCCACGAACCGGCGCTGATATGCTGAACGCCGACCTTGGAGTACTCCGCCTCCCAGATCTCTTTCAGGCCGTACTGGTTGAACAGCACCGGCACATCAAGGCTGTAGCGGCTCGCAAAGGGGAAGTAGCCGCCAAAGACGGTGACTTCGGTTGGCGAGGCCATCGAGTCATCGTCCGACTGGACGGCGTCGATGGTGCCACGCTGCATCGCCTGAAAAAGCTCGCCCGTCGGAACCAGCTGATCGGCAAAGAAAAGCTCGATCTGCATCCGGTCGCCGGCGATCTGGTTGAACATATTGATCGCCGGAACGATGACGTGCTCGGCAAGGGCCGGGCCGGCGTAGGTCTGAAGCCGCCAGCGGATCGTCGATTGAGCAATGGCGGGCGCGGCGAGTGCAGCCGGAGCCGCGGCTGCGCCATATAAGAACTTACGTCTGGTAGTCATTCTTCAAGTCCTCCTAGTTGCTATGTTTGGGCTCTTGCCCGTCGCCCCTTGCCGGGGTCTTGGGGTTATTTGTTGTAGACCAATTCAGGCAGCCAGAGCGCGATCTGCGGAAAGATCATCACGAGGGCCAGCGCGCCAACCATCACCAGAACGAAGGGGATGATCGACGAATAGATATCGCGCAGGCCAATTTCGGGTGGGGCCATGGCGCGCATGAGGAAGAGGTTATAGCCGAAGGGCGGGGTCATATAGGCGATCTGGGTGGTGATCGTGTAGAGGACGCCATACCAGATCAGATCGAACCCGAGGTGATCCACGAGCGGCACATAAAGAGGCGCTACGATCACGAGCATCGCCGTATCATCAAGGAACGTTCCCATGATGATGAAGCTCAGCTGCATAAGGATCAGGATCATCCAGGGGCTAAGGCCCAGTTGCTCGGTAAAGAGAAACTCGATTGCCCGTACCGCGCCGAGGCCGTCAAAGACCGAGCCGAAGGCCAGCGCCGCGAGGATGATCCACATGAACATACAGGTTATGGCGAGGGTCTGGCGCACGCTCGTCTCGAAAACCTCGCGGGTCATTCGGCCTTTGGGCACCATCATCGAGGCGAAGATGAAGAGCGGCAGGATGCCTGCGCCGAGCAGCCGGTATTTTTCCCTACGACCGATGGTCAGATCTTCTTCCGACAGAACCGGCCCGAGCGACGGCGTGATCCGGCAACGGATGATGATGTAGATGACGAACATCGCCGCCATCATCAGGCCCGGTACGACACCGGCAAGCCAGAGCTGGCCAACCGGCTGGCGGGCGATCATGGCATAAAGCACCAAGACCACTGAAGGCGGCACAAGGATGCCCAGCGACGAACCGGCCTGAATCACGCCCGTGACCATCTTCTTGTCATAGCCGCGCCTGAGTAGCTCGGGCAGGGCAATGGTCGCGCCGATCGCCATGCCGGCAACTGACAGACCATTCATGGCGGAGATAAGCACCATGAGGCCGATCGTGCCGACCGCCAGTCCGCCGGGCAAGCCGCCCATCCAGACGTGAAACATCTTGTAGAGATCGTCGGCGATGCGGCTTTCCGACAGGACATAGCCCATGAAGATGAACATCGGCAGCGTCAGCAGCGGATACCATTTCATCAGCTTCATCGCGGCGGCGAAGCCGAGGTCATAGCCGCCACGGTCGCCCCAGAGGAGAAGGGCTGCGACGACGGCGACAAATCCGATAGCACCAAACACGCGCTGACCGGTCAGCAGCATCAGCATCATGGTCGAGAACATCAGGATGGCGATCATTTCGTAAGACATCAGGCGATCTCCTCGTCGCGGATCCGCAGGATGTCTTTGAAAAGCTCAGAAATTGCCTGAAGCAGCATGAGCGCGATGCCAGTGACCATGATCACCTTGATCGGCCAGAGATAGGGCCGCCATGCGGTCGGGCTCCGCTCGCCGCCGTATTTGAAGGAATATTGGGTGCTCTCGAGGCCGCCCCAAAGCAGGATGCCGAGATAGAAGATCAGGAAGAGAACGCTGAAACTGTCGACCCAGGCTTTGCGGTGGTTGGACAGCTCGCCATAGATCAGGTCCATCCGCACGTTCGAGCCGAGCTGGATCGAATAGGGGCCGCCAAGGATGTAATAGGCCACCATGGCGAACTGGGCCATTTCGAGAGTCCAGAGCGAGGGGTTGATGTCGAAGCCAAGATCGCTGCCGACCTTGGAAAAGGTCGACCACAGAAGGATCCCCATCATCACGAAGATCCCATACATCACGATGCGCCCGATCCGGCGGTTAAAGCCGTCGACGATCCTGATGTATCCTTTCATCAGCCCCATCACGTTGCTCCCTGTCGCGTGGTGGTTGGAAGGTTGAGCGCTTCGGCAAAGACCGAGGCAAGCATGGCTCCGATGCGGGCTGCGCCAGCCTGATCGGAAACGAGGTCGTTGCGGACCTCGATCATCACGTTTTCGATCCCGCGCGGGATGGCGTGTTCGCGCAACGTATGTGTGACACCATCCACAGCGGCATAGGGCTGGTTCATGTCGGCACACAGTGCGGCCTGCTTGAGCGCGGCAGCCAAGACCGCCTCTGCAAGCCGATCGTCGGCATCATGAAGAACGCCAAGCTCGGTCGCGCGGGGGGTGCCAAACCATGTGGGCGTGAAGGTGTGGATCGTAATCATGGCGGGGCGGGTCGCAAAGCCGTCGAGGGTCGAGGCCACAAGCTGCCGGAAGGGATCATAGATCTCGCAGGTCCGCTGGACGCGATCCGCCTCGCCCAGATCTCGGTTGCCCGGAACCTCGATCGTCTCGGACTTTACCGGAAAGGCCGAGGCGGCGCTGGGCGGGCGGTTGCAATCATAGACAAGCCGCGACACGCGCGAATGAACCAGCGGGGCATCCAGAAGGTCGGCGATATGCATCGCCATGTCGAAGGCGCCGATGTCCCAAACCGCGTGGCTGAGCCGATCGGACGGCGCAAGGCCAAGATCAGACAGCGAAGCGGGAATGAACGAGCTTGCGTGTTCGCAAACCAGAAGCACCGGAGCCCGCCCGTCGGAGCGGTAGACCGCGGCAGCTGGGCCCTCTTCAGGGGCAAGAATAGGTTTGGCAGCAGGGCGCTTCATGGAAGCATTAGCTACAGCCTATTTTGACCTGTCAAGAAATTTTCGTAGACGTCGCTTCGGAGCGGGACTAGTCTGTAGAGAAAATTACAGAGTGTCTGATGAAGCCGCGCAACCACCGCATCGTCAAAGAGATCATCCAGGACAACACCGGCGCTCTGACACCGGCAGAACGGCAGTTGGCCGATGTTCTTTTGCGCGATTATCCGATTGCCGGACTGCAATCGATCACCAAGCTGGCGGCTGTCGCCAATGTCTCGACGCCCACGGTGATCCGTATGGCACGCAAGCTCGGGTTTGATGGCTTCCCCGAGTTTCAGGGCGCATTGCGCGAGGAGGCTTCGGCGCAAATCAAGAAGCCGATCCGCAAGCGTGATGGTTGGCTGGCTAACCGCTCTGATTCCCCCGCTTTCCGCGATTTCGCAGAGGCCGTTTTTGAAAACCTGCAACACACCATCGAGCGGCTAGATCCCGCGACTTTCAACGCCGTTGCCGAAATCCTCGCCGACCCTGCCCGCGCCGTCTATCTGTCGGGGGGCCGGATCACGCGGTCAAACGCGGATTATCTCTTCAATCATCTTCAGATCATCCGCCCAAATGTGACGCTGCTCGCGCAGTCGCCAAACGTCTGGCCGCAATACCTTCTCGACATGAACGAGAGTTCGGTCCTGATCCTATTCGATATCCGCCGCTACGAATCCGAACTGGCCAAGCTCGCCAAGCTCGCGAAAGAGCAAGGGACGACGATCATCCTCTTCACCGATCAGTGGGGCTCGCCTGTGAGCAAAATCGCGAACTATACGTTCAATGCGATGGTCGAAGTCCCCTCCAGCTGGGATTCGACCATCGCTATCAACCTTATCTCCGAGGCGCTGATTGCCGATGTGCAATCGCGCGACTGGGAAGAGTCGCGCGAGAGGATCGAAAAGTTGGAAGATATCTTCCGCTCCACGCGGATCTTCCGCAAATCGCCCTAGGCGTAGGCGATTTCCTGCATGGCAGCGAGGAACTTGGCCACCTCGGCCTCGCTGTTGTAGTGGCACATCGAGACACGGACACAGCTATCGAGGCCCATCGGATCAAGGATGTTGCCCGAATAGTGATCGGCCTTGCGGGTATGGACGCGAACGCCCTTGAGCCGCAGCGCTTCGACGATCTCGGTCGAGGCTTTGCCCTTGATCGCAAAAGAAACCAGGCCTTCGCGCGCGGGATTGTCCACCCCGCCGACGATGATCACATCGGGCATATCGGCAAGTCCCTTGAGGTTGCCATAACCGTGCAGCATCGCATTGGTCAGCCGCGCCTCGTGGGCATGGATCGCTTCGCCTGCCGCGCGGATGCGCTCGCGCCGGTCGGTGCTGTCGGTCACTTGGGCGCCGAGCCATTCGAAATAGCTCACAACATCCGAGAAGGTCGCATAGGCGCCGGTATCGCGTGTGCCCATCTCCCACGGGCCGCCGGGCGCGTTGAGCAGGTGGTTGTGGGGCAGCTTGGCAAGGCGGTCAGAGACCCAAGCCACGCCATAGCCATGCCGCGAAAAGACCTTGTAGGGCGAGATCACATAACCGTCGATTCCATAGCTTTCGATATCGAGGCGGCCGTGGGCGGCGTGCTGGATGCCATCGACTATGATGAGGCAATCGGGCGCGACCTTGCGGATCGCCTTTGAAATCGCGGCCACATCGACGCCCATACCGGTGACAGGCGAGGTGTGCAGGATCGTGGCAACCACGGTGTCGGGGGTGATCTCAGGCAAATAATGCTCGGCAGTCACGATGCCGTTCTCAACGTCATGCGGCACGACCACATAGGGCTTGCCCGCAATCTTGGCCCAGCGGTCGCAGGCGCTGCGCGAGGCGGGGTGTTCGAGCGAAGAGCCAAGGACGCGGCCCTGAGGTGCTGCAAGAATGGCCGCGCTGATCAGGCGGAAGAGAAGCTCGGTCCCGCTTTCGCCGACGAAGAACGATCCCTTTGGTGCGCCAAAAAGAACCCGCATATCCTCTTTCGACTGGTCGATGATCGCCTGAAGCGCCTTGGCGGCGGGATTGTCGCGGCCCTGATTGTCGGGGATCGCGGCAAACTTCGCCGAGGTTTCGACCACCGAATTCAGCGTCAGCGCGCCGCCGGCGTTTTCAAAGAACACCCGCTCGCCTTCGAAGGGGCAGGTGTCCACATGGGCAAAACGGGCGCGGATTTCAGAGAGAAGCTCGGGCGAGATATCGTGCATTTGGGCGATGTCCGTGACTGGCGGTTAGGAAGCGGTCTTGCGCCCGGCCGACCAGTTGAGGCCTAGGACACCGAGCATCACGATCACTCCGACCAGTTCCAAGCGGAAATCCGGCCAGAACACAAGGACAATAGCGGGGGCCAGAAGCACGCGGAGTGCGACAGATAGCGCCGCGAAGAGGAAGCCCTCGAGCATGGCCGCGAAAGCCACCAGAGCGATGATCGCGAGGAACCCGTTCCACAGGACAACGTGCAGCGGCCCGCCAAGAACGATTGACTCGTTGAACACCATGAAAAGCGGGATCAGGTATAGCCCCTTGGCGTATTTCCACGCCTGAAAACTCGTCTCCATCGGTTTCGATCCCGAGATGGCCGAGGCCGCGAAACCGGCGAGCGCCACGGGTGGCGTCACGTTTGAATCCTGCGAGTACCAGAACACGACAAGGTGCGCGATCAGAAGCGGCACGCCAAATTCTTCGGTCAGCGCGGGGCCGACGAGGATAATGAGCACGATATAGGCAGCCGTCACTGGTAGGCCCATGCCGAGGATCAGGCTCGCAAGGATCACAAGGAGAAGCGCCAGCACGATGTTGCCGCCCGAGAAGGCCAGCATCATTGCCGAGAACTTGAGGCCAAGGCCGGTGAGGCCGACGACGCCGACGATGATCCCCGCCACCGCACAGGCCATCGAAACGGCCACAGCATTGCGGGCGCCAAGCTCGAGCGCTGAAAGGTTGAGCTTGACCGCCCGGACCATCATGCCCGCGAAGGCTTTGCCGCTAGGTCCATCGGCCATGAACCTCATGAAGGCCCGCAGACCGGCCGCCGCAAGGATCGAGAGGACGGCGTAGAAGCCTACCCGCATGGGCGAATAGCCGACGACAAGGAACACGACCAACGCGATGAGCGGCAAAAGGAAATGCCAGCCGTCGGCCATCACATCCCGCACTTTGGGAAGATCAGAGGCTGGAAGCCCTTTCATGCCCAACTTCACCGCCGCGATATGGACAAGGAGGTAGACCGAGCCGAAATAGAGAAATGCCGGGAAGATCGAGATCAGCACGATCTGCGAATAGGGCACCTGCGTGAATTCACTCATCAGGAAGGCGCCTGCGCCCATCAAGGGCGGCATGATCTGCCCGCCGGTCGAGGCCGCGGCTTCGATGCCACCCGCCTGCGCCGGGCGATAGCCGAGTTTCTTCATCAGGGGGATGGTGAACGCGCCGGTGGTGACGACGTTGGCAATGGCCGAGCCAGAGATCGAGCCCATGCCGGCCGACGCGACAACCGCGGCCTTGGCGGGCCCGCCGCGCTGGCGGCCTGTGGCGGCATAGGCGAGGTCGATGAAGAATTTGCCCGCGCCGGTCGCCTCGAGATAGGCGCCGAACAGCACGAAAACGAAGATGAAAGTCGAGGCGACCCCAAGGGGAATGCCGAAGATACCCTCGGCGCCAAGCGTCAGCTGGCTCGCCGCGCGTTCGATCGAATAACCACGGTGATTGAGGATGCCGGGCATGAAATCGGCCAGCCACGGCAGCTCGCCGCGCGAACCGGCAAAGGCATAGGCCACGAAAACAGCGCCGATGATTGTCATCACCCCGCCAACGCTTCGGCGCGCGCCTTCAAGGACGACGATCACAGTCATGATCCCAATCCAGACGTCGATCTGGCGGGGGAAGATCGCGTTGGCGATCGTGTCGATGTTGAGAGGCAGCCAAAGCCCGACCACGACAGACGCAGCAATCAGCGCCAGATCGAGAAGCCAGCCGGGCCAACGCCACGCGCCCTTGAGATCAAGGGGGTGAATCAGGAAACACAGGACGAGGATGAAACCGAGGTGAATGGGCCGCTGATAGAACAGGCCAAGCGGCTTGATGCCCGCGGCGTATAGCTGAAACAGCGAGAGCGCGATGCCGATGATCGTGATCAGTCGCAGGATCAGCTTGGGCGTATCGGGCTTGATGGGCTGTTCGATGGCGATGTCGGTCATGTCAGTCGTCCGGGATAAGCGCGATTCTCACGCGGTCGTGGTAGGCAGCGGCGGAAAGCGAGACCTCGACGGTGGCGGTGGTGATCCGATGATCGACCTTCGCGCTTCCGGGCCGCAGGGTATAGGCGTTGCCGGGGACCGGCTCGTTCAGATCGACGATCCAATAGCCGCCCATCCCATCCGAAAGCTGGATGCCGCGGCCGGGGATATGATCGAGGCCGGCGGCGAAATCGGGAAGGTGGGATCGGTCAAGGACCATCAGGCCGCCTTGGTTGAGATAGCAGTCAGATACCTCGAACCCCTGCACCGAATGCCGCCAGTTGATGCACCATCCCTCGCCTTCGGGGATGTGGAAGCGGGCGATCACGACACCGTCGGAGCGGGTGGCGATCAGGGTCTCGGCGGAGGTTGGGGAAAGAGAAAGGAGGAGCGCAATTAGCGCTCCTCCAAAGGCAACCCTCACGGGCGCAGACGGTCGGGGATCGCGACCCCGATCTCTTCATAGTAGCGGATCGCGCCCGGATGCAGCGGGATCGGCGTCGCGTCCATGGTGAATTCGACCGTGGTCTGGTTGGCCGCAGGATGGACGGCCTGCAGCTCGGCGATATTCTCGAACATGGCCTTGGTGATCGCATAGGCCAGATCGTCCGACATATCGGCCGAAGCGACGAGCACGTTCGGAACACCGAGGACGTTCACCGCATTGTCGACACCCTGATAAAGGCCGCCCGGCAGGCTCGTGGCCGCAAACAGAGGCTCGGCGGCGCGGGCCGCGGCGATCTCGTCGGCGCTCAGCTCGATCATCACGATCGAGTTTGTGGTCGCGAGGTTGAGGATCGACGAGGTCGGAGCACCGACGCTCCAGAAGCCCGCGTCGATATCGCCGTTGGCCAGCGCATCGGCGGTTTCGTTGAAGTTGAGGCGCTGCTCGTCCATGTCGTCATAGGAAATGCCGACGGCGCCAAGGATGGCGTTGGCATTAACCTCGGTGCCCGAACCCGGCGCACCGATCGAAACGCGCTTGCCCTTGAGATCCTGGATCGAGGTGATGCCGCTGTCGGCAAGGGTTACGATCTGGACCATGTTGGCATAGAGCGAGGCGATGCCGCGGATCATCGAAAGGGGCTGGCCATCGAAGCGGCCGGTGCCCGACTGGGCCTGATAGACGGTGTCGGCAAGGCCGATGGCGAGGTCGGCATCGCCGGTGGCGATGAGACCCATGTTCTCGACCGAAGCGCCGGTAACCTCTGCGGTAGCCGAGTAGCCTTCGATATGACGGTTGATGACCTCGGCAAGGCCGCCACCCATCGGATAGTAGACGCCGCCGGTGCCGCCGGTTGCGATCGAAAGCTGCTCTTCGGCGAACGCCGGACCAGCAATGATCACAGCAGAGGCCGCAAGTGCCTTGAATAGTTTCATGATGTCCTCCCAAGTTTGACGAAGGTAGTCTTGGGGATATTGCCGCTGGG
>RFZI01000319.1 GCA_009920775.1 Paracoccaceae bacterium | reverse complement strand
TCTGACCGCCTCAAACCGCAAGAGCTTTGGCGATGATGTCGCCGAATACGAAAGCGGCGAATTGAATGCCGAGGGCAAGAGCGTTGTCGTCATCGGCGGCGGCGATACGGCGATGGACTGTGTCCGCACCGCGATCCGCCAAGGGGCGACGAGCGTGAAATGCCTCTACCGCCGCGACCGCGCGAACATGCCCGGTTCGCAGCGCGAAGTCGCCAATGCCGAGGAAGAGGGGGTCGAGTTCGTCTGGCTCTCCGCTCCGGTGGGCTTCGAAGGCGATCCGGTGAGCGGCGTGAAGGTCCAGAAGATGCGCCTCGGTGCACCGGATGCGACTGGCCGCCAGAGCCCCGAGGTGATCGAAGGGTCGGACTATGTCGAGAAGGCCGACCTCGTCATCAAGGCGCTGGGCTTTGAGCCGGAAGACCTGCCCAAGCTCTGGGGTGTCGATGGCCTCGAGGTGACCCGCTGGGGCACTGTCCGTGCTGCCGCCACCACAGGCGCGACCAGCCTCGATGGCGTTTTCGCCGCTGGCGATATCGTCCGTGGCGCGTCGCTCGTCGTCTGGGCGATCCGCGATGGCCGCGACGCCGCAACTGCGATCCTTGGCTACCTCGCGCAATCCGCGAGCGTTGCCGCCGAATAACCCGGGCCGCCCCTTGGGGGCGACCTTCACGACCGACGGGCAAGCGCCCGAAGATAAGGAGATCACCATGACCATTTATGATCAGGCCTGGGTTGAAGCCGAAGAGTGCAAGCGCAAGTGGATGAACGAGAACGGCCTCTGGCGCGAAGAGGACGAACATTCCTCCTGCGGCGTCGGCCTTGTTGTCTCGATCGACGGCAAAGCCTCGCGCGGGGTTGTCGAAAAGGGCATCGCCGCGCTCAAGGCGGTTTGGCACCGCGGCGCTGTGGATGCCGATGGCAAGACAGGCGACGGCGCGGGCATTCACGTCCAGATCCCGGTCCCGTTCTTCTATGATCAGGTCCGCCGCACGGGGCACGAGC
>RFZI01000318.1 GCA_009920775.1 Paracoccaceae bacterium | reverse complement strand
AGGCGGTAGTGGTCATTCTTCTTCTCGGCCTTGAGCTTCATCGAGACAACGTCCGACCCCGCCCCAGCCTCGGACATGGCCAGCGCGCCGACGTGATCGCCCGAGATCAGGCCCGGCAGGTATTTGCGCTTTTGCTCGGGCGTGCCGTTGCGGTTGATCTGGTTGACGCAGAGATTGGAGTGCGCGCCGTAGGAAAGGCTCACCGAAGCCGAGGCGCGGGCGATTTCCTCGACCGCGACCACATGGGCGAGGTAGCCGAGGCCCACCCCGCCGAATTCCTCGGGCACGGTGATGCCAAGAAGCCCGAGATCGCCCAGCTCTTTCCAAAGCTCCGCCGGAAAGAGGTTGGCCTTGTCGATCTCCGCGGCCATCGGCTTGATCCGCTCTTGCGCGAAGGCATGGACCATATCACGCAGGGCGTTCACCTCGTCGCCAAGGTCGAATCTCATCGAGGCGGTAAACATTGGCGACTCCATTTATTGAACAGGTGTTCATTTAATACGGAACTGCCGCCGTCCGGTCAAGTATTTGCTTTGGCGCTGTCCCGTCCCGCGCGGTTGTGGGCTGCCAGATAAAGCCCGCAGCCCAGCGCCATGAGGCCGATCAGGATGGCGAACATCAGACCATAACCACCGGCCCGCCAGACCACCGCGCCAAGCCACGGTGCGCTGGCCGAGCCAATCAGGTAGGGCAGCGCCAGCGCTCCCGATTTCGCCCCGAAATCCCGCCCGCCAAGGATGTCGCGGGCAATCAGCGGACGCAGGATCGAGACGGTGCCGTAGGCGCCCGCAAAGAGCATGACAAAGCCCGAGAGCGTCACCGGCGCACCCTGCCCGAGCCAGAGGAGCGCAACAGAGGCCGCAATGAGGGCGAAGGCGGTGAGCGCCACGCCGTGATGCGAGATATATTTCTCGCTCATCATCATCGCGAGACGGCCCGCCACCTGCATCGGCCCGATGAAGGAGGCGGCGAGGACGGCGGTCTCGGGGCTCAGGCCGCGCTCG
>RFZI01000317.1 GCA_009920775.1 Paracoccaceae bacterium | reverse complement strand
TCCTTGGCCTTGGCCATGAATGCGTCCAGACCACCGCGGTGATCGACGGTGCGCAGGGCCGAATTCGAGATGCGCAGCTTGAAGCTGCGGTCCAGAATTTCGGAACCAAGCGTCACTTCGGACAGGTTCGGCAAGAAACGGCGCCGGGTCTTGTTGTTGGCATGGCTGACATTGTTGCCAACCATCGGGCCTTTGCCGGTCAGTTCGCAGACACGCGACATGGCAGTATTCCTCGAATCTCGGATGCGTCAAAGGGCGTAGACAAGCGCCTCGCCCAGAAATCTTGCGGGGGGATACGGGGCGTGCAGAACGGTGTCAAGCCGGGAATCGGCGCGATTGCTTGTTCACGCAGCTTCCAAGGCGCAAGATGGGGTAAATCGCGCGTTCGGGGGCAGGATGCAGGAAACCGAGCTTTACCCGCCGATCAAGGCCTTTCTCGAGGCCGCGGGCTATACCGTCAAGGCCGAGATCGGGCCGACCGATGTCATGGCGCTGCGCGGCGACGAGGCGCCCCTGATCGTCGAGTTGAAGACAGGCTTTTCGCTTGCGCTGTTTCATCAGGCCATCGCGCGCCAAGCGATCAGCGACATGGTCTATATTGCCGTCCCGATGGGCCAAGGGCGGCGGTTCCAAAAGGCCTTGGCCGAGAACACGCGCCTTGCCCGCCGCTTGGGGTTGGGGGTGATGAGTGTGCGACTGTCGACCGGGCTGGTCGTTGTGCAGTGCGAGCCCGGCCCCTATAGCCCACGCAAATCCGCGCCCAAGCGCCGGGCCTTGTTGCAGGAATTCGCGCGCCGCAAGGGCGATCCGAACCTTGGCGGGATGCAGGGCGCGCGCGTCACCGCCTATCGCCAAGATGCGCTGGCCTGCGCGCGGCATCTGGCGGCGGCGGGGGCCACGCGCGGCGCCAAGGTGCGCGATGCCACCGGTGTCGCGCAGGCCACTCGGATGATGCGCGACAATCATTACGGCTGGTTCGCGGCGTTGGGCGCAGGCGTCTATGATC
>RFZI01000316.1 GCA_009920775.1 Paracoccaceae bacterium | reverse complement strand
ACCCGCAGCCGCACCTCGGGATGACGTCGCCGCTCATAGGCATCGAGCATCTGCCTGTCGCCCAAGCTCTCGGGTCGCGCCACGGCCAGCCCGTGCAGGCAGGTGAGGTCGGCCAAGCTCATGTTGAGCCCCTGCGCCCCGATGGGCGGCACCACATGGGCCGCCTCGGCCACAAGGGCGGTTCGCGCCGCGATCATGCTGTCTGCGATCTGGCTGATGATCGGCCAGACCTGCCGCGGGCCGATGAGCGTCAGCGCGCCATAGACACCCGCCGAACGGGCGGTCGCCTCGGCATTGAAATCCTCGATATCCAGCGCTGCGAGCCGCTTGGTCTCGGGGCCAGACTCCATCCAGACCACGGCCGAGCAAGGCTTGCCCTCGTGGTCAGGCAAGGGCACAAGCGTGAACGGCCCGCCGGTGCGGTGCACCTCGGTCGAGACATTGCCATGCGGCAATTCATGCGTGACCGCGAAAACCACCGCCTTCTGCCCATAGCGCGTGGTCTTGACGCTGATCCCCGCCGCCTGCCGCACAGCGCTGTTGCGCCCGTCTGCGCCGATCAAAAGCCGCGGGCGCAGGCTATCGCCGTCGCTGAGATCAACCAGTATCTCCGCCTCCCGCGCCAGCGAGCGGCGATAGCCGGTTCCCGGGCGGAAATCGACATTGGGCAGTTCGGCCAGCCGCGCCACCATCTCGCGCCGGAGGAGCCAGTTGGGGAAGTTCCAGCCAAAGGGCAGGGGGCCAATGTCGGAGGCCACGAAATCACGGGCGACGCGGGGTTCGGGCTCTTCGCCGCCCGCATCGACGATCCGCATCACGTCGAGCGGCATGGCGTGTGGCTCGAGCCGTTCCCAAAGGCCCGCAGCCATCAGAAACTCGCGCGAGGGCTGAAGGAAGGCGGTGGTCCGGTGATCCGCCCCTGCCGCACCGGCATCGGTCACCGGCGGGGCCGGATCGACGATGGTCACGTGAAAGCCAGCAGTGCCAAAGGCCGCAGCGGCCGTCAGGCCCGC
>RFZI01000315.1 GCA_009920775.1 Paracoccaceae bacterium | reverse complement strand
CATGCAGTGGCTGATGCTCAATCGCATGGCGTTGCGCGCATCGGGTTGAGGTTTTCGTGCCACGCGCCTATCCCTTGTGGTCACAGCGCATAGCACAGGCGGAGCCCCGCGAATGACGATCCATCACGACCTTGCCGCCGCGATCGGCAACACGCCCTTGATCCGCCTCAACAAGCTGAGCGCGCTGACCGGCTGCGAGATCTTGGGCAAGGCCGAATTCATGAACCCCGGCCAATCGGTCAAGGATCGTGCCGCACTCTACATCATCCGTGATGCTGTGGCGCGCGGGCAATTGGCGCCCGGCGGCACGATCGTCGAGGGGACGGCGGGCAATACCGGGATCGGCCTTGCGCTCGTGGGCGCCTCGATGGGGTTTCGCACCGTCATCGTCATGCCCGACACCCAAAGCCAAGAGAAAAAAGACATGATCCGGCTGGCCGGGGCCGAGTTGATCGAGGTGCCCGCCGCCCCCTATCGCAACCCCAACAACTACGTCCGCTATTCGGGCCGCTTGGCCGAGGCGCTGGCCCGGACCGAACCCAATGGCGCGATCTGGGCCAACCAATTCGACAATACCGCCAACCGTCAGGCCCATGTCGAGATGACCGGCCCCGAGATCTGGGACCAGACCGGTGGCCGGGTCGATGGCTTTATCTGCGCGGTAGGCTCTGGCGGCACGCTGGCGGGGGTGGCGATGGCGCTGCAGCCCAAGGGCGTCAAGATCGGGCTGGCCGACCCTGATGGGGCGGCACTGTACAATTTCTACACCACGGGCGAATTGCGCGCCGAGGGGGGATCGATCACCGAAGGCATCGGCCAAGGGCGCATCACGGCAAATCTCGAGGGGTTCCGGCCCGATTTCGCCTATAACATCCCCGACGCCGAGGCGCTGCCCATCGTCTTTGACATCCTCGCCCAAGAGGGGCTTTGCCTTGGCGGATCGTCCGGGGTGAACCTTGCAGGCGCGGTGCGCATGGCGCGCAAGATGGGGCCGGGGCACACCATCGTCACGATCTTGT
>RFZI01000314.1 GCA_009920775.1 Paracoccaceae bacterium | reverse complement strand
GTCTTTCTCGGCACCTCGGCCGCGTGGCTCTATTCCTCGGTCGCGCTCTTTGCGCCGGGGCTGATGCCTGAAGGCACCCAAGCCGTCTATTTCGAAGCGGCGGCGGTGATCGTCACGCTGATCCTCGTCGGCCGTTGGCTCGAGGCGCGCGCAAAGGGGCAGACCGGCGCTGCGATCAAGCGGCTTCTTGGGCTTCGGCCATCGACGGCCCGCGTGGTCCGCGAGGGGGAGGAGGTGGATATCCCTGTCGACGAGGTCCAGCGCGGCGATATCCTCGTGGTTCGCCCCGGTGAAAGGATCGCCGTAGATGGTGTTGTGCGTGAAGGCGATAGCTGGGTGGATGAGAGCATGATTACCGGCGAGCCGGTGCCTGTGGCGAAAGCGAAGGGCGCCGCGCTTGTGGCAGGGACGGTCAACGGAAACGGCGCGCTCAAGATGCGGGCGACGGCCGTTGGCGCGGAGACGATGCTGAGCCGGATCATCGCCATGGTGGAAGAGGCTCAAGGCGCGCGGCTTCCGGTGCAGGATCTCGTCAACAAGATTACCGGCGTCTTTGTGCCCGCCGTCATGGCTGTGGCGACTTTGACCATCCTCGCATGGCTGGTTTTCGGCCCCGATCCGCGCCTGCAATATGCGCTGGTGGCGGGTGTCGCCGTGCTCATCATCGCCTGCCCCTGCGCCATGGGACTTGCGACGCCAACCTCGATCATGGTCGGCACGGGCCGCGCCGCCGAGCTTGGCGTACTGTTCCGGCAAGGCGATGCGCTTCAAGCGCTTCAAGGGGTCGAGGTCGTGGCCTTCGACAAGACCGGCACCTTGACCGAAGGCAAACCCGAGCTGACCGACCTTGAACCGCTGGGGGGCTGGCAAGACGACGATCTTTTGGCCGCAACCGCCGCCGTCGAGGCTCTTTCAGAGCACCCGCTCGGACGCGCCATCGTGACCGCGGCTAAGGAGAGGGGCCTCGCAGTCCCCCGCGCGGAAGGATTTGCAGCTATCCCCGGCTATGGCCTGAGCGCCAAGGTCGAAGGCAAAGCGGTGCTGGTCGGCGCCCTGCGCCTGATGAC
>RFZI01000313.1 GCA_009920775.1 Paracoccaceae bacterium | reverse complement strand
GGCGCGTTTGCCGGGGGCGAAGGGGATCGGGCGGCAAACGTCAATCGCGGCAAGGCCCACGCGGGCGGTCAGCGCGCCGTTGATGACGCCTTCGCCAAAGCGGCGCGAGACCTTGGAGAGAACTCCGCCACCGGCGACCGAGCCGATGAGATCGTCGCCCACCGCCACGGCACCCGTGGCGACAAGGTGGCCGAGAACCGAACGGGCGAGCCGCCAGCTCCCCAGCGTCCCGGCCCTGCCGCCATAAATTTCAGCGATGCGCCGGATCATCCGCAGGTTGGCGGCAAGCGCGGTGGCCACATCCGCGAGCGCCAAAGGCACTATCGCCGTCACCGCCGCCACTTGCCGCGAGGCGGCCTCGACCTCGCCCATGGCGCGGGCGTCGAGCGGATCGAGGAGCGTGTGGGAGGCCAAAAGCAACAGGCCATCGGCGTCGAACACCTCGCCCCGCTGGTCCTTGAGCCGCGCCAAGCCCCAGCGCATATCCTCGCGCCCATGATAGAGGCGGGTCAGGTCATCGACCACCACCTGCGCACCGGAAAGGCTCGCCTCGGAGGCGGCGATCTTGGCCACTTTCTGGATCCAGTCGAGGCGGCGCAGGCGGCTGAAGGCAGAGAGCTCGCGCAGGGAAATCAGCGCCGCAACGCCGAGGAAAATCGCCAAAAGGCCGAGCGCAATCGCGCCAAGGATTTGATTTTGCTCGAGAAGGGTCGTCACAAAGTTCCACGTCGCGAGCGACAGGACAAAGCCCAATAGCGCCGAGAGGCTCCCCCAGAACCACAGCGCCAACCGGCCGCCCCGCGGCGCGGCCCCTCGGGCAATCACCCGCTGCATAGAGGTTTCCAGCGGCAGATCGCCGACCGGCGGCGCGGCCTCGGGGCCCTCCTGCGCCTCATCGGGTTCGATCTCGATCAGGAGCGAGCGCTTGCGGTTGAGCTCGGTCATAGCTTGTCTCCGATCAGGAACTGCGCCGCCTTGTCGAGCCGGATATGCGGCGGGCCGTCGCCGGGGCGGAGGGTCAGCGGCGCGGGGGCGAATTGCATGATCTCGTAGTCGGTATCGAGCCACGC
>RFZI01000312.1 GCA_009920775.1 Paracoccaceae bacterium | reverse complement strand
CGCTTTTGTTCAACTTCATCATGTACGCATCGATGATTCCCGTTGCGCTGGCCTATCTGCCTTGGGCCATGGTCAGCCGGAGGGGGGCTCGGGCGGCGGCACATACTTGGTGCCGTTTTGTCATGTGGTTGGCGAGCTGGCTCATTGGCCTCAAGGTCGAGTATCGCGGCGAGGCGCCGACAGATGAAGTCCTGCTCGCGCCCAAGCACCAATCGTTCTTTGACGTTTTGGCGATCTATGCGGCCATTCCTGCCGGCAAGTTCATCATGAAAAGCGAGCTGCGCTGGGCGCCGATCGTTGGCCAATACGCGCTGAGGATCGGCTGTATTCCGGTCAACCGCGGCAAGCGGGCGCAGGCGGTCAAGAAGATGCTGGCCGATGTGGCTTCGGGCAATGCCGATCCCGGCCAGTTGGTGATCTATCCGCAAGGAACGCGGACTGGCCCCGGCGTCAAGCGGCCCTACAAGGTGGGCACCGGCGTTCTCTATCGCGATCTGGGGCAAGACTGCGTGCCGGTGGCGCTCAATGTGGGCGTGTTCTGGCCCAAGCGGGGCGTCTACCGCGCGCCGGGCACTGTGATCATCGAGTTTCTGCCGCGCATCAAGGCAGGCAAGAAGATCGGGGCCTTCATGGCCGAGCTTGAAGAGGCCATCGAGAGCGGATGTGAGGCGCTCTATCGCGAAGCCGGATGGCGACCCGAGAGCGAGGTCTCGCCGTGAGGGTGATAGACGACATTGCCGAGCTTGAAGCTCTCTATGGTCCGCCAGTCGCCGCATCTCTCGACAAAGTGCGCACTGGGCTGACCCCCGCCTACCGCAATTGGATCGAAGCCAGCCGCTTCATGGTCATCTCGACCGTCGGGCCGGAAGGCACCGACGCAAGCCCGCGTGGCGATGATGGGCCAGTCGCGCGGATCGTGGACGACAAAACCATCTGGATCCCCGATTGGCTTGGCAACAACCGGATCGACACCCTGCGCAATATCGTTCGCGATGGTCGAGCAAGTCTGATGTTTCTGGTGCGCGGATCGGGCAATGTCGTGCGGGTCAATGGACGTGCGCAGGTGGTTGTCGAACCGGA
>RFZI01000311.1 GCA_009920775.1 Paracoccaceae bacterium | reverse complement strand
AGAAATACGTCAGCCACCCGCGCCATATCGAGGTGCAGGTCTTTGGCGATGGCACCCATGCCGTCCACCTTTTCGAGCGCGATTGTTCGCTCCAGCGGCGGCACCAGAAGGTGATCGAAGAGGCCCCCGCGCCGGGGATGACCGACGAGGTTCGCTCGGCCATGGGCGCCGCTGCCGTGCGCGCCGCCGAGGCGATCGGCTATAAGGGCGCGGGCACGATCGAGTTTATTGCTGACGGGCAGGGTGGGCTGCGCCCCGACGGGTTCTGGTTCATGGAGATGAACACCCGCCTGCAGGTCGAACATCCTGTGACCGAGGCGATCACCGGCGTCGATCTGGTCGAATGGCAATTGCGCGTGGCGGCGGGCGAGCCCTTGCCGCTCGGCCAAGACGATCTGACGATCAGCGGCCATGCCTTCGAGGCGCGGCTCTATGCCGAGGATGTGCCCGCAGGCTTCCTGCCCGCCACCGGCACCCTTGCGGTTCTCGATTTCGCCCCTGCCGCCCGCGCCGATACCGGCGTTCGGGCGGGCGACGCGATCAGCCCGTGGTATGACCCGATGATCGCCAAGATCATCGTCCACGGCCCCACCCGCAACATCGCCCGCGCCCGCCTTGTGCAGGCGCTCGATCAGACACGCGTGGCCGGCACAGTGACCAACCTCGGTTTCCTCGGCGCGCTGGCGCGGCATGGGGGCTTCGCCAAGGGCGAGGTTGATACTGGCCTCATCGCCCGCGATTTGGCGGCGCTGACCGAGGCGCATGGAAGCCCCGAGATGCGCGGCGCGATGCTGGGCGTGGCGGCCTTGGCGGGGGCAGGGATTGTGCCGGGGGCGGCGACTGGCTTCGCGCTCTGGCAACCGCTCGAGCAAGGCATCATCCTTAGCGCCGAGGGGGCCGAGGTGGCAGTGACCTTCCGTCTTTCCGAGGGGGGAAAGCGGGCCGATCTGCGGTTCGACGGGCAAAGCTATGCGGCAGTGTGGGCCGATGGGGCGTGGCAGGTGGCTGGCCAGCCGCGGTTCGAGACGGTCCGCGCGGCGGGCGAGGTTTTCGTCTTTGCCCCCGGCGTGACGCTCGAAT
>RFZI01000032.1 GCA_009920775.1 Paracoccaceae bacterium | reverse complement strand
GAGCGCCGCTCTGTGACGCGGTTGGTCGTGGACGCAACCTATCTCAACGAGCTTGTTGCCGAACCGACCGAGGCCGATCTCATCGCCTATCACGCGGCACATAAGGCCGAGTTTACCCGCCCAGAAACCAAAGAAATCACCTACGCCTGGCTGACGCCGGATATGCTGCAGGATACGGTCGAGATTGATGAAACCGCCCTGCGCGATCTCTACCAGCAGCGGATCGGCGAATATGTCCAGCCCGAGCGCCGCCTTGTCGAACGCCTCGCCTTTGGCGATCAGGCCGCCGCCGACGCGGCCCGGGCCGCTATCGACAACGGCGCCAAGGATTTCGACACGCTGGTGGCTGATCGCGGCCTCGATCTGTCGGACGTGGACATGGGCGATGTGTCGGAGGACCAGCTTGGCGCCGCGGGCGCCGCGGCATTCGCTGCCAATCCGGGCGATGTCGTTGGCCCCTTTGCCTCGTCCTTTGGCCCCGCCTTGTTCAGGGTCAATGCGGTCTTGGCGGCACAGGAGGTGTCTTTTGACGAGGCCCGCGACGATCTGCGCGACGAGTTGGCCAATGCCCGCGCCCGCCGGATGATCGACGATCAGGTGAGCCGCGTGACCGACCTTCTGGCAGGCGGTGCGACCCCCGAAGATCTGGTGAACGAACTGGGCATGGCGCTTGGCACGATCAGCTACAACAGTGCGAGCGAGGATGGCATTGCTGCCTACGATTCCTTCCGGTCTGCCGCGAATGCAGCCAAGCCGGGGGATTATCCCGAGCTTGAGACCTTGGAGGACGGGGGCCTCTTTGTCCTCCGCGTCGACAGCCTGCGCGAGGCCGAGGTCTTGCCGCTCGAAGAGGTCATCGACGAGGTTCGCCTCGGTGCCTGGGTCGAGGCGACCCATCAGGCCGTTTTGGCCGCCGCAGGGGAACTGGCCGCTGGCATGGATGCCACGACCGACCTTGCAACGCTTGGCCTAGAGCCTGTGACCGATGCCGAGCTGACCCGCCGCAGTTTCGTCGCCGGAACCACGACCGACTATGTCTCGACCATCTTCCAGATGCAGCCCGGCGAGGTGCGCGTTCTCGATACCGGCCGTCAGGCAATCCTTGTCCGGCTCGATAGCATTGCTCCGCCTGATGCCGACGATCCGGCCTTGGCCGCCGAGCGGGTCTCGATTGCCGAACAAGTGACCGCGAGCATCGTTCAAGATCTTTTCGATGCCTATGTCGGCGTTATCCAGACCGGCACCGAGGTCAAGATCAACCAAGCCGCGGTGAATGCCGTGAACGCCAACTTCCAGTAGGCCCGGTTCGCCCATGTCGCTCCTGCCCGATTTCGAGACATTCCGAGCCTCCTACGAGGCCGGGCAAAATCAGGTGGTCTATACCCGCCTCGCGGCCGATCTCGATACGCCCGTGTCGCTCATGCTCAAGCTCGCGGGCGCGGGCAAGCACGCTTTCATGCTCGAAAGCGTCACCGGCGGCGAGGTGCGCGGGCGCTATTCGATCGTTGGCATGAACCCCGATCTTATCTGGGACTGCCACGGCACCACGGCGCGGATCAACCGCACCGCCCGCTATGACGACGACAGTTTCGAGGTTCTGGCCGACGATCCCCTGACCTCGCTCCGCGCGCTTCTGGCCGAGAGCCGGATCGACCTGCCTGAGGGCCTGCCCGGCGCCTCGGCGGGCCTCTTCGGCTATCTCGGCTACGACATGATCCGGCTAGTCGAGCACCTGCCCAACATCAACCCCGATCCCATCGGCCTGCCCGATGCGGTTCTCGTCCGCCCCTCGGTCGTGGCCGTGCTCGACGGGGTGAAGGGCGATGTGATCCTCGTGGCCCCCGCTTGGGCCAACGCCGGCCTTTCGGCCAAGGCCGCCTATGCACAGGCCGCCGAGCGGGTGATGGACGCGCAGCGGGCTTTGGAGCGTTCCGTGCCCTCGGCCACCCGCGATCTGGCCACGCCCAAGCCGCCTGCTCCGCCGGTCTCGAACTTCACCAAGGACGGCTATATGGCCGCCGTGGAGAAGGCCAAGGACTATATCCGTGCGGGCGATATCTTTCAGGTTGTTCCGGCACAGCGCTGGACGCAGGAGTTCCGCGAGCCGCCCTTCGCGCTTTATCGCTCGCTCCGCCGTACCAACCCTTCGCCCTTCATGTTTTTCTTCAACTTCGGCGATTTTCAGGTGATCGGCGCAAGCCCCGAGATCCTCGTGCGGGTTTTCGGCAACGAAGTCACCATCCGCCCCATCGCCGGCACCCGCCCACGGGGTGCTACGCCCGAAGAGGACAAGGCCAACGAGCTTGATCTTCTGGCCGACAAGAAGGAGCTGGCGGAGCACCTGATGCTCTTGGACCTCGGCCGCAACGATGTGGGCCGCGTGGCCAAGATCGGCACGGTGAAACCCACCGAGAAGTTCATCATTGAGCGCTACAGCCATGTGATGCACATCGTCTCGAACGTCATCGGTGAATTGGCCGAGGATCAGGACGCGCTCTCGGCTTTCTTCGCCGGAATGCCTGCGGGGACCGTTTCGGGCGCGCCGAAGGTCCGCGCGATGGAGATCATCGACGAGCTCGAGCCCGAAAAGCGCGGCGTCTATGGCGGCGGTGTGGGCTATTTCTCGGCGGGCGGCGACATGGATATGTGTATCGCCCTGCGCACGGCGGTTCTAAAGGACGAGAAGCTCTATATTCAGGCGGGCGGCGGCGTTGTCTACGACAGCGACCCCGAGGCCGAATATATGGAAACCGTCCATAAATCGAACGCGATCCGCCGCGCCGCCGAGGACGCGACGATGTTCCGCAGTGACGGTAACCGCTAGGTTACTCGCCTTTCAGGACCGTAGATGCCGGAACGATGGCGACCTGCCGCGCGCGGTCGGCCTCGCTCCAGAGGATCAGGGCCGATAGGGTTTCGGGCCGGACCCGGGCCAGAAGCACCACGCCGCTCTCCTGACGCGCACGGAAGGCTGCTTGATCGAGAAGCCGGCGGATCGTGGCAGCGTCTTGCTCTTCGGCATCCAGCTCGCGGTAGACCAGCGCCGCCGGCACCTCCGAGGCTGTTGCGGCCCGCATCGCCCGATTGAGGCCCTGCGGCACGGCCACAAGCCCCCGACCTTCCGCCGCGAGCAGGATCATAAGCTGCGCCATGGTCGGATCGCCTGCAGTCGAATCAACCAAGAGAACACCGACAGCCTCGGGAATGGCGGCGAAGGCGACAGCCAGAGCGGCCTCGACATCCCTCGGCGCCGTGCCCTGCATCATATCGAGGCGCACCAGAACCTCGATGTCCTTGTCCCGATAGGCAGCCGCAAGATCTGCAGCACCTTCATACCAGGGATCGACCGCCACCGAGACAGGCGCAGAGGCGGCGGCGAGAACATCAGGGCCACCGGGCATTGACCCATCGTCGATCATCACGATCGAAAGCCGGGGAAGATTGGACGGTTCGGCGTAGCTGGCGAAATCGTCCAATGCTCGGCCCGTCAACGTGAGCTGCGGCCGCGCCGCCTGGTCGATCGCCGTTTGTCCATCGGGTCGGTTGATGCGGACCGCACCTGTCCCCTCGGGCAGAGCCGTCGCGGGTTGCCCGCTAAAGCCGACCTGCGGAACGTTGGGCTGGCTGGCCTTAGGCAGAGGCTCAGGTTCTGGCGCCGCCTCCGGCGCAGGGGTGAGATCGGCGATCACCTCGTTGTCGGCGATCTCTTCCTCGCTCTCCTTTGGCGCCGGCAGCGCCGCGGGCGTGGTGTCGGCCTCGGGCGGGGCGGAGCCCGTATCCGGTTCGGCGGGCTGACCTTGCAGGCTGGGAGAGACTGGCGCGACTTCGGCAAGAGATATGCTCGGGGCACCATCTTCGCTTGCATCAGGCAAAGAGGCGATCTAGTCAGCTGCTACTATGGGCTGAACGGGCGGCGCGGCCGGAACGGTTGACGCCACAGCCGCGGCATCCTCAGACGGAGCCGCAGGCGAAGCACCGGCTTCTGTGGGCGCTATGGGCGCCAGTGGGGCGACATCAGCGCCGCCTTGGGCTTCTGTTGCAGGATCGCTCAATGCACCCTCGATACCACTTGCCGAAGGTTCCCTGCCGGGGTCGGTCTCAACCGTGCCCTCATCAACCGCGCCGAGGGGGGCAACAAGACCAACAGGCGCGGAGGCCTCGGTTCTATTGGTGTTGCCGTCGGTGGCCGCAAACGCGGTGTCAACAGTCGCGGGGACGGCCACGGCATCCGGCGCCTCGACCAAAGGGGCTTCAGGCGGCTGGCTGCCCGGAGGCTGGGTTCCCCATATGGCAAGCCCGACAAGGCCGACAATCGCCAGCGCCACCCCATAGGTAATGCCTAGAAGAAAGCCCCTGATCACCCGATATCCCTCAATCGCCTTGTTTTACCTGCCAAATGCTGTCCGGACCTTGACGCTGCCCTCGCAACCGGCCCATGTATTGGCCCGGTTATACCCCGAGCGATCGGTTCGACGGTAGCCCTCAATTTGCCCGCAGGCCATATCATGCTGCTCCTGATCGATAACTATGACAGCTTTACCTACAATCTCGTCCATTATCTGGGCGAACTTGGGGCGGAGGTGGTCGTGCGCCGAAACGACGCGCTCACCGTGCAGGACGCGATGGGGATGCGGCCGGACATGATCCTTCTTTCGCCCGGCCCCTGCGATCCTGCGCAGGCGGGGATCTGCCTTGCGCTCACCCAAGCCGCCGCCGAGACCCGAACGCCGCTTTTGGGCGTCTGCCTTGGCCATCAGACCATTGGCGAGGCTTTCGGTGGCAAGGTTGTCCGCTGCCACGAGATCGTGCATGGCAAGATGGGGATGATGCACCACAGCGGCACAGGCGTCTTTGCCGGTCTGCCCTCGCCCTTCGAGGCGACGCGCTATCACAGCCTCGTGGTCGAGCGCGAAAGCCTGCCTGAATGCCTTGAAGTGACCGCATGGCTTGAGGACGGCACGATCATGGGCCTCCAGCACAAAACCCTGCCGATCCACGGGGTTCAGTTCCACCCCGAGAGCATCGCCAGCCAGCATGGCCACAAGCTTTTGCAGAACTTCCTCGATCTCGCAAAGGAACCGGCATGAGCGACGCAATCAAACCGCTGATCAATGCCGCAGCAGAAGGGCCGCTGACCCGCGCGCAGGCCGAACTGGCCTTTGAAATCCTGTTCGAAGGGGATGCCACGCCGAGCCAGATCGGCGGCCTTCTGATGGCGCTGCGCACCCGTGGCGAGACGGTCGACGAATATGCCGCCGCCGCCGCCGTGATGCGGGCCAAGTGTAACAAGGTGACCGCGCCCGCAGGGGCGATGGACATCGTCGGCACCGGCGGCGATGGCAAGCACACGCTGAATATCTCGACCGCCACCGCCTTCACCGTGGCCGGCGCGGGGGTTCCGGTGGCCAAGCATGGCAACCGCAACCTGTCGTCAAAGTCCGGCACGGCGGATGTGCAGACGGCGATGGGCATCAACGTCATGGTCGGCCCCAAGGTCGTCGAGCGGGAACTGCGCGAGGCGGGCATCGGTTTCATGATGGCGCCGATGCACCATCCGGCGATGAAGCACGTCATGCCGACCCGCGCCGAACTGGGCACGCGGACGATCTTCAACATTCTCGGCCCGTTGACCAACCCCGCAGGCGTCAAGCGCCAGCTCACCGGCACCTTCAGCCGCGATCTGATCCAACCGATGGCCCAGACCTTGCAGCGCCTCGGCTCCGAGGCGGCGTGGCTTGTCCACGGCTCGGATGGCACCGACGAGATGACCATCACCGGCGTCACTTGGGTCGCGGCCCTCTCGGGCGACATGATCACCCTGCGCGAAATTCACCCCGAGGACGCGGGCCTGCCGGTCCATCCGTTCGAGGCGATCATCGGCGGCACGCCGGAAGACAACGCGGATGCCTTCCGCGCCCTTCTGGGCGGCGCGGCGGGCGCCTATCGCGATGCCGTTCTTCTCAATTCCGCCGCCGCCCTTCTGGTGGCGGGCGCCGCCGACAGCCTGAAATCCGGCGTCGAAATGGCCCGCGCCAGCATCGACAGCGGCGCGGCAAAACGCGCGGTGGAAACCCTTGCCCGCATCAGCCAAGAGGCCGCATGAGCATTACCATTCTCGACAAGATCAAAGCCTACAAGCTCGAGCATATCGCCGCCTGCAAGGCGCGCGTGCCGCTGTCCGAGGTCGAGGCCCGCGCCCGCGAGGCCGCGCCCACCCGTGGCTTTTTCGAAAACCTCCAGAGCGCGACCCGCGAGGGCTATGGCCTGATCGCCGAGATCAAGAAGGCGAGCCCCTCGAAGGGGCTGATCCGCGCCGATTTCGACCCGCCCGCGCTGGCCCGCGCCTATGCCGAGGGGGGTGCCACCTGCCTTTCGGTGCTGACCGATGGGCCCTCGTTCCAAGGGGCCGACGAATACCTTGTCGCGGCCCGCGCCGAGGTCAGCCTGCCGGCTCTGCGCAAGGACTTCATGTACGACACCTATCAGGTAGCCGAGGCCCGCGCATTGGGGGCGGATTGCATCCTCATCATCCTCGCCTCCGTCTCCGACGATCAGGCGGCCGAGCTTGAGGCCGCCGCTTTCGAGTGGGGCATGGATGTTCTTCTCGAAGTTCATGACGCCGAAGAGCTTGAACGCGCGAGCCTGTTGAAATCCCCGCTCATGGGCATCAACAACCGCAACCTCAAGACCTTCGAGACCACGCTCGACACCACCCGCAAGCTCGCCAAATACGTCTCCGAGGATCGCCTGATCGTCGCGGAAAGCGGCCTCAACACACCCGCCGATCTGGCCGACCTCGCCCGCTATGGCGCCCGTGCCTTCCTCATCGGCGAGAGCCTGATGCGGCAGGAGAATGTGGAGGAGGCGACGCGCCGGATCCTCGCAAATCCGCTCAGACCGGGGGCGATGTGATGAGCGACGAAGGCCTCAGCCATTTCGACGCTTCCGGCAAAGCGCATATGGTCGATGTGTCGGGGAAAGAAATCACCTCGCGCGTGGCCGTGGCCGAGGGGCATATCGTCATGTCGCCCGCCACGCTCGCCCGCGTCGAAGAGGGCCGCGCCGAGAAGGGCGATGTCTTGGGCACCGCCCGCCTCGCCGGCATCATGGCCGCCAAGCGCACCTCCGACCTCATCCCCCTTTGCCACCCCCTGCCGATCACCAAGGTCGCGCTTGAGCTGGTGACCGACCCCGCCCTTTCGGGCGTGCGGATCACCGCCACGGTCAAGACCACCGGTCAGACCGGCGTCGAGATGGAGGCGCTGACGGCGGTCTCTGTCGCCGCGCTCACCGTCTATGATATGACCAAGGCGGTTCAGAAGGACATGGAGATCGGCGGCATCCGGCTGGTGCTCAAAGAGGGCGGCAAGTCGGGAAGGTATCGCAGGGCCGCAGGCCGCGTGCTGGCGCAGCCTGTTACGGCGCGGCTGACCCAGCCGCCCTTTGCCGCCTCGGCCATGGATGGCTATGCGATCTGGGGCGGAGCGATTGCAACGGGCGATAGCTTTGACGTGATCGGCGAGGCGCAGGCCGGGCGCGGCTTTGAGGGCACCCTCTCCAAAGGGCAGGCCGTCAGGATCTTCACTGGCGCTCCGGTGCCCAAGGGTTCCGAGCTGGTTGTCATCCAAGAGGATGTCGACCGCGTTGGCGACCAGATCACCGTGAAAGGCAGCCTTGGCGAGGGCGACAACATCCGCCCCGCGGGCGGCGATTTCCTCAAAGGGGCCGAGTTTGCCGCCCCGCGCCTTCTCAAGCCCGCCGATGTGGCGCTTCTGGCGGCGATGAACATCGCCGAGGTGCCGGTCTACCGCCGCCCCGAGATCGCGATCATCTCGACCGGCGACGAGCTGGTGCAGCCGGGCGAAGAGCCGGGGCCGGATCAGATCATCGCCTCCAACGCCTATGGGCTTGCCGCGCTCATCGAGGCGCAAGGGGGCATCCCCCGCCTTTTGCCCATCGCGCGGGACGACCGCGCCTCGCTCGAAATGGTGTTCGATCTCGCCAAGGGGGCGGATCTTGTGGTGACCATCGGTGGCGCGTCGGTCGGAGACTATGACCTCGTGGGCCAAGTCGCCGCCGAGCGCGGTATGGACCGCGCCTTCTACAAGGTCGCCATGCGGCCGGGGAAACCCTTGATGGCGGGGCGGCTGGATGGCGCGATGATGATCGGCCTGCCGGGCAATCCTGTCTCGGCGATGGTCTGCGGCACGGTGTTCCTCGTGCCGGTGACGCGCGCCATGCTCGGCCTTGGCGCGGCCCCTGCCCCGCGCGTGCAACTGGCCCTGGCCGAGCCGGTCGAGGCCAACGGCCCGCGCGAGCACTATATGCGGGCGCGGATCGCGCAGGGCCGCATCGCTGCGGCCAAGCGGCAGGACAGCGCCCTTCTGAGCGTTCTGGCGAGTGCCGACGCGCTCTTGATCCGCCCGCCGCATGATCCGGCGCGGGGCACAGGCGAGAAGGTCGAGGCCATCCTTCTCTGAATTTGTTGACACAAAACGGGAACACGAGTAGAACATAGGCGAAACTTATTCGCCCGTGGCGGGTGCCGCGGCCAGTAGACAGGGCAATGCCATGCTGACCAAGAAGCAACTCGACCTTCTCGAATTCATCCACGCCCGTGTGCAGCGCGATGGCGTGCCACCCTCCTTCGACGAGATGAAAGAGGCGCTTGATCTGCGCTCGAAGTCGGGCATCCACCGGCTGATCACGGCGCTTGAGGAGCGGGGCTTTATCCGCCGCCTTGCCCACCGCGCCCGCGCCCTTGAAATCGTCAAGCTTCCGGATTCGATGACCGGCGCCAAACCGGGCTTTACCCCCCGCGTCATCGAAGGCGACCGCCCGCAATCCACGCCGCGTCAGGCGGTGCCGGTTGAAACGGTGGGTGCTGTCGAGCTGCCCGTCATGGGCCGGATCGCCGCCGGTGTGCCGATCGAGGCTATTTCCGAGGTTTCGCACAATGTGGCCGTGCCGCAGGCGATGCTTGGCAAGGGCGAGCATTATGCGCTCGAGGTCAAGGGCGACTCGATGATCGACGTGGGCATCAACGATGGCGATATCGTGGTGATCCGCGAGACCCGCACCGCCGACAATGGCGATATCGTCGTGGCGCTGGTCGAGGGGCAGGAAGCCACGCTCAAGCGCTTCCGCCGGCAGAACGGCATGATCGCGCTCGAAGCCGCCAACCCCGCCTACGAGACGCGGATCCTGCGCGACGATCAGGTGAAGGTGCAGGGCCGCCTCGTGGGCCTGATCCGAACCTACTGATCCGATCCCGTCCAAAGCCTGCGGCCCGAGACCTCTCGGGCCGTTGTTATTTGGAGCGAGCCGTCTTTCCGAACCGAAAGGGCCACCGCACCGTTGGTCGCAAGAAAGCCCAGATCGAAGGACAAACACGGACGATCAGGGGCAAGCCTCTGGTTTGAGATCAGTATCTCGGCCCCGCCACAGCCGGATAGCGCCGCGGAGGCCACCTTTCCGGTCACAAGAATCGCGGGTTGCGAGCCGACAAAGAAGCGTACCACGCGGCCTTCCCGCTCGAAATCACCGCGGCTTGCGGCCCGCTCCTGCCCTCCTATATCCCCGTCATCCTCAAGCCAGTTGCTGGCGGAAAAGCCATCCCCCGAGGGCTTCGACAGGGCTCTTCCCTCAGGTGTCATCACACCGACGAGCCCGCCGCTATCGGCAATGAGCAGGTCTGGGCGCGGCTGGGCGATCCAAAGCACCAAACCCAAAGCCACCAAGACAGCGCCAGACCAGCGAAAGCGGCCCACCCAGAGCAGAACAACCAGCGACCCGAAAGCCAAAAGCGGAACGGAGAGTGCCGCAGGAGCCTTGACCCCTCCAACCGCCGCCGGAAGGGCCGCGACCGAACCCGCAATCCAGAGGATCCAGCGCAGGCCCATCTCCATGATCCAAAGCCCCAGAGCTTCGAGGCCAACAAGCCACCCCAGAGCCGCCGCAACGCCCCCCGGCGCCACGACGGCCCCCATCACGGGCACGGAAAGGACGTTGGCCAAAAGCCCATAGCGCGGGAAAAGGTTGAAATGGGCGGCCGCAAAGGGCGCGGTCGCGGCTCCGGCAACGACCGAGGCAAAGAGTACTGCCGCAATTGGCCGCGCCCAGCCCGGCAAGCGCCCGCCCAGGACAGGCCAGCGGCCATAGACCCCAACGAGGGCAATCGTCGCGGCAAACGACATCTGAAAACCCGGACCGAGCAGCTCTTCCGGCCGGAGAACCAGAATGATCAAGGCCGCAATCGCAACGCCCCGCAGGGTGATCGCCCTTCGGTCAATAAGCACCGCCACATACATCACCGCGACCATGACAAAGGCCCGCAGGGTTGAAACCGATCCGCCGGACAAAGCCAGATAGGCCGCTCCGGCAAGAAGTGCGGCCAGCGCTGCGAGCTTCTTTACCGGCAAGCGCAGGGCCAGACCGGGCCAGAGATTGAACCCGAGCCTTGAGCCCGCAAATACAACCCCGGTCAGTAGGCCCATGTGCAATCCAGATATCGCCAGAAGATGCGCGAGGTTGGAAACGCGCAGGTGCCGGGTCGTCTCAAGGCTCATGGCCGAGCGATCGCCCGTAGTCACAGCGGCGGCAAAGGCGCCCGCCTCGCCGCCAATCCGCGCCTCGATGCCGCCCGCCATGTCGCGGCGCAGGCGAGAGAGCCAGAGGCCGTCGCCTTCCTCTGCGGGCTCGGCCAGAAGCAGCGGGTTGCGCGTATACCCCACGGCGCCAAGACGATCGAACCAAGCGGTGCGCCGGAAATCAAAGCCCCCCGGCGAGGACGGACCGGGCGGGGGGCCGAGATAGCCTGTGGTCATCACCCTTTCACCCGGCTCTGGCACATGCCATCTCTGATCGCCCTGAAGCGAAAAACGCACCCGTTGCGGGGTTTGCTCAGGGCCAAAACGCGCAAGCACCACCTCGTCCAAAGTCAGGCGCAACGCATCGCTCGACGACCGGTCGATCGCGACAACCCGGCCCTCTATGGGGCCATAGTAGTTCCAGCCCAGAACCGGTGCCGCGACAAGATGGGCACGCAAGGAAGCAAGACCCGCACCAAAGCAGACAAGGGCCAGCGCATAGAGCAAAGGCGCGAAGGCTGGATTGGAAAGCCGGGCCGCTATGACCACAAAAACCGCGATTACGATAACGACAGCTATCTCTTTGGCCGCTGGCTCTTCTGCCAAAGAAAAATAAAGACCGATCCCCATGGCCAGAAAAACCGGCGCCCACAAGAGGAGACGCCCGCGCTGCGCCCAGAGCGCCAGCTCGAGTTTGGCGACAACGCGCACTTGTCCTCTGACCTCCGGCTTAGTATGCCCCGAGGCTAGGCCGCTACGGTTATCAGAAGGTTAATTTTCACCATGTCCGACCAGCCCGTCGTCACCCGCTTTGCCCCCTCGCCCACCGGCGCGCTGCATATCGGCGGGGCGCGCACGGCGCTCTTCAACTGGCTCTTCGCGCGGGGCCGGGGCGGCAAGTTCCTTCTGCGGATCGAAGATACCGACCGCGCCCGAACCCTGCCGGAAAACACCGAAAAGATCCTCGACGGCCTGCGCTGGCTTGGCATCGACTGGGACGGCGAGCCGATCAGCCAGTTTGAACGGATCGACCGCCACGCCGAGGTGGCGCGTCAGCTTCTGGCCGAGGGCAAGGCCTATAAGTGTTTCTCGACGCCGGAAGAGATCGAAGCCTTCCGCGAGGCCGCCCGCGCCGAGGGGAAATCCACGCTCTTCCGCTCGCCCTGGCGCGACGCCGCCCCCGAAATCCACCCCGACGCGCCCTATGCGATCCGCATCAAAGCCCCGCAGGAGGGCACGACCACGGTGCATGACGAGGTGCAGGGCGATGTGACCCTCTCGAACGACCAGCTTGACGATATGGTCATGCTGCGGTCGGACGGGACACCCGTCTATATGCTGGCCGTGGTCGTGGACGATCACGATATGGGCGTGACCCATGTGATCCGTGGCGACGACCACCTGACCAACGCCTTCCGCCAGAAGATGATCTATGACGCGATGGGCTGGGATTTTCCGGTCATGGCTCATGTGCCGCTGATTTTCGGGCCGGACGGCAAGAAGCTCTCGAAACGCCACGGCGCCACGGCGGCGGCGGAGTATCAGGCGCTCGGCTATCCGGCGGCGGGGATGCGAAACTATCTCACCCGTCTTGGTTGGAGCCACGGCGATGCGGAGTTTTTCACCGACGCGGAGGCGCGCGAGTGGTTCAACTTGGGCGGCATTGGCAAATCACCCGCCCGGTTCGACTTTAAGAAACTCGAAAACCTCTGTGGCCAGCATATCGCGATCGCCGACGATGCTGCGCTGCTGCATGAGCTTGAGGCCTTTCTTGCGGCGACCGGCGCAAACCCGCTGACTACGGCCCAGCAGGACGGGATGCTCAGGGCCATGTATTGCCTTAAGGAACGCGCCAAGATCTTCCCGGAACTTATTGAAAAGGCTTACTTCGTTCTCGCCGATCGACCGATTCAACCGGACGAAAAAGCTGCCGCGCAGCTGGATACAGTATCCCGTGGTATACTGAACCAATTGACGCCGCAGATGCAAAATGTTAGCTGGGATCGAACCGCGCTGGAAGAGCTTGTCGCCGCCGTGGCCGAGGCCAACGGAACCAAACTTGGAAAGCTGGCGGGGCCTCTTCGGGCCGCTCTGGCCGGGCGTTCGGTTTCGCCCAGCGTGTTCGATATGATGCTGGTTCTCGGGCGCGAGGAAACCATCGCGCGTCTGACTGAGGCTGCCGCCTAAGACATTCGTCACACTTTGCCTCTAGGCATTGACCGGCTACAAAGACACCACCCCCGGACCAAAAGGTTCGGGCCGCAAACGGGGAACCCAAATGGCCGATAAGAACAAGTCCGCGACTCTGACGCTTGAGGGCAAATCCTTTGATCTGCCGGTCTTGTCGCCCACCGCTGGCCCCGATGTGATCGACATTCGCAAGCTCTATGCTCAGGCCGGCGTGTTCACCTATGATCCGGGCTTCACCTCGACCGCCTCGTGCGACTCGACCATCACGTATATCGATGGCGACGAAGGCGAGCTTCTGCATCGCGGCTATCCGATCGACCAGTTGGCCGAAAAGTCGCATTACCTCGAGGTCTGTTTCCTCCTGCTCTACGGCCACCTGCCCACCGCAGATGAGCTTGAGAAATTTGAATCGCTCGTCACGCGCCACACGATGATTCACGAGCAGATGCACTATTTCTTCCGCGGGTTCCGCCGTGACAGCCACCCGATGGCGACCATGGTGGGCGTCGTAGGTGCGATGTCGGCCTTCTACCACGACTCGCTCGACATCAATGACCAACAGCAGCGCGAGGTCGCCTCGATCCGCCTGATCGCCAAGATGCCGACGATCGCGGCCATGGCCTATAAATACTCGATCGGCCAGCCTTTCGTGTATCCCCGCAACGATCTCGATTATGCGGCGAACTTCCTGCATATGTGCTTCTCGGTTCCGGCCGAGCAGTACAATGTCGATCCGATCCTCGCCCGTGCGATGGACCGTATCTTCACGCTCCACGCCGACCACGAGCAGAACGCCTCGACCTCGACCGTACGCCTCGCCTCCTCGTCGGGAGCGAATCTCGAGATGCTGCGCGAAATCGGCTCGGTTGACCGCATCCCCGAGTTTATCGCCCGCGCCAAGGACAAGAACGATCCGTTCCGCCTGATGGGCTTTGGCCACCGCGTCTATAAAAACTTCGACCCGCGCGCCAAGGTCATGAAGGAAAGCGCTGACGAGGTGCTCGCCCTTCTCGGCGTCGAGAACAACCCGACGCTGCAGGTCGCCAAAGAGCTTGAGAAGATCGCGCTCGAAGATCCTTATTTCATCGAGAAGAAGCTCTATCCCAACGTCGATTTCTATTCGGGCATCATCCTTGATGCGATCGGCTTCCCGACCTCGATGTTCACCCCGATCTTTGCCCTTGCCCGCACCGTCGGCTGGGTCAGCCAGTGGAAAGAACAGCTCGCCGATCCGCAGCTCAAGATCGGCCGCCCGCGGCAGCTTTATCTCGGGTCGACGGCGAAAGACTATGTCGACATCGAAAACCGCTAAGACCAAGGGCCGCCTTACAGGGCGGCCTTTTTCTTGATGTTTGAGATCAGAACGCCCCGCTTGCGTTTGCGCCCGGCACGCCCCGAGGACGTAGGACCGATGCACCGGATCCTTTCGGACCCGCAGGCCATGCGCTTCTGGTCGACCGATCCCCATCCCGATCTGGCGACGACCTCTGAATGGCTGGCGTCGATGATCGGCCGCCCCGATGGCTCCGATTTCATCATCGAGCACGACGGTAAGGTGATCGGCAAAGCGGGAGCATGGCAGCTTCCCGAGGTTGGCTTCATCCTGTCGCCCGACCACTGGGGCAAGGGTTTCGCCCGAGAGACGATGGAGGCAATCATTGCCCATCTTTGGGCGACCACAGACGCACCACGCCTCACCGCCGATGTCGACCCAGACAACCACGCCTCGATCAAGCTCCTGAACAAACTCGGGTTTCACGAAACCCACCGCGCCGAGAACACATTCTTCATCGGTGGCCGCTGGGTCGGAAGCATCTACTTCGCCCTCGAGCGGCCCGCGCTTGCAGCCGGACGCCCCGCGCAGTAGCCTTGGCCCACGGTCCGCAATTCACCGAGGCGTCGCCAGCCGCAAGGCCCAGCTAAACCTGCCGTTCGAAATCACCGGTTGCACCTCACCCGTGCGCCGACAAGGGCGACCATCGGCACCCCGCGAAGGGGCATTGCACGTGGGAAAGGATGCATCCCATGCCGCGCGACGCGCTGCCTCTGTTCATTTCCGATCTCTCGGATTTCACCAAGAAACTCCGCGCAGGCCTTGCCACAGAGCCGGAAACCCCGAGCCATCTGGCGCTGATGGGCCTCATCGCCCGATCCGCGGGCTATGCCAACTTTCAGGAGCTCAAGGCCTCGACGCCACCGCCGGCCAAGCCCGATCCCTCGGCGGCCAAGGCCTTGCGGGTCTTTGACGAGGCGGGGCGCATGACCCGCTGGCCCACGGGGCAGAAGGTCCAGTGGCTCTGTCTATGGCCCTTCTGGACCAAGATCCCGCCGCGCCAGCAGATGACCGAGAAAGAGATCAACGAGATCCTGAAAGCGGGCAACCTCTTTGGCGATCACGCCGTGCTGCGGCGTTATCTCGTCGATTACCGGATGGTCTCGCGGACGCGGGATGGCTCGGTCTATGAGCGTATCGAGCAATCGCCGCCGCCCGAGGCGCTGGCTTTCCTTGCGGCGCTGAAGGCTCAGCGGCCCTCGAAAGACGGCGGGCGCTTTTCGCGGAAGGCCACGACGCCCTCCTGAAAATCGCGGGTCTGGCCGCAACGGCCCTGAAGTTTGCCGCGCCGGAATGCGGTCGGCGAAGAGCGAGGCGCCCATTGCGCGGGCAAGGCCGATCTGGCGCGGCAGGAACCATGTCCCACCGGCATCCGGGATCAGGCCGATGCGGGCGAAGGCCTGCATGAAGAAAGCGTCTTCCGAGGCGATGACAACATCGGCCGCCAGAGCAAGATTGGCCCCTGCCCCGGCCGCCGCGCCATTCACCGCGGCGATGGTCGGGATCCGCAGATCGGTGATCGCCCGCAGCATCGGCTCGTATTCGTCGCGCAAGACGCGCTCGAGGTCGATCGAGGCGGCGGTGCCGGTATCCGAGAGGTTCTGCCCCGAGCAAAACGCCTTGCCTGCTCCGGTGATCACAAGAACCCGCGCCACCTTGTCCGCCCCCTTCAGCGCATGGGTGATCTCGGCCCGCATCTGTGTGCTGAGCGCGTTCATCACCTCGGGGCGGTTCAGGGTCAGAAGGGCGATGTCGTTCTCGACAACAAAAGAAATGGCTTGGTAGTCCATGATACTCGTTTCCGGCTGATACAGCAGCTACGACCCTAGCCGCTTCTTTGGATCAGAAAAGGGCGACCACGCGTCACGATTTCAGAATTTCTTCGAGCCGCGCCTTTTCCTCGGCGCTCAGGGTTTCGTCCGGCGCTCGTTTGCGGCGGCGGATCGTGCCCCAACCGATGCCGAGACCAAGAAGCGCCATCAGCGGCGGCGAGATCCAAAGGACGAGGTTGGCCCCCTCGGCATCGGGCATCAGAAGCACAAACTCGCCATAGCGGCTGACGATGAAATCCACCGCTTCCTGATCGCTATCGCCTTCGACAAGGCGTTCGCGCAGCAGGATCCGCAGCTCGCGGCTGATCGCGGCGTTGGAATCGTCGATGTTCTCGTTCTGGCACACCGGGCAGCGCAGACCTTTGGAAATCTCGCGCGCCCGTGCTTCGAGGACAGGGTCGCTCAGTATCTCGTCAGGCTGCACCGCGAAAGCGGGCGAGGCCAGAAGGCTGAGGGCAAGGAGGAGCCACTTCATTCCGCAGGCACCCCTTCAACACGCTTTGCCGCGCCCGCCGCCACCCGCAGGCGGCGGTCGGTGAGCGAGACAAGCCCGCCGAGCGCCATGAGGATCGCCCCGCCCCAGATCCAGTTGGCCAAGGGCTTGATATAGGTCCGAACCGCATAGCCGCCATTCGACTGCGCGTCGCCGATCACGAGGTAGATATCCCGCAGGAAACCGTTGCGGATCGCCGCTTCGGTCGTGGGCATTGCGGCCACGGGGTAAAAGCGCTTCTCGGGGTGAAGCGTAGCAATCTCCTTGCCATCACGGGCCACCCCCATCGCCGCGACGGTCGAGGTATAGTTTGGCCCCTCGGCCCGCTCGACGCTTTCCAGCGTGATCTCCCAGGCACCCACGGTGAATGTCTCACCGATCTGGGCGGTGCGGATGTCTTCCTGTTGCCAGGCCATGAGGCCAGCAATGCCGAAGATGGTGATGCCGAGGCCCGCGTGCGACAAAGCCTTGCCCCAGTCGGACCGCGGCAAGCGGCCAAGGCGCCCGAGGCGGGCCGCCATCCCCTGCCGGCCCGTGCGCTGCCAGAGATCGGTCAGGGCGCCAAAGACAACCCAGACACCAAGCGCCACGCCCACGGGGCCAAGGGCGCTCTTGCCGGTCTGCAGCGCGAAGGCGAGGCCCGCGAGCGCCACGGTTAGAACCACGACGCCCCAGAGCGGCTTCATCGCCTTGCCGATTGTCCCGCGTTTCCACGCCAGCATCGCGCCGGGGGGAAGGATCACGGCGAGGGCCACCATGAAGGGGGTGAAGGCCGCGTTGAAGAAAGGGGCTCCGACCGAAAGGGTCCGTCCGACGATGATCTCGGCAAACAAAGGCCAGATGGTGCCGACGAAAACGACGAAAGAGCTGACCGCGAGGAGGATGTTGTTCAGAACCAGTGCGCTCTCGCGGCTAACGAGGGAAAAGACCCCGCGGGCCTCCATCGCGCCGGCCCGCGCGGCATAGAGCGTGAGTGCGCCGCCGACGAACACGGCGAGGATCGCCAAGATGAAGACGCCGCGCTCGGGATCGTTGGCGAAGGCGTGGACCGAGGTGATCACGCCCGAGCGGACGATGAACGTTCCCAGAAGCGAAAAGCCGAAAGCGAGGATTGCCAGAAGGATGGTCCAGCTCTTCAGGCTCTCGCGTTTTTCCACGACGATCGCCGAATGCAAGAGCGCTGCCGCGAAGAGCCAAGGCATGAACGAGGCGTTCTCAACCGGATCCCAAAACCAGAAGCCGCCCCAGCCAAGCTCGTAATAGGCCCACCACGATCCAAGCGCGATGCCGATGGTCAAGAAGACCCAAGCCGCCAGCGTCCACGGTCGGACCCAGCGGGCCCAGGCGGCATCGACACGGCCTTCGATCAGCGCCGCGAGGGCGAAGGAGAAGGCCATCGAGAGGCCGACGTAGCCGAGATAGAGGAAGGGCGGATGGAAGGCGAGGCCCGGATCCTGCAGGAGCGGGTTAAGGTCTTTGCCATCGAGCGGCGGTATCGCAAGGCGCAGGAAGGGATTGGAGGTGAATAGGATGAAGGCGAAAAAGGCGACGCTGATCGCCGATTGCACCGCCAGCACCCGCGCTTTCAGCGTGGCGGGCAGATTGCCACCAAAGAGCGCCGCCGAGGCGCCGAAAAGCGTCAGGATCAGGAGCCACAGGAGCATCGAGCCCTCGTGATTGCCCCATGTTCCGGCAATCTTGTAGAGCATTGGCTTGGCCGAGTGCGAATTCTCGAAGACGAGCTTCAATGAGAAATCAGACGACATGAAGGCCCATGTCAGCGCGGCGAAAGAGAACCCGACCAAGATCAGCTGCGATATCGCTGCGGGATCAGCCACAGCCATCCAGCTGCGCCAGCCCTTATGGGCACCAACAAGGGGAACGATCATCTGAACGATGGCGATGCCAAAGGCCAGAATCAGGGCGAAATGTCCGAGCTCTGTAATCATGGGGCCCTTCTACCCCATGACGCGGGTAAGCCCAATCAAAAGCCGGTGTGATCGGCGGGCACCTTGCCGCAGCCTATGGCGTCGGCGCGAGGCCACTTCCGACCACAAGCGCCAAAGCGGCGGCGATAAGAGCGCCAAGAACCAGACGGACCAGCCATTTCAATGTGTCCTCGATAGACCCGAGGCGCTTTTCGACATTGTGGCGATGCACCTCATCGACGGCGTTTCGTGTCTCAATGGCCGACAAGCGCCGCTCGATCAGGCGTGTCCATTCATCGCTCATGCGCGAGGCTCCATTCATCGAGGGCAGGATTGTCGGCCATCACGGCACTTTCGGCGGGGTCCGTCTCGATCGCGGCGGCGCCGGAATTGAGGGCATCGAGCGCCTTCAGGCGCGCCGTCACCTCGCTGGCCCGCACCGCTGTTTCAGCGATGGAGCGCTGAAACTCCTGCCCTTTGGCCTGCGACCGCGCGCCGAAATAGAAGCTGACGATCGCCCCCATGAGCCACCAGAGCGGCTCGGGCACCAAGGCGATGCCCTGCATCCGCGAGGCAAACCAGATCGGGTTGACCATAGCCGAGACGAAAAGCCCCAGCGTGCCAAAGGCCAAAAGTGGCCGCGGCAGGCGGTTGAGCCCGTCGATCACACGATCGAACAGGCCCTTGCGCGGCTGGGCAAATTCGGCAGCGAACTGGCTCAGGGCTTCGGATTTCGATTTCGCATCCCGCTCGGCCCCGGCCTCGGCGTTTTCACGCACAGCCCCAAGGGTCTCGACCAGAACATTCCGGCCGCCCCCGAACAGAAGCGTCAGAAGATCACCGATCAGCCCCATGACGAAACCCGCGCCCGATGCGCTTCGTCGGTGAGGTGAAAGCGCGGGCTGATGAATTCCTCGGCGCGGAGGATCCAGCCGCCTTTCCCGCCATCACGGCGGCGGGCGAATTTGCGGCTCTGGGGCCGCGCATCGCCGAGGGCATAGTAGTAGTTGCGGCGGGCGATCCCGTAGGCATCGACCAGATGCTCGGGCGCGGCGGCAAGGGCCTTGGCCGTAGCCTCACAGGTCTGCGGCCCGATCACCCCGTCGACCGCCACCGGAAGGCGCATCGAGCCCAAGAGCCGCTGCAACACCTTCACCGCCTGCCCGCCCATGTTCACATAGGCATCGAACACCGA
>RFZI01000310.1 GCA_009920775.1 Paracoccaceae bacterium | reverse complement strand
AACGAGATCAGCCCCGAGGCGCTTGCCAAGGTGAGCGAGGTCGAAAAGACCGCCAAGAAGCTATCGCTGATGGAGCTGACCGAAAAGACCTGCAAATGGCCGGTGGGCGATCCCGCGACCGACAATTTCTGGTTCTGCGGCCTGCCCGTGCAACAGGGCAAACCCTATTGCGAGGCCCATGTCGGCGTTGCTTTCCAGCCGATGAGCGCCCGCCGCGACCGGCGGCGGTAAGAAAGCGGGCTTGAAGCCCCCATGTCGCAAAACCCGCCCAACCTCCGCCCCGACCTCGCGCCGCGCGCGCTCATCACCGATGTGCCGCGCCCCGGCCAGCCGACCATTGGCATGGTCTCGCTTGGCTGTCCCAAGGCGCTGGTCGACAGCGAACGCATCCTCACGCGCCTGCGTGCCGAGGGCTATGCTATCTCGCCCGACTATGCGGGTGCCGATGCGGTGATCGTCAATACCTGCGGCTTCCTCGACAGTGCCAAGGCCGAGAGCCTCGAGGCCATCGGCGAGGCGCTGGCGGAAAACGGCAAGGTGATCGTCACCGGCTGCCTCGGCGCCGAGCCCGAGTTCATCACCGGCGCGCATCCGTCGGTGCTGGCGGTCACCGGACCGCAGCAATACGAGCAGGTGCTCGATGCCGTCCACGGCGCGGTGCCGCCCGATCCCGATCCTTTCGTCGACCTGCTGCCCGCCTCAGGTGTGAAGCTCACCCCGCGGCACTACAGCTATCTGAAGATTTCCGAAGGCTGCAATCACCACTGCAAATTCTGCATCATCCCCGATATGCGCGGCCGTCTGGTGAGCCGCCCCGCCCACGCCGTGATCCGCGAGGCGGAGAAACTGGTCGAGGCGGGGGTGAAGGAACTTCTGGTCATCAGCCAGGACACCTCGGCCTATGGCGTTGATCTTAAACACAAAGAGGATCGCGGCCACCGCGCCCATATCACCGACCTCGCCCGCGATCTCGGGAGCCTCGGCGCCTGGGTGCGGCTGCACTATGTCTACCCCTACCCCCATGTGCGCAACCTGATCCCGCTCATGGCCGAGGGTCTCATCCTGCCCTACCTCGACATCC
>RFZI01000309.1 GCA_009920775.1 Paracoccaceae bacterium | reverse complement strand
CTGGCGGATGCGGTTGCCGTGATCGGTCAGGGCATAGCCCTGCGGTGTCTTGACGAAGAGCGCCGCGCCCAAGGCATCCTCGAGCCGCGCGATGCGGCGGCCCACGGTGGCCGGATCCATCTTCAGAAGGGGCGAGGCGGCTGAAAGGCTTTCCGCCCGCGCAACGGCGAGAAAGACCCGCATATCGTCCCAGTTTGTCATGGCGCCCTTTGCAATAATGCAAAACGATTTTGATAAACTGACGCTTTTACGGCGAAAATTGCAAGACTATAAGAGGCGCGTACACACCCGCACGCGGCCCCTTTCGCCGTGTGGCGCGATCAGGGAGAGACCCATGCAAGAGCTCACACATTACATCGGCGGCAAGCACGTCAAAGGCACCTCGGGCCGCTTTGCCGACGTATTCAACCCCGCCACCGGCGAAGTGCAGGCCAAAGTGCCGCTGGCGTCCACAGCCGAGCTGGCCGCCGCTGTCGAAATCGCCGCTGCCGCCCAGCCCGCCTGGGCCGCCACCAACCCGCAGCGCCGCGCCCGCGTGATGATGAAGTTCGTCGATCTTCTCAACCGCGACATGGACAAGCTCGCCGAGGCGCTGAGCCGCGAGCATGGCAAGACCTTCCCCGACGCCAAGGGTGATGTGCAGCGCGGCCTCGAGGTCGTCGAATATTGCATCGGCGCGCCGGAAATGCTGAAGGGCGATTATACCGACGGCGCCGGCCCCGGGATCGATATGTATTCGATGAAGCAGCCGCTCGGCGTTTCGGCCGGCATCACGCCGTTCAACTTCCCCGCCATGATCCCGATGTGGATGTTTGCCCCGGCGGTCGTCTGCGGCAACGCCTTCATCCTCAAGCCGTCCGAGCGTGACCCGTCAGTGCCGCTGATGCTGGCCGAGTTGATGGAAGAGGCCGGTCTGCCCAAGGGCATCCTGCAGGTCGTCAACGGCGACAAGGAAGCGGTGGATGCGATCATCGACCATCCGGTGATCCAGTCGATCGGTTTCGTCGGCTCGACCCCGATCGCCGAATACATCTATGGCCGTGGCTGTTCGATGGGCAAGCGCGTCCAGTGCTTCGGCGGC
>RFZI01000308.1 GCA_009920775.1 Paracoccaceae bacterium | reverse complement strand
AGGTGGTGCCGCAGAACCTGCGCCACGACATATTCCATCATCCCCTGTGCCATCGAGGGATCGACCATGCGGGCGAGCGGCTGGGTCAGGGTCTTGTTGCCGACGATCCGCTCGACCCCGGCCCAGAGGCTGAGAACGGCCTTGCAGTTCGTGAAGGGCGAGAAATCCTGAAGCGGCCCGCTCGGGGCATAGACGATATAGCTCACCTCTTGGGCCGCATGGCTCCGGCTCAGATCGACCTCAAGCCCCGCTTTCTCGAAGGCGGTATTCAGGGCCGCTTTATATGTGCGCCAGTCGGCATCGGAGGCGGCGAAGAGGGCTTTGATCATGGGTGGCCTATCTTGGGCGGTGGACATGGGCGCTTTGCACGAGGCCGAAGGCCGCGAGCAAGACAAGCATCGCCGAGCCGCCATAGCTGACAAGCGGCAAGGGCACGCCGACGACCGGCAAGAGGCCCATGACCATCGCCATGTTGACGGCGAAGAAGAGGAAGAAGGTCATGGCGATGCCGAGCGTGAGGAGGCTCGAAAAACGGTCGCGGCTTTGCAGGGCCGAGATCACGCAGAAGACGATGATGAGCGCATAGAGCGCGAGGAGGGTAGAGGCGCCGATATAGCCGAACTCTTCGGCCAAAGTCGTGAAGATGAAGTCGGTGTGCTTCTCGGGAAGGAAATTCAGGCGGGTCTGCGTGCCTTGCATAAAGCCCTTGCCGGTCCAGCCGCCCGAACCAAGCGCGATCTTGGCCTGCGTGATGTGATAGCCCGCGCCCAAGGGATCGTTCGAGGGATCAAGGAAGGTGTCGATCCGGCGATACTGGTAGTCCTTCAAGAGCTGCCAGCTCGTCCCGCGGCTTTGGAAGACGGCGACCACCGCGCCGATCCCGGCGAGGATCACACTTGCGAAATAAGCCCAATGTACGCCGGCGGCGAACATCACTGCGCCGCCACCGGCGAGGAGCAGGATCGCGGTCCCGAGGTCGGGCTGTTTGAGGACCAGAAGTGTCGGGATTGAAATGAGCAGAACCGGGAGAATAACCCAAAGCGGCCGTGAGGTCCGGCTTGGGGCCAGCCAATCATAATAGGCGGCCAA
>RFZI01000307.1 GCA_009920775.1 Paracoccaceae bacterium | reverse complement strand
TCGACGAGCCGACCACCGGCCTGCATTTCGAGGATGTGCGCAAGCTCCTTGAGGTGCTGCACGAGCTGGTCGAGCAGGGCAATACGGTCGTGGTGATCGAACATAACCTCGACGTCATCAAGACCGCCGACTGGTTGATCGATATCGGCCCCGAAGGCGGCGATGGCGGCGGCATGGTGGTGGCGACGGGAACACCCGAGGATGTGGCCAAAGTTGCCGCAAGCCACACGGGTCGTTATCTTGGGCCCATGCTCAAGGCAAAACGGGTGGCGGCGGAATGAACGCGGTTCTGTGGCAAAGGCTTGAAGGGGCGTTGGTGTTTGCTTCTGCCCTCACGATCTATGGACTGACCTCAAGCGAAGAACTCGCGTGGTGGGCGGCGATCCTTTGGTTCTTTTCGCCCGACATTAGCTTTGCCGCCTACCTTGCCGGCCCCCGGATCGGTGCGCTCGGCTATAACGCCGTCCACCTCTACGGCTTTGGCGCTGCTATTGTCGCAGGAGGCATGATCTTTGCCTGCCCCCTTGCGGTGGCGCTAGGTTGGCTCTTTCTAGGACATGCGGGGTTTGACCGAATGTTCGGCTATGGCCTGAAACTGCCGACCAGCTTTCAGGACACTCACCTGGGCCGGATTGGCAAAGACCGCTAGTCCGAGCTGACGATCGTCACCCCGTGGGCGGATACCTGTCCGGGGCTGTCTCCAAAGAGAGCACGCTTCCCGATGCCCGCGACGAAGGGAACCGGCCCGTCAGAAAGGTTCAGGGCGAGCATGATCCCGCCGCGCCGCAGGATCAGAAGGTCATTGGCGGCATAGACCGTCTCGACCGCGCCGCCGCGCATATCCGGCTCGGATTTGCGCAGCGCGATCAGGGCTTTGACGTCCTCCGCCAGCGCCACATCGCCGCCGGTCCAGTCCATGTCCTCGCGGTTCAGGGGCCAAGCCTTGCCGCGTCGGCCAAGCTCCTCGCCCCATGAGATCACCGGCGGGCCCTCGGCAAACATCAGAAGGGCAAAGGCCTGCCGCAACTTGGCGGTATCGCCGCGCATCATGGCCAGAAGCATCGGCATATCGTGGTTCGACAGGAAGGGCGCCAACAC
>RFZI01000306.1 GCA_009920775.1 Paracoccaceae bacterium | reverse complement strand
GAAACATTCGAAATTGCGGCCATTGGCGACACTACGGTGCATGTTCACGGTCGGCGCCAGAGAAACCTGCGCATCCTTGGTCTTGACCTCTTCGGCAAGCGCTTTGCCGATCTCTCGCGCCAGATCCGGGTTCCATGTCGCGCCCAGCGCGATCGCCACAGGAAAGGCCGCCGAGGTTGAACCCTGAACGGCCGAACCGCTCCCCCGCGCGCCGTTCGGGCCATCGGTGACACGAAGTTTGCCAAGGCCGAAGCGCGGCAAGGCGGGCAAAGACCAGTGATCTTCTCCCGAGAGGAGAAGAACCTGTTCCTCGAGCGTCATTTGGGACAGCAGGGCGTCTACCTTGGCCTCAAGTGCGTCGGTGGCGATGATATCTTTGGCGGGTCTGTTCATGGGTGTTCTCTTCTTGACCTGACGCGTTTGGAATTATTCGAACTGGAAGCAGCGAACGAAATGATCGTCGGCCAGTTGCTTGACGGGGGGCATCGAAAGGCGGCACCGGCTTTCCGCCTTGGGGCACCTTTCAACGAAGGGGCACCCTACGCTCTCGGGCGTGCGGAGCGGTATGTCGGCCTTGTGCGCTTTGAGCGGTGCCTTCTCGCGCTTTCCAACCTCGGGAACAGCGCTCAGCAAAAGCTGGGTATAGGGGTGGCGCGGCGTCTGGGTGACGGCGTCGCTCTCGCCCCATTCGACCATATGGCCCACATACATGACCGCGGTGCGCTCGGCGAAGTAGCGGGCGGTGGCGATGTCGTGGGTGATATACATGAACCCCACACCGTCCTTCTTCATGTCGTGCATCAGGTTGAGGATGCCCAGACGGATCGACACATCGAGCATCGAGATCGGCTCATCGGCAAGGATGAACCGCGCGCCAACGGCCAGCGCCCGCGCGATGGCAACCCTTTGCCGCTGACCACCTGAAAGCTCGTGCGGGAATTTGGCGGCGATCCGGTCGGCGGGGGTCAGCCCCACGCGCTCGAGGATTTCGTGAACGCGAGCATCGGTTTCAGCACGGCTTTCTTTGCCATGGAGACGCAGTGGGCGCAGAAGATGGTGGCGGATGGTGTGAACAGGATTGAGCGAGCTGAACGGATCCTGAAAGATCAT
>RFZI01000305.1 GCA_009920775.1 Paracoccaceae bacterium | reverse complement strand
TTGACCGGCGCCTTTGCCATCGACCTGATCTTTCCCATGGCCGAAACCCTTCAGGCGCTTGGGTCAGAGGCCGCATGGCTGGTGCATGGCTCGGACGGGACGGATGAAATTTCCATCTCGGGCACCACATCGGTCGCCGTGCTGAAGGATGGCAAGATCAAGCCGCGCGAGGTTCACCCCGAAGAGGCGGGCCTGCCGGTGCATCCTTTCCGCGATATCCTTGGCGGCACCCCGGTCGAGAATGCATCGGCGCTGCGCGCGCTGCTCGACGGCGCACCGGGGGCCTACCGTGATGCTGTCTTGCTCAATGCCGCCGCCGCCTTGGTCGTGGCCGAGCGGGCGGATGACCTAAAGGCGGGCGTCGAGATTGCGCGCGAAAGCATCGACAGCGGGGCGGCCAAACGCGCGGTCGAAACGCTTGCCCGCATCACGCAAGGGGGCTGAGGCGCATGGCAACGATTCTGGACAAGATCAAGGCCTACAAGCTGGACGAGATCGCCGCCGCCAAGGCCGCCCGCCCGCTCTCGCAGGTCGAGGAGGCCGCGCGTGCCGCGCCGCGCATCCGCCCCTTTGGCGCCGCGCTGCGCAAGGCCGAGGAAACCGGCTATGGGCTGATCGCCGAGATCAAGAAGGCCAGCCCGTCAAAGGGCCTGATCCGCGCCGATTTCGACCCACCGGTCTTGGCGCGCGCCTATGAGTCGGGGGGGGCTACCTGCCTGTCGGTCCTGACCGATACGCCCAGCTTTCAGGGCAAGCCCGAATACCTGACCCGCGCGCGGGCCGCGAGCCACCTTCCCTGCCTGCGCAAGGATTTCCTTTACGACACCTACCAAGTGGCCGAGGCGCGCGCTTGGGGGGCCGATTGCATCTTGATCATCATGGCCTCGGTCGAGGATGGGCTGGCCGCCGAGCTTGAGGATGCCGCCACCCATTGGGGCATGGACGCGCTGATCGAGGTGCATAATGCTGCCGAGCTTGACCGCGCGATGCGGCTCCAAAGCCCGCTTTTGGGGATCAACAACCGCGATCTGAACAGCTTTGTCACCGATCTGGCGACGACCGAGCGTCTGGCCGCACGCGTGCCGGGCGATCGGATGGTGATCTCGGAAT
>RFZI01000304.1 GCA_009920775.1 Paracoccaceae bacterium | reverse complement strand
CCTCGCAACCCACGCTCGCCAAGGTTCTTCTCGCCGGCGCCGCGTTTACCTGGCTCAACCCGCATGTCTACCTCGACACGCTCGGCATCGTTGGAGCCGTCTCGACAGGCTATCCCGAAGTGGCCGACAAGATCGCCTTTGGCATCGGCTCGGCCTCGGCCTCTTTCGTTTTCTTCTTCTCGCTCGGCTACGGCGCGCGCCTTCTCGCGCCGCTCCTCAAAAAGCCGCGCGCCTGGCAGATCATTGAAATCGTGATCGGCGCGACCATGTGGGCCATCGCCCTCGGCCTGATCCTGTCGGCCTAAAGCGCCGTCCAGCCGCCATCGACGCTGATCGTCGTGCCGGTGATCTGGGCCGCGGCCTCCGAGCAGAGAAACACGGTCGTCCCGCCTAGCTGCTCAACGGTGGCAAACTCTTTCGACGGCTGGCGCGTCAGCATTACCTCGCGGATCACCGTCTCGCGGTCCATCCCATGCACCTTCATCTGGTCAGGGATCTGCGCCTCGACCAGCGGGGTAAGCACATAGCCCGGGCAGATCGCATTGCAGGTGATCGCCTCTTCCGCCGTTTCCAGCGCGACGGTCTTGGTCAGGCCCACAACCCCATGCTTGGCGGCGATATAGGCCGACTTGAAGGGCGAGGCGGTCAAACCATGCGCCGAGGCGATATTCACGATCCGCCCCCAGCCCGCCTCGCGCATCATCGGCAAGGCAATAGCCGAGGTATGAAAGGCCGAGGAGAGATTGATCGCGATGATCGCGTCCCACTTCTCGACCGGAAACTTGTCCACCGGCGAAACGTGCTGGATCCCGGCGTTGTTCACGAGAATATCGCAAACACCCGCCGCCTCGATCAGCCCCCGCGCTTCATCCGCATTCGAAAGATCCGCCGGTATATACCGCGCAGCGACCCCGAATTCTGCCGCAAGCGATGCCGCCAATGCATGATCCTCGGGCCGGTCGGAAAAGGAATTAAGGACAACATCCGCACCCGCACCTGCCAAAGCGCGCGCAACGCCAAGACCAATTCCAGAATTCGACCCGGTAACGACCGCCGTCTTACCTTTGAGCGACATGATCAACATCTCCATCATCCAGTCGGCGCAACACTGT
>RFZI01000303.1 GCA_009920775.1 Paracoccaceae bacterium | reverse complement strand
GCGGGCCTCGTCGAGGTCGGCCGGTTCGGCCAGCATGGCGAGGTTGTCGCTCGACATCATCACGCTCACCGGCGTGTCGTCCGACTGGGCAAAGCGCATATCGCGGTTGGTGACGATGCCGACGACCTTGCCACCCTCGCCCACCACCGGAAAGCCGGTGATGTTGTATTGGGCCATCAGATCCTTGGCGTCTTTAAGCGTCTGGTCGGGCCGTAGGGTGATCGGGTTATAGACTGTCCCCGAAACAAAACGCTTCACGCGGCGAACCTCGTCCGCCTGCTTGTCGGTATCAAGGTTACGATGGATCACCCCGATCCCGCCAACCTGCGCCATGGCAATCGCCATCTTCGCCTCGGTCACCGTGTCCATCGCCGAGGACAAAAGCGGGATGTTCATCCCGATCGAGCGGGTCACACGCGTCCTTGTATCGGCCGTTGAAGGCAGGACCGACGAGGCCGCCGGCACAAGAAGAACGTCGTCAAAGGTGAGAGCCTCGCGAATCTCCATCAGGTATCTCCGTGGATAGCTTCGTTTGGCGCTTCCCCATTTCACGGGTCCGGCACGGGCGCAAGCAAGAAGTGACCAAGGCTGCTTGCAAAGGCGATTTGACGCGGCATATTCCCCTCGAGGAAAAAAGGGGGCAGAAATGCGCGTTGCCATCGTCGAAAACACGAAAGTCAGCCATCTCGGCCAAGTCGGTGTGGCTTTGGCCGAGGCCGGCGTGATGATCGAGGTCTTTCGCCCCTATCTCGACGGCAAGCTGCCCGATCCGCAGGGCGATTATGTGGGCCTCGTCGTCTTTGGGGGCGAGCAGAGCGCAGTTGATGACGCGCTCCACCCCTACCTGCCCGCCCTCGCCCGCGAAATGCACGCCTTTGACGAGGCTGGCCGCTCGGTCCTTGGCATCTGCCTCGGCGCCCAGCTTCTGGCCCGCGCTTGGGGCGCGGCCAACCATGTCGGCACCTCGCGGGAGTTTGGCTGGCAGACCATCGAGGCGACCGAAGCCGCGGCGAGCGATCCGGTGCTGAGCGCCGTGCCCCGCTCTTTCCCCTCCTTCGAATGGCATTCCGACCACTACGACCTGCCGGACGGCGCCACCCGCCTCGCCGCCAATTCGGCG
>RFZI01000302.1 GCA_009920775.1 Paracoccaceae bacterium | reverse complement strand
GACCGGATCGTGCGCTCGGGCGCTTGGGACAGCTGGTCGCCTGCCTTCATGGTGGGCAAACAAGTCAGCAGTGCACGGCTTGGGATCGTCGGCATGGGCCGCGTTGGTCGGTCGATGGCCGAAAAAGCCCGCGGCTTTGGGATGGAAATCCATTACCACAACCGCGCGGAGCTTTCGGCCGATCAGGCCAAGGGCGCGATCTATCACGCCGATCTTGATGAAATGATTGGGCAGGTCGATTTCCTGTCGCTGCATTGCCCGATCACGCCCGAGACGCGCAACCTGATGGACGCGCGGCGGCTCGCGCTTCTGCCGAAAGAGGCGGTGATCGTGAACACCGCCCGTGGCGGACTGATCGACGAGGCCGCACTTCTGGCAGCGATCCAATCGGGCCATATCGCGGCGGCCGGCCTTGATTGCTTTGCCATCGAGCCGGGCGGAAATCCCGCGCTTGCAGGCGAAGAGCGGATCATGATGCTGCCGCACATCGGATCGGCCACTCGCAAGACCCGCGATGCAATGGGGTATCGTGCACTCGACAATCTCGATGCCTTTTTCGCCGGAAAGCGCCCGCGCGATCTAGTCAACTAGACGGGGTTAATCCCTCCTTTACCATTTAACCGTTGATTCACCCTATCGGCCAACGCCGCCTCGGGATCGGATCAACATGGCAAAGCGCGCACTTATCACAGGCATTACCGGCCAAGACGGCTCCTATCTTGCAGAGCTTCTTCTGGAGAAGGGCTACTAGGTGCACGGTATCAAGCGCCGCGCCTCGTCGTTCAATACGCAGCGCATCGACCACATCTTCGAAGATCAGCACCATTCGAACGCCCGGCTGCGCCTGCACTATGGCGATCTGTCCGATGCCACCAACCTGATCAGCATCATTCAGGAAGTCCGCCCGCACGAAATCTATAATCTCGCCGCGCAAAGCCATGTCGCCGTGAGCTTTGAGGCGCCGGAATACACCGCCGATGTCGATGCGCTGGGCCCGCTGCGCCTTCTCGAAGCGATCCGTATTCTCGGCGTGGAACGCAGCTGCCGCTTTTATCAGGCCTCCACCTCCGAGCTATACGGTCTCGTTCAGGAAACGCCCCAGCGCGAGACAACGCCCTTCTATCC
>RFZI01000301.1 GCA_009920775.1 Paracoccaceae bacterium | reverse complement strand
AACGAAGACCCAAGAGCGCCGCGCAGCGGCCTGCCGCGCGGGATCTGGGCGCTTGGGCTGGTCAGCCTCTTCATGGATATCTCGTCCGAGATGATCCATGCGCTTCTGCCTGCGTTTCTTGTGGGTTCCCTTGGTGCCTCGGTGGCCTTCGTCGGCCTCGTCGAGGGGCTGGGGGAGGGGACGGCCAATATCGTCAAGCTCTTCTCGGGGCGGATCTCCGACCGGATCGGCAAGCGCAAGCCCTTGGCGCTTCTGGGATATGGCCTCGGCACGCTCTCCAAGCCCATCTTCGCGCTGGCGACAGGGCCATACTGGGTGCTCGCCGCCAGATTATCCGACCGTTTCGGCAAGGGCATCCGAGGCGCGCCGCGCGATGCGCTGGTGGCGGCGCTTGCGCCCGAGGGCAAGCGCGGGGCGGCCTTTGGCCTCAGGCAATCACTCGACAATATCGGCGCCTTTGCCGGCCCCCTCTTGGCGCTGCTGTTCCTGAGCCTCTTCGCAGGCGACCTGCGGGCGGTTTTCTGGGTCGCCGCCATTCCCGGCCTCGGGGCGCTGGCCGTCCTTTGGCTTGGCGTGGCCGAGCCGGAACACGCCCCCCGAAGCGAAGCGCCCCAGCCTGTCTGGCATATGCCCAAACTGCCGCCGGCCTTCTGGGCGGTCTTTGGTTTCGGCATCATCGTCACGCTCGCCCGTTTCTCCGAAGCCTTCGTGATCCTACGCGCGCAGGATCTGGGCCTCTCGCTCCTGCATTTGCCGCTCGTCCTGATCGTGATGAACGCAGGGGCCGCGCTCTCGGCCTATCCGGCCGGAGTGATTTCCGACCGGATCGGGCGGCATGGCCTTCTGCTGGCCGGTATCGCCGTTCTGGTGGTCTCTGACGCCCTTCTGGCTCTGGCCTCAGGCACGACAACCGCGCTCGTCGCCTCGGGCATCTGGGGGCTGCATCTGGGGATGATGTCGGGGCTTCTGTCGGCCGAGGTCGCCGCGACCGTGCCCGACGAGATCCGCGCCACGGCCTTTGGCGTGTTCAATTTCGGCACGGGCATCGCCCTGATGCTGGCGAGCGGCATAGCTGGTGTGGTCTGGGAGGTCTTCAGCCCCGAGGCGACGTTCTGGCTCGGTGGCGGGCTTTCGCTCGTG
>RFZI01000031.1 GCA_009920775.1 Paracoccaceae bacterium | reverse complement strand
ATGATGCTCGACATTGATTTCGCCGAGCTCAAGGCCGAGATGGCCCGCTATATGCCGCTCGCGCTTCTGATCGGTGTGGTGATCCTGATGCAGCTGGGCATGGCCTTTGGCGCTTGGGATTATTCCGAAGGCGTGGCCGAACGCTTGGCCGCTCCGGCAGGCGAGGTGCAGAACACCGCCGCCCTCGGCCAGCTCATCTATGACAAATACATCATGCTCTTCCAGCTGGCCGGCCTGATCCTCTTGGTCGCCATGATCGGCGCGATCGTGCTGACGCTGCGCCACCGCACCAACATCAAGCGGCAGGATATCCTCGCTCAGATGTATCGCGATCCGGCCAAGTCGATGGAGCTGAAAGACGTCAAACCGGGGCAGGGGCTTTGATCATGATCGGACTGGAACACTATCTCGCCGTTGCCGCCGCACTCTTCGTGATCGGCATTTTCGGGCTCTTCCTCAACCGCAAGAACGTGATCATTCTCTTGATGAGCATCGAGTTGATCCTTCTGTCGGTGAACATCAATTTCGTCGCCTTCTCGTCCTTCCTCGGGGATCTGGTCGGGCAGGTGTTTACCCTTTTCGTGCTGACCGTCGCTGCCGCCGAGGCTGCGATCGGCCTTGCCATTCTGGTTTGTTTCTTCCGCAACCGCGGGACCATCGACGTTGAAGACGTCAACGTGATGAAAGGCTAAGGACCCATGGAATCCACCATCCTTTTCGCGCCGCTTCTGGGGGCCATCATCGGCGGCTTCGGCTGGCGGGTGATCGGCGAGACGGCCGCCCAATATCTGACGACCGGCCTTCTGTTTCTGGCCGCGCTTCTGTCGTGGGTGATGTTTCTGGGGTTCGAGGGCGAGGGCTATACCGTTTCGCTGATGCGCTGGATCGCTTCGGGCGAATTGTCGACCGATTGGGCCATCCGCATCGACCGTCTGACGACGATCATGCTGATCGTGATCACCACGGTCTCGTCGCTCGTGCACCTCTATTCCATCGGCTACATGGCCCATGACGACCATTTCGGCGAGCACGGCCATTACAAGGCCCGTTTCTTCGCCTATCTGTCGTTCTTTACCTTCGCCATGCTGATGCTGGTGACCGCCGACAACCTTGTGCAGATGTTCTTCGGCTGGGAAGGGGTGGGGGTCGCCTCTTATCTCTTGATCGGCTTCTACTACAAGAAACCCTCGGCCAACGCCGCCGCGATCAAGGCTTTCGTCGTCAACCGCGTGGGCGATTTCGGCTTTGCACTTGGCATTTTCGGCCTCTTCATGCTGACCGGTTCGATCAACTTCACCGAAGTTTTCGCCGCCGCCCCGCATCTGGCCGAAACCTCGATCACCTTCCTCTGGAAAGACTGGAACGCCGCCAACCTTCTGGCCTTCCTTCTTTTCGTGGGCGCGATGGGCAAATCGGCGCAGTTGTTCCTGCACACCTGGCTTCCAGACGCGATGGAGGGCCCGACGCCTGTCTCGGCGCTCATCCACGCGGCAACCATGGTGACCGCCGGCGTCTTCCTCGTTTGCCGGATGTCGCCGCTTTATGAATACGCCCCCGAGGCCAAGCAGTTCATCGTTTTCCTCGGCGCCTCGACCGCCTTTGTCGCGGCGACGATCGGCCTTGTGCAGAACGACATCAAACGCGTGATCGCCTATTCGACCATGTCGCAGCTGGGCTATATGTTCGTGGCCGCCGGTGTGGGCGTCTATTCGGTGGCGATGTTCCACCTTCTGACCCACGCCTTCTTCAAGGCGATGCTGTTCCTCGGCGCGGGCTCGGTGATCCACGGGATGCACCACGAGCAGGATATGCGGAACTATGGCGGCCTGCGGAAGAAGCTGCCGCTGACCTTCTGGGCCATGTTGATCGGCACGTTCGCCATCACCGGCGTCGGCATCCCGCTGACCACCATCGGTTTCGCAGGCTTCCTGTCGAAAGACGCGATCATCGAGAGCGCCTATGCGGGCGGCACGCCCTTTGCCTTCTGGGCGCTTGTCGTGGCCGCGGCCTTCACCAGCTTCTACAGCTGGCGCCTGATGTTCCTCACCTTCTGGGGCGAGCCGCGCGGCGATCACCACACGCATGACCACGCCCATGAGAGCCCCGCTGTCATGACCGTTCCGCTCGGCGTTCTGGCCGTGGGCTCGATCCTTGCCGGCATGGTCTGGTATGGCCCCTTCTTCGGCGATCACGATCAGGTCAACCGTTTCTTCGGTATTCCGGCCCATGCCGAGGCGGCCGCTGACGCAGGCCATGGCGAGGCTGCTCCGGTGACGGATCATGCGACCACGACCGAGGCCCCCGCGGCAACCGATCACGCCACGACCACCGAGGCCCCCCATCAGGCGGCCCCCCTCGGCGCCATCTATATGGCGGCCGACAACCATGTAATCGACGATGCCCACCACGCCCCCGAATGGGTCAAGGTGAGCCCCTTCGTCGCCATGCTTCTGGGCTTCCTCATGGCCTTCCAGATGTATATCCGCCGCCCCGACTGGCCGGCGAAACTCGCCGCGAACCAGCAACCGCTCTATCACTTCCTGCTCAACAAGTGGTATTTCGACGAGATCTACGATTTCGTTTTCGTCCGCCCCGCCAAGGCGCTTGGACGGCTTCTTTGGAAGAAGGGTGACGGCAGCGTCATCGACGGGACGATCAACTGGGTCGCGATGGGCCTCGTGCCCTATCTGACCCGCCTCGCGGGCCGGGCGCAGTCTGGCTACGTCTTTACCTATGCCTTCGCGATGGTTCTCGGCCTCGCTCTCATTCTGACCTGGGTGACGATCTCGGGGGGTGCAAACTGATGGAAAACCTTCTCTCGATCACCACCTTCATCCCGCTTCTGGCTGCGGCGATCCTCGCGGTGTTCCTGCGGGGCGACGATGAACAGGCGCGGACCAACGCCAAATGGGTCGCCATGTTGGCGACGCTGGCGACCTTCCTTGTCTCGCTGTTCATCCTCTTCGGATTTGATCCGGCCGACACCGGCTTCCAGTTTGTCGAAGAACGGACATGGCTTGCAGGCCTGACCTACAAGATGGGCGTCGATGGCATCTCGGTCCTGTTCGTGATGCTCACCACCTTCCTCATGCCGCTCGTCATCTGGTCGGCTTGGGATGTGAAGGTGCGGGTCAAGGAATACATGATCGCCTTCCTGATCCTCGAGACGCTGATGCTCGGTGTCTTCATGGCGCTGGACCTCGTGCTCTTCTACCTCTTCTTCGAGGCAGGCCTCATTCCGATGTTCCTCATCATCGGCATCTGGGGCGGCAAGGACCGCATCTATGCGGCCTTCAAGTTCTTCCTCTATACCTTCCTCGGCTCGGTCCTGATGCTGGTTGCGATGGTGGGGATGTTTGCCGATGCTGGTACCACCGATATCCCGACGCTTCTGACCCACGAGTTTGCCTTTGCCGACATGACGGTTCTGGGCATCCACATCGTCGGCGGGATGCAGACGCTTCTGTGGATCGCTTTCTTCGCCTCTTTCGCGGTGAAGATGCCGATGTGGCCGGTGCATACTTGGCTTCCTGACGCGCACGTTCAGGCGCCGACCGCTGGTTCGGTGGTTCTGGCGGCGATCCTCCTGAAGATGGGCGGCTACGGCTTCCTGCGCTTCTCGCTGCCGATGTTCCCTGTGGGCTCGGCGGTGATGGGCGATCTCGTCCTGTGGATGAGCGCGATTGCCATTGTCTATACCTCGCTTGTCGCCCTCGTTCAGGAGGACATGAAGAAGCTCATCGCCTATTCGTCGGTCGCGCACATGGGATATGTGACGATGGGCATCTTCGCGGTGAACCAGCAGGGCATCGACGGCGCGATCTTCCAGATGCTGTCGCACGGCTTTATCTCGGGCGCGCTCTTCCTCTGCGTGGGCGTGATTTATGACCGGATGCACACCCGCGAGATCGACGCCTACGGCGGCCTTGTGAACCGGATGCCGGCCTATGCGCTGATCTTCATGTTCTTCACCATGGCCAACGTGGGCCTGCCGGGCACCAGCGGATTCGTCGGTGAATTCCTGACGCTGATGGGCATCTTCAAGGTCAACACCTGGATCGCCCTTGTGGCCGCCTCGGGCGTGATCCTCTCGGCGGGCTATGCGCTTTGGCTCTATCGCCGGGTCGTCATGGGCGATCTCATCAAGGAAAGCCTCAAGTCGATCACCGACATGACCCGCCGCGAGAAGATGATCTTTGCGCCCTTGGTGGCGATGACCCTTCTCTTGGGCGTCATGCCGACACTCGTGACCGACCTGATCGGCCCCTCGGTTGGCGCCCTGATCGCCCATGTTCATGCCAGCACGCCGGCGGAGTTCCTCTCTGCCGCCGCTGACACCGTTACGCACTAAGGAGTGGCACGATGATCTCTGCCGATATCCAGACCGTCCTGCCGGAAATCGTCATCGCGCTTTATGCGATGGGCGCGCTCATTGCTGCCGTTTACACCGGCAAGGACGAGGTGGCACCGCTTCTGACATGGCTGACCGGCGGCCTCTTCGTCGTGATCGCCGGTTGGATCGGCTATAACGGAGCGGGCGTGAACGTGGCCTTCGACGGCGCCTATGTCGATGACGGGTTTGGCCGTTTCGCCAAGGTGGTGATCCTGCTTTCGGCCGCCGCCGTTCTGGTGATGAGCCAGGACTATATGAGCCGCCGCGGCCTTCTGCGCTTTGAATATCCGCTGCTCGTCGCGCTGGCCGTTGTCGGCATGATGGTGATGGTAAGCGCGGGTGATCTCATGTCGCTCTACATGGGGCTCGAGCTGCAATCGCTTTCGCTCTACGTCGTGGCCTCGCTGCGCCGCGACAGCGTGAAATCGACCGAAGCGGGCCTCAAGTACTTCGTCCTTGGCGCTCTGTCGTCGGGCCTTCTCCTCTACGGCGCCTCGTTGACCTATGGCTTTGCGGGAACGACCCTTTTCTCGGGGATCGTGGCTGCGGTCGAGGGCGGCGCGTCGATCGGCCTGCTCTTTGGCCTCGTGTTCCTGATCACCGGCTTTGCCTTCAAGGTTTCGGCCGCGCCCTTCCATATGTGGACGCCCGACGTCTACGAAGGCTCGCCGACCCCTGTCACCGCCTTCTTCGCCACCGCACCGAAGGTCGCCGCGATGGGGCTTTTCGCCCGCGTTGCTTTTGATGCCTTCGGCTCGGTCACTGGCGAGTGGCAGCAGATCGTCGCTTTCCTGTCGGTCCTGTCGATGTTTGTGGGCGCTATCGCCGCCATCGGCCAGACCAACATCAAGCGCCTGATGGCCTATTCCTCGATCGCCCACATGGGTTTCGCGCTCATGGGCCTTGCCGCGGGCAGCGCCTTCGGCGTTCAGGCCATGCTGATATATATGGCGATCTATGTGACGATGAATATCGGCACCTTCGCCTTCATCCTCGGCATGGAGAAAGACGGCGTTCCGGTCACGACCATCGCCTCGCTCAAGATGTATTCCAAGCGCGAACCGCTGCGGGCGTTGGCCATGTTGATCCTGCTCTTCAGCCTTGCTGGCGTACCGCCGATGGTGGGCTTCTTCGGCAAGTTCTATGTGCTGCGCGCCGCTTATGACGCGGGCCTTGCGTGGCTGGCCGTGGCCGGTGTGATCGCCTCGGTGATCGGTGCCTTCTACTATCTCCGCATCGTCTATTTCATGTACTTCGGCGAAAAGACCGAGGCACTCGATGGCAAGATGAGCCCGGTGCTCTGGGTCTCGCTGATGGCCTCGGCGGCTGTGATGGTGGTGGGCGTGGTCAACCTCTTCGGCATCGAGCCGCTGGCCGCGGCCGCGGCGGCGACGCTTGTCAACTGAGGCCACTCCGGGGCCGCATTGGCCTGCGGGCTTTGCCTGCGTGATCCTTGACGAGGTTGACAGCACAATGGCCGAGGCGGCCCGGCGCGCGCCGACCCTGCGGCGCCCCACTTGGATTATGGCCCGCAAGCAAACGGCGGGGCGTGGCCGCAGGGGGCGGTCGTGGATGGGATCGCCTGCCAACCTCGCCGCGACGCTGATCTACAAGCCCCATGCGACCCCTTCCGAGGCGGCGCTGCGATCCTTCCTTGCGGCCAACGCGCTTTTCGAGGCGCTGGCGATTTATGTCGGGCGCGACAAGCTCTCGCTCAAATGGCCGAATGACGTTCTCCTCAATGGCGGCAAGGTTGCGGGCATTCTGCTCGAGTCGAGCGGCACCGGCGCTTCGGTTGCCTGGCTGTCGATCGGCTTCGGCGTCAACCTCGCCGCCGTGCCGCCCGCCATCGAAGGCGCGGCCTTCCCGCCGGTCTCGCTCGTGGGCGAGGGGGGCGAGACTGTCACGCCAGAGACCTTCCTCAGCGTTCTGGCGTCCAATTTCGCCACGCAAGAGGCCAAGCTCGCCGCCATGGGCTTTGAACGCATCCGGCAGGACTGGCTCCGCCATGCCGCCCGGATCGGCGAGGAAATCACCGCCCGAACGGGCCGTGAAGAGATCACCGGCGTCTTCGACACCATCGACAGCGAGGGCAACCTCGTGCTCATTACCGCCAAGGGCCCGCGCACCATCGCGGCGGCGGATGTCTATTTCTGAAAGGGGCAGGGGATGCTTCTGACCATCGACTGCGGCAACACCAACACCGTCTTCTCGATCTGGGATGGCAAGGAATTCCTCGCCACTTGGCGCACCTCGACCGAGTGGCAGCGCACGGCGGACCAGTATTTCGTTTGGCTCACCACGCTGATGAACGCCCGCAAGCTCGATGTCGAGATCGACGAGGTGATTATCTCCTCGACGGTGCCGCGCGTGGTCTTCAACCTGCGCGTCCTCTGCGACCGCTATTTCAACTGCCGTCCGCTGGTTGTGGGCAAGCCCGAGTGCCTGCTGCCGCAACAACCCCGCGTCGACGCCGGAACCACCGTCGGCCCCGACCGTCTGGTGAATGCCGCAGGCGCCTTTGACCGGCACGGCGGCGATCTGATCGTCGTCGATTTCGGCACCGCCACCACATTCGACGTGGTGGCCCATGACGGCGCCTATGTGGGCGGCGTGATCGCGCCGGGCGTGAACCTCAGCCTCGAGGCGCTGCACCACGCCGCCGCCGCCTTGCCGCATGTCGATATCTCCAAGCCCCAGTCGGTGATCGGGACCAATACGGTCCACTGTATGCAGTCCGGCGTTTATTGGGGTTACATCGGCCTCGTGCGCGAGCTATGTGCACGGATCCGCGCTGAATACGACAAGCCGATGAAGATCATCGGCACCGGCGGCCTCGCGCGGCTCTTTGAACAGGGCGAAGTCCTGTTCGACTGGATCGAAGACGACCTGACGATGCATGGCCTGACGGTCATCCACCGTTTCAACAAGGAAAACGGATGAGCAAAGACCGCCTGATCTACCTCCCGCTGGGGGGCGCCGGCGAGATCGGCATGAACGCCTATGTCTATGGCTATGGCAAACCGGGATCAGAGCGTCTGATCGTCGTCGATCTGGGCGTGACATTCCCGGATATGGATACCTCGCCCGGTGTCGACCTCATCATGGCCGATATCAGCTGGCTCGAGGCGCGGCGGGATCAGATCGAGGCGATCTTCATCACCCATGCCCACGAAGACCATGTGGGCGCCATCGGCCACCTTTGGGGCCACCTGCGGGCGCCGATCTATGCCCGTGCGTTTACGGCGACCATTGCGCGGCTCAAGATGGACGAGGGCGGGCAGGATTCCCGCAAGGTGACGACCGTGCAACCTTGGCCCGAGATGACCGAGGCCGGCCCGTTCAAGGTGGGTTTTGTGCCCGTCAGCCACTCGATCCCCGAAAGCGCGGGCCTTGTGATCGATACGCCCGCGGGGCGGATCGTCCATAGCGGCGATTTCAAGATCGACCATACGCCGGTGGTGGGCGAGCCCTTCAGCGAGGCGCTTTGGGCGGAGGTCGGCAAGCCGGGCGTGAAGGCGCTGGTCTGCGATTCGACCAACGTCTTCTCTCAAGCGCCGGGCCGCTCGGAAGCAGGGCTTTCGGACGAGATCGAGGCCTTCATGAAAGCGGCGACCGGCATGGTCGTGGCAACGACCTTTGCCTCCAACATTGCCCGCCTGCACACGCTCGCCTTTGCCGCACGCAAGGCGGGGCGGCAGGTCTGCCTTCTGGGCCGCGCCATGCGGCGGATGATCGAGGTGGCGACTGAGGTTGGCATCCTGAGCGATTTCCCACCGACGATTTCCCCTGAAGATGCGCTGAGCCTGCCGCGCCATGAGGTCATGCTCCTCGTCACCGGCAGTCAGGGCGAGCGCCGCGCGGCGAGCGCCCAGCTGGCGCAGGGTAACTATCTGGGGCTCAAGCTCAAAGAGGGGGATACTTTCCTCTTCTCCTCGAAAACCATCCCCGGCAACGAGCGCGGCGTGATCCGCATCATGAACCAGCTCTCTGAACTCGGCGTCGAAATTCACGACGACGAAGGTGGGCGCTATCACGTCTCGGGCCACGCCAACCGGCCCGACCTTGTGAAGCTGCACGAACTGGTCAATCCGCAGGTCGTCATCCCGATGCACGGCGAACACCGCCACCTGCGCGAACACGCGCGGCTCGCGGAAGAGGTTGGCCGTATTGGATTCCTCGCCGTCAACGGCATGATGGTCGACCTGACGGGCGAGCGGCCCAAGGTGGCCGAGTATATCGAGACGGGGCGGACCTATCTTGATGGCTCGGTGCAGATCGGCTCGATGGATGGTATCGTGCGCGACCGGATCCGCATGGCTTTGAACGGCCATGTGATCGTCAACATCATCATCGACGAGAACGACGAACCCTTGGGCGATCCGTGGTGCGAGACGATGGGTCTGGCCGAGACGGGGCGCTCGAAGGTGCCGCTGGTGGAAATCCTCGAGGCCGACCTCGGGCAATTCCTGATGCGAGCCGAGGACAAGACCCTGCGCGACGACGAGCGGCTCGAGAAAGAGCTGAAAAAGATCGTCCGGCAGGTGGCCTCGTCCGAGATCGGCAAGAAGCCGGAAGTGACGATCATCACGAGCCGCTTGGCCTGAAACAGAAACCCGCCGGAAGGCGGGTTTTTCGTCTCTAGCCGCGGCGCTCGTCAAAGCTGAGGCGGATGAAAGAGGGCGTATCCTCGCCCATGCCGACAACGCGGTTGGTGTCGCGGCGGTCCTGCCGCGGCTCGCGCCGCTCTTGGGCTTTCGGCTCGCGCTTTTCCTGCGGCTTGGCTTCGCGCTTCGGCGCCTGTTCGCGGGGCGCTTCAGCCTTGGCGGGGGTCTCGGCGGGCTTGTCGCCCTTGCCACGGCCACGCGAACGGCTGCGCGAGGATTTCGGCGCGGGCTTGTCCTCTTCCGCGCCTTCCGCCGGAGCCGGCGCATTACCGAGTGGGTTCTCGAGCCGCGGAACCTCTTTTTCGATCAGCTTCTCGACCGCCTCGAAATACTTGGTATCGCGGGTCGAGCAAATCATCAGCGCCTTGCCCGAGCGGCCGGCGCGGCCGGTGCGGCCGATGCGGTGGACATAGTCCTCGGCGTGGCTCGGCACATCGAAGTTGAACACATGGCTCACCGCCGGAATATCGAGACCACGGGCGGCCACATCCGAGGCGACAAGGAAGCGCACATCGCCGTTGCGGAAGCCGTCCAAAGTCCGCATCCGCTGGCTCTGGTCGAGATCGCCATGGATCGGCTCGGCGTTATAGCCGTATTTCTTGAGGCTCTTGGCGACGATATCCACGTCAACCTTGCGGTTGCAGAAGATGATCGCGTTGGTGCAGGCCTCGCCCTCGCCATCAATCAGCGCCCGCAGAAGGGCGCGCTTCTCGCGGTCGGCATTCTCGCGGCGCGAGGCGCGGAACATAACGACGCCTTGGGCGATGTTCTCGCCCGTAGTGGCCGCACGGGCGACCTCGACGCGGGCGGGCGCGTGCAGGAAAGTGTTGGTGATCCGCTCGATCTCGGGCGCCATGGTGGCCGAGAAAAAGAGGGTCTGGCGGGTGAAGGGCGTGAGGTTGAAGATGCGTTCGATGTCGGGGATGAAGCCCATGTCGAGCATCCGGTCCGCCTCGTCGACCACCATGATCTGCACGCCCGTGAGAAGCAGCTTGCCGCGTTCGAAATGGTCAAGCAGGCGGCCGGGCGTGGCGATCAGAACGTCAACGCCGCGGTCGATCAGGGCGTCTTGGTCCTTGAAGCTCACGCCGCCGATGAGGAGCGCTTTGGTCAGCTTGGTGTGCTTGGCATAAACGTCGAAGTTTTCGGCGACCTGCGCGGCCAATTCGCGGGTGGGGCACAAGACAAGGCTACGCGGCATCCGGGCACGGGCGCGGCCACGGCCGAGAAGGGTGATCATCGGCAGGGTGAAAGAGGCGGTCTTGCCGGTGCCGGTCTGGGCGATGCCCAAGACGTCTTTGCCTTCAAGGGCGGACGGGATCGCGCCGGCCTGGATCGGGGTCGGGGTTTCATAGCCGGCTTCGGCGATGGCTTTCAGAACCTTGGGATCAAGGTTCAGATCAGAGAATTTGGTCATGTGCGTCCATTCATAGCCATCCGGCGTTCCGGATTGGCAGGTTATGGGACGCAATTTCCGGGCGCCCCGCGTCGGTCTTGGCCCAGTCTGGGTCGTGCCTTGCTTAGCGCCATAGGTAGGGAGGGTCAATCTGCAAGAGTGATCCGCTTTGAGGCAAGCGGCGTCAACATTTTTTAGAAGTACTGAAATTCATTACAGGGAAGCTGAAGTTTCACTATCTACGCCATGGTTTTTTGCCCACGCTTCGCAAGAATAGTGTTGTTTCAGCGGTTTGAAGTGAAATGGCAGATGATATTTCAGAAGGTCTCATCCGATTTCCCAATCGACTTTCGTCCATTGCAGAAATCGTCGCTCACAACACTTCGGTCGTCTGTCGGCTTAGAAATGAGACGCCAGAATCCCTTTCGGAACTTGCGAAAATCCCATTGAAGGACGTGCTCAACGTTCTTGATCCCACCAAAAGGCAAGCGAAGCTATGTGCTGTTTTCAGCATTGCACGCGCACTTTGGGTGTCGCCTGAGACCATTCTCGGGTTCGATCATGCGGAAATCGGTGTCGCTCGCCATTGATGCAAATATCGTTGGGTGATTTTTACCTATACTTTGGTATCAAAGTCGTCAGATCTTTTTCAATTTCGGAAATTGAAGGGGTATCGGACCGACGGGGGCCTAAAAGACGGGCAAAATATGACTTCGAAAAAATCTGTCCCTGATGGGGACAACCGTCTAGGCCGAGTGCTTTTCATCGGCCCGGACCAACTCCTTTTCAGTATGATAGAAGGCTATCTCACTGAAGAGTTCGAATATGAGTCTGTATACGTGAGCTCAGGTAAGGCCCTTATCAGCAAGGAAATAAGGGACGCGTCTGACATTTGCTTCATCAGCGCCGCCGCTCTGGGTGATAGCTCTGACGTTGTCAGCTACTGCATGCGACTTGCCGACAATCTTGTGTTCGGCAGAGGTTTCGATGTCGGATTATTCGACCGAGCGTTGGGAAATCTGCGATGCCACGCTTCGCATCCCCCTGACCAGGGTTGCGACGCTGCTGGGGGTCTCTGCCGCGCTGGAGAACAATGCCGGCTTCGTAAAGAAATGCATCAATACCGGTCGCTGGCGCGATCCCGACGAACTCATGGCATCGGCTCCCTCAGAAATTGCCGATGAACTTGCAGAGGACCTTGCGAGGGGCGAGGCATAAGCCTCCGCCCCCTTCGCTACACCATCATTTCCTTGGTGCCGGTGAGTCGCACATCGGGGTAATCCCGCCCTACGCGGTCGATGTCCCATTGCAGGCGGGTAAGGTAAACGAGATCGCCATCGTTGTCGGTGGCGATATGCTGCTTGTTGGCGGCGACGAATTTCTCGACCGCCAGCTTCTCGCCCGCGACCCAGCGGGCCGAGGTGAATTGCGAGGGTTCAAACCGGACAGGCAGGCCGTATTCGAGCTCGATCCGGCTCGCTAGGACCTCGAACTGCAACGCACCGACGACGCCGACGATAAAGCCCGAGCCGAAGGTCGGCTTGAAAACCTTGGCGGCCCCTTCCTCGGCGAATTGCATGAGCGCTTTCTCAAGGTGCTTGGCCTTCATCGGATCGCCGGCGCGGCAGTTTTGCAGAAGCTCCGGCGCGAAAGAGGGGATGCCGGTCACGCGCAGCGCCTCGCCCTCGGTCAGCGTATCGCCGATGCGCAGCTGGCCGTGGTTGGGGATGCCGATGATATCGCCGGCCCAGGCCTCTTCCGCCAGCTCGCGGTCGGCGGCGAGGAAAAGGACGGGGTTGGACACGGCCATCGGCTTTTTCGACCGAACGTGGAGGAGCTTCATGCCCCGCTGGAAATGCCCTGAGGCAAGGCGGACAAAGGCCACGCGGTCGCGGTGCTTGGGGTCCATATTGGCCTGCACCTTGAAGACAAAGCCCGCGACCTTGGTTTCCTCGGGCGCGATATCGCGCGGCTCGGCGGATTGGACCTGCGGCTCGGGGCCGTAGCTGCCGATACCGTCCATCAGTTCCTTCACGCCGAAGGAATTGATGGCCGAGCCGAACCAGATCGGCGTCATGTGGCCTTCGAGAACCGCCTGCGGATCGAGCGCGGGCAGAAGCTCGCGCGCCATCTCCAGCTCTTCCTTCAGCTTTTCGAGAAGCTGGGCAGGGACGTGCTGGGCAAGCTTGGGGTCATCAAGCCCGTTGATCTCGATGGTCTCGGCCACGCGGTTACGGTCGGCGCGGTCCATGAGTTCGAGCCGGTCGCGCAGGATATCGTAGCAGCCGATGAAATCGCGCCCCGTGCCGATGGGCCATGAGGCGGGCGTTACGTCGATCGCCAGCATCTCTTGGATCTCGTCGATGATCTCAAAAGTGTCGCGGCTCTCACGGTCCATCTTGTTGCAGAAGGTCAGGATCGGCAGATCGCGCAGGCGGCAGACCTCAAAAAGCTTCTGCGTCTGGCTTTCCACGCCCTTGGCCCCGTCGATCACCATAACCGCGGCGTCAACGGCGGTCAGCGTGCGATAGGTGTCTTCGGAGAAGTCCGAGTGGCCGGGCGTATCAACGAGGTTGAAGCGGAAGGTCTTGTAATCGAAGGACATGGCCGAGGCCGAGACGGAGATGCCCCGATCCTTCTCCATCTGCATGAAATCCGACCGCGTGCGCCGCGCTTCGCCCTTGGCGCGCACCTGACCGGCCATCTGGATGGCGCCCCCGAATAGGAGGAATTTCTCGGTGAGCGTCGTCTTGCCGGCGTCGGGGTGCGAGATGATCGCAAAGGTCCGGCGGCGGGCGATTTCGGGCGGAAGGGCAGGGCGATTTGTCATGCGCCCCCTATAGGGGGCGTTGCGGGAAAGGGCAATCGGGCGTCAGCTTTGCGAGGCGCGGCGCAAAAGATCGGCGGCGTCGGGAACGTCCGCGAGCCCTTCGAGCACCTCATAGTCGTGATGGGTGCGGCGGCTGTGGCCCTATTTGCCAGACAAAAGCCCTTTGCCGATCTCACCGGGGATCGCGCCGATTGTTCTGGGATCCACCATCAGGGATTCAGCCGCGATCCCTTCGGCAAAAATGATATGGTGTTCGTCAAAAAGCAGCTGAAAACACTCCATGAAGCTGCTTTCGCGCTGATAAATGGTGGTTCCATTGATCAGATGCCGAACCTTGACGAAGACTTCCGACCTTCCGAGGCCCAAAGCATCCTGCCGTTGATAGACAAACACACGGTGGTTGGGGCTGACGACAAGATCCTCGGCATTGTGAAGGGTGCCTTTGGTGATCACGACAGGGGCTTCTGCGCCGGTCGCGCGGATCGTCGACTGGCCGATCCAGCGGATCGGTTGCGCGCCGTCATCGCGGGTCAAGATGCGATCCCCGACCTTGAGATCCTCAATCCGGCGTTGTTCACCTGTCGAGAGGGTGATGTGGGTGCCGCGGCTGAACGCGACACAGGCCATACGGGCAAAGAGCGCACGAGCGGCATTGGGATCATTGCCGACCAGACGATACTCGATATCCTCTTTGAGGGTATCGAGAGGCAAGAGATAGGTCTCGACAAGCACGCCAAGTTCGACCTCGGCCAATATAAGGGCCTCGTGGGTTGATCCGTCGCTTCCCATCAGGGTGATGCAGGTATCGAGAAAAAGATCATTGCCACGACCGCTCGCCGGAGTTTGGCTCACAATCTGGAAGGGGCGATCGTCGCCCGAAAATCTGAACGCCAACTGGGTGCGTTTGGCGCCCTGCGCCAGCTTGTAGACATCGTCGAGAACAAGGTCGTCAGAGACAGACAAATCGTCGCCGCGCGCCACGCCTGCGACCGCAGTGAAATCCGAGGATTTATAGACCAGATGGGCCTGAAGGGCCTGAAACTCAACCGAAGACATTTAACCACTCTAAAAACTAGACGATGAACACTTGGTTTTGGCTAAAGTCTAAATGCGGCGGAATATGGCCTTGGATCGGGTCTTCCTTTGGCTATTACTGCGTTTGAGGAATGACCGAGAGGAGAACGATATGGATTTGGGTATTCGCGGCAAGCGCGCGCTGGTGTGTGCGGGGTCGAAAGGGCTTGGGCGTGGTTGTGCCGAGGCTTTGGCCGAGGCGGGGGTCGATATCGTCCTCAATGCCCGCAGCGCTGGCCCGCTCGAAGAAACCGCGCAGGCGATACGTGATGCCTATGGCGTTTCCGTCACCACCGTTGCCGTGGATGTGACCACGCCCGAGGGCCATGCCGCCGTGCTTGAGGCTGCGGGCCAGATCGACATTCTGGTGAACAACGCAGGCGGCCCGCCGCCGGGCATCTGGTCGGACTGGGAGCGCGAGGATTTCATCAAGGCGCTGGATAGCAATATGCTGACCCCTATCGCGCTGATCAAAGCCTCGCTGCCGGGGATGATTGACCGTGGCTGGGGCCGGATCGTGAATATTACCTCGGGTGCTGTGAAATCGCCGATCCCGCAGCTTGGCCTGTCGAACTCGGCCCGCGCGGGCCTGACTGGCTATGTTGCGGGCACCTCGCGGCAGGTGGCCAAGCATGGGGTGACGATCAACAACCTCCTGCCGGGCATCCACGCGACCGACCGAGCGATCCAGCTTGATACCGGCGTGGCCAACACCAAGGGCATCAGCATCGACGAGGCCAAGAAACAGCGGGAAGCCACGATTCCGGCCAACCGATACGGCACGGCAAAGGAATTCGGCTCGACCTGCGCCTTCCTCTGCTCGCAGCACGCGGGCTTTATCGTCGGGCAAAACATCCTTGCCGATGGCGGGGCCTTCAATTCGACCCTGTGATCGGGCCTATGAACGGGCGCTTGCCCAACGGGGGCAGGCTTGGTAGAGGCGATATACCCGAGAGCTTTGGTCGGAATTGAACCCTGTGAGCCAGCCCGCGCGCCTTGAGATCCGCAATATCACCCGCTCTTTCGGCGGGCGGCGGGTCGTGAATGACGTGTCGCTGTCGGTGATGCCGGGCCAGGTGACCTGCCTTCTGGGCCCTTCCGGCTGCGGCAAGTCGACGACCCTGCGGATCATCGCGGGCGTCGAGATGCAGGACAGCGGCAGCATTTTCGTCGATGGACAGCTTGTCTGCGACACGGTCTATCGGGTGCCGCCCGAGGGGCGGTCGATTGGCCTGATGTTTCAGGATTTCGCCCTTTTCCCGCATCTGAGCGTGGCGCAGAACGTGGCCTTTGGCCTGCATGGCAGCCGCGCCGAGAATGACGCGCGGGTGCTGGAGCTTCTCGAAAAGGTAGGCATGGGCAGCTATGCCAACGCCTATCCCCATGAGCTTTCGGGCGGCGAGCAACAGCGCGTGGCACTGGCCCGTGCGCTGGCGCCGCGGCCGCGCATAATGCTGATGGACGAACCCTTCTCGGGCCTCGACGACCGCCTGCGCGACGAGATCCGCGACCAGACACTGGATGTGTTAAAAAGCGAGGGCACGGCGGTTCTCCTCGTCACCCACGAGCCGGGCGAAGCCATGCGGATGGCCGACGAGATCGCGCTGATGCGGAATGGCAAGATCGTCCAGCGCGGCGCGCCCTATAATATCTATAATGCGCCGGTGGATCGTGCGGCGGCTGCATTCTTCAGTGATATCAATGTGATCCGTGGCAAAGTTAACGGCGCTCTGACGGAAACGGCCTTCGGCCAGTTCCTCGCTCCGGGCGTGCCGGATGGCACCGAGGTCGAGATCGTGATCCGGCCTCAGCACCTGCGGATCGACTTCGACCGTGGCGGCAAAGGCCCGCTGCCAACCGCCTCCGAAGGCACGCCGGCCCGCGGCATTGTCGAACGGGCACGCTATATGGGATCGGAGAGCCTCGTCGAGTTTCGCATGGATTTCGATGGCTCGCTCCTGAAGGCGCAAATCCCTTCGGTCTTTCTGCCCAATCCCGGCACGCCGCTCTGGCTGATGATCCGTCGCGACCGCTGTTTCGTCTTTCCGGTCCGCTAGGGCAGGGTCAGGACCGCAAGGAAATCGTCGATTGTCTTGCCGTCTTCGGGCAGGAAAGCGGCCGGACCGACCGACAGGCTTACTATAAAGTCGAGCCGGAACACCCTAAAATCCTGCAAGGTTTCGCTGAAGGCGGTGAGTGTCCAGGTGCGCCCCCAGAAATCAAGCTGCAGGGGCCGCGCGTCATGGACAAAGGTCGAGACATCGGGCGCGGCATAGGCGAAGCGCAGCATGAGATGGTCGCGCAGCCCGCGCCGGATCGGGCCAATATGCGGAGCGGCTCGTGCGGCCTCGGGCGTGGCGTAGACAAAGCTCTGCGTCCCCGGCTCTTGCAGACCCTCCGGGGTCACGGCGCCAACCTTGCCCCGCAACGAGGCGGCAGCCTTGGCCAATGCCGGATCGGCGGCGCTTCCAACGAGCGAAAGGCCGAGGCGGAGCGCTTCGAATTCCTCGCGGGTCAGGGCCAAAGGGGGCAGGCTCACCGGCCCCTTGAGCACATAACCTACTCCGCGTTCGCCCTCGACCGGCAGGCCCGAGGCCTGAAGTGCGGCCATATCGCGCCAGATTGTGCGGGTCGAAACACCAAGCGCCTTGCCCAGATCACCCGCGCGATGCAGCTGCCCGTCGCGGAGGGTCTGGATCAGAGTAAAGAGGCGGTCGTTGCGGCGCATCGGTGGGGCAAACTGTCAGTTTCATCTAGGCGTTTTGCATAAATGCCACGAAAAAAGGGGTTTGGCGAGGGTGGACAACTGACATTTTTGTGTCAGCAGCCGCGAGTTAGGCTTCTCGATCGGGCTTATTTTCGTTCGATTTGGCCTTTGATCTGACGGGGCATGGCCGTAAGACTTGTCTGTCGAAATTCTGAGGCGGCTCCCTCACGCCGCCTGACATGGGAGAGAGAAAATGCTCAACAACATCGGCCTTCCCGGCCTTCTTCTTATCGCTGTCGTCGTTCTGGTCCTCTTTGGTCGCGGCAAGATTTCCTCGCTCATGGGCGAGGTCGGCAAGGGCATCACCGCCTTCAAGAAGGGCGTGGATGATGGCAAGAAAGAAATCGAAGACAGCGCCGCAGATGCCGCACGCGACGTGACCCCGGAAAAGGAGAAGGACAAGGCCTGAGCCTTTTCGTCCTGACCATCCAACAATAGGGGATACCGTCGATGTTTGGCCTCGGCTGGAGTGAAATGGTGCTGATCGGCATCGTGGCGTTGATCGTCATCGGGCCGAAAGACCTGCCTGTGATGTTCCGCACCTTGGGGCAGTTTACCGGCAAGGCGCGTCAGATGGCGCGGGAATTCAGCCGGGCGATGGAAAATGCCGCCGATGATGCCGGGGTGAAAGACATCTCCAAGACGATCAAGGCCGCGGCCAATCCCCAGAAGTTTGGCATCGACAAGCTGAAAGAGGCGACCGACCTCAAGAGCGCGATCAAGCCGGGAGGCGAGACCGAAAAGCTCTCGCAGGAGCGGGCCGAGATCCGCGACAAGATCCAGGAAGCGACCGCCCGTGTCGCTTCGGAACGGATCGCCCGTGAAAAGGCCGCTGCAGAGGCCAAGGCTGCCAAAGAAGCTGCGACAGCCCCCGAGGCCAAGGCTGCGGCCAAGCCGAAAGCGGCTGCTAAGCCCAAGGCAGAGGCCAAGTCCGCCGCCGCCGCGAAGCCGGCTGCCAACCCCCGCGCCAAGAAAGCCGCCACCCCCAAGCCTGAGGCCAAGGCATGAGCAATACCGACGAACTCGATGATTCCTCCGCGCCGCTGATCGAACATCTGGCCGAGCTGCGCGACCGCCTGATCAAGTCGCTGGTGGCCTTCATCATCGGCATGGTGATCTGCTTTGCACTCTGGAACCCGATCTTCAATTTCCTGACCCAACCGCTGTGCTCGGCGCTGGCGGATCGCGGTCAGGAGGACTGCGGCCTCGTACTGATCGCGCTGCAAGAAGGTTTCTTCGTCGCCATCTCGATTTCTCTGGTGGGGGGGCTCGCGCTCTCGTTTCCGGTGATCAGCTATCAGATGTGGCGCTTTGTGGCGCCGGGCCTCTACAAATCCGAGAAGGGCGCTTTCCTGCCCTTCCTCGTGGCCTCACCCTTCATGTTCGCCCTCGGCGCCTCCTTCGCCTATTACGCGATCACGCCGCTCGCGTTTAACTTCTTCCTGAATTTCCAGCAGCCCGGCTCGCTCCTGACCGGAACCGACGGCGAGACCGCCGTCGCCGGTATCGCCTTCCAAGGCTCGGCTCAGGCCTACCTGTCGCTCACCATCAAGTTCATCGTAGCCTTCGGCATCTGCTTCCAGCTGCCGGTGCTTCTGTCGCTGATGGGCAAGGCGGGGCTCGCAAGTTCGCGCGGCCTCAAGGGGATGCGGAAATATGCTGTCGTCGGCATTCTGATCGTCGCCGCTTTGGCGACCCCGCCGGATGTGGTGAGCCAGGTGATCCTCTTCACCGTGGTCTATGGTCTCTACGAAGTCTCGATCCAGCTTGTCGCCCGTATCGAGCGTCAGAAAGATGCCAAGGCCCGCGAAGAGGGGATCATTGGCGAGGGCGAGAGCCTGTTCGACGAACCCTCGGACGAGGAAGAAGAAGCCGCTGACGAGGGCAAGGCGTGAGCGCCGAGCCTCTCGAGCGGATCGCGGCGGCGCTGGAACGGATCAGCCCGCCGCCCCAAGCATACCGAACAGTTTGCCCGCGGCCTGCCAGCCAATAACGCGCTTCTCTGGGGTGCGCGGGGGATGGGCAAATCGAGCCTCGTGAAAGCGATCCACGGCAAGCTCTCGGTGGATCATCCTGGCCTGAAACTCGTCGAGATCCAACGCGAGGATCTGGCGTCGATAGGCCGCTGCCTCAATCTGCTTCGTGGGCGCGACGAGCGGTTCATCCTCTTCTGCGATGACCTGTCGTTCAGCCATGACGACGCGCATTACAAATCGCTCAAGGCGGTTCTGGACGGAGGCATCGAGGGGCGGCCGGATAACGTGGTGCTCTATGCCACCTCAAACCGACGCCACCTGATGCCGCGTGACATGATCGAGAACGAGCGCTCCTCGGCGATCAATCCGTCCGAGGCGGTTGAGGAAAAGGTCTCGCTCTCGGATCGTTTCGGCCTCTGGCTTGGCTTCCATCCCTGCGATCAAGACGAATACCTCGCCATGATCCGCGGCTATTGCGATGCCTATGGGGTGGTGATCGACGACGAGACCCTGCGCGCCGAGGCGATCGAATGGCAGGCGACGCGCGGCAGCCGTTCGGGCCGCGTGGCCTGGCAGTATTTCACCGATCTGGCAGGCCGCCGCGGCGTGACCCTTTAGGGCAGATAGCTGGTCGGATCGACGCTCTCGAGGCCCTGACGCACTTCGAAATGCAGGAACGAGGGATTGCCCGGGCGCA
>RFZI01000004.1 GCA_009920775.1 Paracoccaceae bacterium | reverse complement strand
TCGGCGAGCGGCGGCTGAACGCCGAGGCCGAGGAACGACAGCGTCGAGATGAAGAGCACCGCGAAGATGAAACGCAGGCCCAGTTCGGCCACCAAGGGCGAAAGGGCATTGGGCAGGATTTCGCGGAAGACGATCCAGCGGGTGCCTTCGCCGCGCAGGCGGGCGGCCTCGACATAGTCCATCACCGTGATGTCGACCGCGACAGCGCGGCTCAGGCGGAAGACGCGGGTTGAATCGAGCAGGCCCATGACGACAATCAGAACCCCGGTTGTAACCGGCATGACCGACAGGACCACGAGGGCGAGGATCAGTGAGGGGATCGCCATGACGAGGTCGACGATCCGCGAGAGAAGCTGGTCGATCCAGCCGCCGAGGGTTGCGGCGGTGAAGCCAAGGATCGAACCCAGAGTAAAGCTGAGGATCGTTGCCATGGTGGCGATATAGATTGTGGTTTGTCCGCCATAGATCATCCGGCTCAGAAGATCGCGGCCGAGCGCATCCGTCCCTAGAAGATGATCGCGCGACATCGGATCCCAGATCGAGTTGGAAACCACTTCGGCCATGCCATAGGGGGCGATGAAATCGGCGAAAATGGCGGTGAGAAAAAACAGCGCCGTGAAGAAAAGGCCGATAAGGGCGGAGAGTGGAATCCGTCTCATTTCGGGTGCCTCAGTCGGGGATTGGTAAGAATTGAGATGACGTCGGCCAGAATATTTAAGCCGATATAGACCGCCGCGAAGATAAGGCCGCAGGCCTGAACAACGGGCACGTCACGCTTGGACACATGGTCAACCAGATACTGCCCCATGCCGGGGTAGACAAAGACCACCTCGACGACGACGACGCCGACAACGAGGTAGGCGAGGTTGAGCATCACCACGTTCACCACTGGCGCAATCGCGTTGGGAAATGCGTGGCGAGAGATGATGGTCGATTGCTTGAGACCCTTGAGCTCGGCCGTTTCAATATAGGCCGATTGCATCACATTGAGGATCGCCGCCCGCGTCATCCGCATCATGTGGGCGAGCACGACGAGCACCAAAACGATCACCGGTAGGGCGATGGCATTGAGCTTCTGCCACAAGGTCATGCTGTCGTAGATCAGGGCAGTGGAGGGGAAAACCCGGTAGTTCACCGCGAGAATAAACATTGCGATATAGCCGACCACGAACTCTGGCAGAGAGATTGTGGCCAAAGTAACGCCGGAAATCACCTTGTCAGGCCAGCGGCCCGCATAGCGTGCGGCAACGAGGCCGAGCACGATCGATAGGGGCACAGCAATGATCGCGGCCCAGAAAGCGAGGAACAGCGTATTGCCGAGGCGCGACCCGATCGACGAGGCGATATCCTTGCCGTTGGTCAGGGCTGTGCCGAGATCGCCGTGCAGCACGCCGATGAACCAGCGCATATAGCGGACATGGGCAGGATCGTTCAGCCCCATCTTCTCGCGCAGGTTGGCGAGGGAGACCGGCGTTGCCGATTGGCCGAGAATGGCCGAAGCGACATCGCCCGGAAGCATCTCGGTGCCCCAGAAAATCAGGAGCGACACGATCCAGAGGAGAAGGATGCCCAGCGCGACGCGCTGGGCAACGAGTTTTATTACAGGATGCATATCCCCGTACGTTCCTTAGGCAACCCAGCAGGAATACAGCGCACGGCTCGACATCATCTCGCCGTTGGGGTTGTCGGTCCAGCCAGCAACGCGCGGGCCAATGGCGTCCACGAAGTCGTTGAACATCGGCAGGATCAGACCGCCCTCGTCGCGCAGGATGTGCGCCATGTCGGAGTACATCTGCTTGCGAACCGTCTGGTTCAGTTCGGCGCGTGCTGCGAGCAGCAGGTTGTCGAACTTCTCGTTGTAGAACTTGGTGTCGTTCCAGTCCGCGGTCGACAGATAGGCCGTCGAATACATCTGGTCCTGAACCGGACGGCCCGACCAATAGGACGCGCAGAAGGGTTCGACGTTCCAGACGTTGTCCCAATAGCCATCATCCGGCTCGCGCTTGAGCTCGAGCGGAATGCCAGCGGCCGCTGCCGACTGCTGGAACAGCTGGGCCGCTTCGACGGCGCCCGGGAAGGCGGCGTTGGCGGCGCGCAGGATGATCGGCGAGCCGTCGTGGCCCGAGGCCTTGTAGTGGAAAGCGGCCTTGTCGGGATCGTATTCACGCTGCTCGATGCCTGCGTCAAAGAGCGGGTAGGCGGCGTTGATCGGGAAGTCGTTGCCGGCAGTGCCGAGACCGCCGAGGATCTTGTCCACCATCTCCTGACGGTTGATCGCGTATTTCAGCGCCATCCGCATATCGTTGTTGGCAAACGGCTCTGCGTTGCAGTGCATGATGAAGACATAGTGGCCACGGCCGGCCACGTTCTTGATCTGCACGTTGGCATCGCGGCGCAGAAGGTTCACAACCTTCGGGTCGACGCGGTTGATCATGTCGACCTGACCCGACTGCAGCGCCGCGATACGGGCGGTGTTGTCGTTGATGACCAGAATCTCGACTTCGTCGGCATGGCCATAATCGGAATCCCAGTAGTTGGGGTTCTTCTTGAAGGCATGGCGGACGCCGGGCTCGTTGATCTCGACCGTATAGGGGCCGGTGCCGATACCTGCGGTCGGGTCGTCCTTGCCGCCGTTGGGCTGAATCAGCAGGTGATAGTCAGCCATGAGGTAGGGAAGGTCGGCGTTCGGGGTGTGCAGGTTCAGCGTGACCATGTCGCCGCTGACATCGATGCTTTCGATGCCCTGAACAATGCCCAGAGCGCCCGACTGCGAGTTTTCGTCAGTGTGGCGCTCGATGGTTGCCTTGATGTCGTCGGCGGTCAGTGACTTGCCGTTGGAGAAGGTCACACCCGAGCGGACTTTGAAAGACCAGCTCTTGGCGTCGGGGCTCGAGCTGATGTCGGAGGCCAGGCGCGGTTCAATGCTGCCGTCGATGCCGACTTCGACCAGCGGTTCACCCCAGGCATAGTTGACCTCGGCCGGAACTTCGGATGCGGCGAGTGCCGGATCGAGGGTGTTGGTGCTTTCGCCGCCTTGAAGGCCAGCGCGCAGCATCCCGCCCTTGACCGCACCCTGTGCGGAAACGGCAGAGGCCAGCATATTGCTGGCCATGCCGGCGCCAACGCCGAGCGCAGCAGCACGGCCCATGAAGGCACGGCGGCTGACCCGGCCCTGGGCGGCCCGCCCAGCGAGGTATTTGAGTTCGTCGTTCATGTTAGTCTCCCTGATGGTTTTATTGATTGACCAATCAATAACCGCGATTCTCTCGTTGCGGCAACTGTCCTGAATGGATTGTGGCCCCTAGAGATGGTTTCTGGCTACTGAATCCTTGAATTCCCTTACGAAAACTTCGTGATCGCCCTCCTTGGCAATGATCTTCGCCTGCATATGCAACATCTGTTTGTCGGCCCACATCGAAGCCGATGCCTCGGTAGCGACGCGCCACGCACCGCGCCAAAGCTCCTGATTCCAGACAATATCGACCCGCGCGGAAAGTGGGTCATCACTTTGGATTGACCAGACCTCGTGACTGGACTCGGCGTTGCAAAGCCCGTGATCAAGGTTTTCGGTCGCGCCCTCGTCATTGGCGACGATCAAACGGTGGGTTCCCGTGATCAGGTCATGGTCGATCGAGCGAGAGGCCGCCTCCTCGCGAAGCGTCAGAAGGTTGGCAGGGCGTGCCGCCTCTGCCGGCGGGAATGCCCATTCGTCGGCCTCTGCGCCGGGGTGAACCGGCAATGTCAGCTGGCCGGACGAGAGAGCGAGCGTCGCTGCCTCGGCCGACGGCCAGACGTAGGGCCAGTAGGTCGTCGAGAGCGCAAGCCGTAGGCGGTGTCCGGCGGCGAGGCGATAGCCGGTCTGATCGAGGATGAGGCGGATATTGAGGGGCGCGCCGGGGGTCGGGTCGGAAGGATGCTCCATGCTGTCGCGGTGTGCGAGGTTCAGGACGCCGTGGCAGATGCGGACCGAGGAGCCGTCGGGCGCCACATCGCAGAGGCGGGCCGCAAGGAAGGCGCGGGGGCTGTCGGTTGTCAGATCAAGAGCGATCTCCGGCGCGCCAAGGAGGGCGAGCGGGGCTTCGAACGGCGCCGTATCGAAGCAGACCGAAAGCGCATCGTCCGGCCGCTGGTCGCCGGGCATCTCGGCGTTGCGGCCCATCGGGAAGAACTCGCCCGTGTGCATCCCCAGATGCTGGGGCGTTGAGACCGTTCTCGACAGAGGTCCTGCCTCAGGGGCAAGGCCACCATCGGTCAGGTGCAGCGTGGCTGCGCTCGTCCGCTTGCTCGGCCAGTCCTGCTCGGCCAGCCATACGCCGGGCCGGTCGCCCGCATTGGCATCAGGCGGGGCGCTGTCGAGAAGGTAGGCCCGATAGGCCGGATCATCTTCGGCCCCGTTGGGAATGTCCTTCAGCCAGCGATCCCACCAGCGCAGCGCCTCTTGGAGAAAGCCGATCTGGGGCCCCGGCACGGCGGTATGTGGATACTGGTGCACCCACGGGCCGACGATCCCCTTGGCCGGAACCGAAAGGTTCGAGACCAGATGCGAGACCGTGTTCATATAGTTGTCGGCCCAACCGCCGATGGACAGAACCGGCGCCTCGATGGCGCTGTAATCCTCGCAGATCGAGCCGTGCTTCCAATAGACATCGCGCGACTGGTGGCTGGCCCAAAGGGGCGACAGGAAAGGCTCGTTCTCGAGCCGCCTGATCCAATCGTCCCGCCAATCGTTGCGCAGCATCGGATCGGGCGGGCGCGAGGAATAGGAAAGCATGACCGCGCCCCAGCCGAGGTTCTCCCCCAGAAGGCAGCCGCCCTTGAAATGGATGTCGTCGGCAAAGCGGTCGGTCGTGGAGCAGACCGTCACGACGGCCTTCAGCGCAGGCGGGCGCAGCGCGGCGGTTTGCAGGCAATTGAACCCGCCCCAGCTCTTGCCCATCATGCCCACCTTGCCGCTGCACCACGGCTGGGCGGCCAGCCAAGCGATGACTTCGCAAGCGTCAGACAATTCCTGCGCGGTGTATTCGTCGGCCATCAGCCCTTCGCTGTCGCCGTTGCCGCGCATATCGACCCGCACGGCGGCATAGCCGTGCCCCGCGAAATAGGGATGCATCAGCTCGTCGCGCGGCAGGGTTCCGTCGCGCTTGCGGTAGGGGATGTATTCAAGAATGGCTGGCACAGGATCAAGAGGGGCATCCTTCGGCATCCAGACCCGCGCCGACAGCCGGCACCCGTCACTTAGAATGATCCCTTGATCCGTAATCTCCGTGACTTCGCGCGGTAAATCGGTGACGTGACGCATCTTGTTCCAAACTCTTGTGCGGCTCGATCAGACTAGGGGGGCAAATCCAATCCTGCCAAGTATTCAGAGAAGCGCTTGCACAAAAAAAACGCGGGCTGAGCGCCCGCGTTTTTTGTTGCTCATAGGCAATCTATTTCAGTTGACGGCCTTGGCCTCGACGAGATCGCGCTCGACCGGCGCGGCGCCGGAAATCTCGATCCGGCGCGGCTTGAGCGCTTCGGGCACTTCGCGCTGCAGGTCGATGTTGAGCATCCCGTTCTCGTGGCTCGCGCCTTTCACATGGACGTGGTCGGCAAGATGAAAGCGGCGCTCGAAGGCGCGGGTGGCGATGCCGCGGTGCAGGAACACGCGGGCCTCGTCCTCGTTGGCTTTGCGGCCCGACACGAAGAGCGTGTTCTCGCGGACCTCGACGGCGAGGTCTTCGTCGGCAAAACCGGCGACGGCAATCGAGATGCTCCAGCCGTCCTCGGCGGTCTTCTCGATGTTATAAGGGGGGTAGCTCTGGCCAGGGGTTTCGCTGGCGAAAACGCGGTCCATCAGGTCGGCGATCTGGTCGAAACCGACGGTGGAACGGTAAAGGGGCGTAAGATCAAATGTGCGCATGGGTTATCCTCCAGTGAGCGACAACGTTGGGCCTTCCCGAGGGGACAGGCGGTGATCCGAGGCCCGTTTGGCACCTCGGTTTTCTAGATTTGGGGGCGACTCTCGCCCCTTTCAAGAGCCTAGGGCTGGACGAATTTCGCGCCCGTGTCGGTGCGCTCGCCGGGGGTGATGACCCGTTGCCCACCGCCCGACCAAGCGGGGGCGGATTCGATGAAATGGGTCATCAGGTCTTCGAAGGCGTCTGCAAGGTCAGGGCCGATGCTGACAGGCTGATCTTCGAGCTTGGCCATGGCCGAGATGATCGAAACCACCTCGACGATGCCGTTTCTCACCTCGAACACCGGGGCGCCGCTGGCGCCGAAATCGGCATCGCAATCCATGATCACGATCCCGTCTTGCACGCCGATCACGCCGCAGAGGTCTTGCAGTGATGGCGCGGTATCGCGGTCGCGGGCGTAAGAGACAACGGCAAGTTCGTCGGCGTGCCCCGCATCGCCGGAAATCGGAAAAGGCGCAACCTTCGAGGTACGAATAGGCTGGCTCAACTCGAGCAGAGCCAGATCGAATGGCACGGCCTCGGTGCTTTTGCGCCCGGCACTAAGAATATAGGCCGGATGCGCCACAGCACGGCGCACGTCGCGATAGGCTTCGGCGCGGCCGGTGCGAAGGCCCGCGAGGAAATGGAAGCGGTTGGCCGCGATCAGGGTGCCGTCTTTGTCGAAAAGGCAATGGGCCGCTGTCAGGACGAGGTCTTCCGAAATAAGCGCTCCGCTGCAAAACCCCTTGCCGTCGATGTCGACGCGCCCGACACCTTCCCAACCGCGACCAGCCTGACCCGTTTGCAACGAGACAAGCCCCGAGCCCTGCGCTGCCACGCCGGACGCGAGGCAAAGCCAGAGTGCAAGCGAGCGAGTGAGCGGGATCATCCTGTCGTCCTCGATGCCCCGTCTTGTTGCGGGGCCGAGATCAGCTTACGCCATCACCGCAGAATTGGAATATCCGACTTGGGCCGCCCGTGCGCGCCCATCGCCGGCGGGATCGGCCCGCCGGTGACCCAATCGAGAAGCTCGACCGTGTGCACAACCGGAACGCCCGTCCCCGAGCCGATCTGCATCATGCAGCCGATATTGCCGGCAGCGATCACATCGGGGGTGAGCGCTTCGAGAGTGCGGATCTTGCGGGCCTTGTTTTTCAAGAGGTCTTTCGGCAGGGTCTTGATCTTCTGCCCGTGCTGGAGCGAACAGGCCGCGTGATAGGCCACGCGCATCTCCTGCGCGGCGGGCGAGGCGGGGAAATCGAGCTTCGACAGAACCTCGCTCACATCCATCGCGATCTTCGAGACCCGCACCGCATCGGCCGCGAGCGGCTCGTTGCGGAACATATGGCCATAGTCCTTGACCGTGGTGCCACAGCCCGAGGTGTTGATGACGATGGCATCAAGCCCCGCGCCATCCATCTCGGCGGCCCAGGCGCGGATATTTTTCGCGGCGGTCGCGTGGCTTTCGTCTTCCTTGCCCATGTGGTGCGTGAGCGCCCCACAGCAGCCCGCGCCTTCGGCAATCACCACCTCGCAGCCAAGGCGGGTCAGAAGCCGGATCGTGGCGTCGTTGATATCGGTGTTGAGCGCCTTTTGCGCGCAGCCCGTCATCAGCGCCACGCGCATTTTGCGCGGGGCGACCGGCACGAAACTTTGCGGATCGTCGTTGCGACTCACCGGCGGGATGCGCTTCGGGGCCATCGCGATCATCGCCCGCAGCCGCGGATCGGGCAGGAGGCGGGCGAAGGGCCGACCGATCTTGGCGGCGAGAAGCGCAAGCCGGAACCGCCCCGGATAGGGCAGGATCCGCGCCAAGACCCAGCGCAATACGCGATCGGTCACCGGGCGCTTGTAGTGGTTTTCCACATAGGCGCGGGCGTGGTCGATCAGGTGCATGTAGTGCACGCCCGAGGGGCAGGTGCTCATGCAGGCAAGGCACGAGAGGCAGCGGTCGATATGGCCGACCGTCTTGGCATCGGGAATGCGCTCGTTCTCGAGCATATCCTTGATGAGATAGATGCGCCCGCGCGGGCTATCGAGCTCGTCGCCCAAGACCTGATAGGTCGGGCAGGTAGCCGTGCAAAAGCCGCAATGCACGCAGGCGCGCAGGATTTCGTTGGCGCGCTGAATGCCCGGATCGGTGAGCTGTTCGGGGGTAAAGGTCGTCTGCATCGTCAGCCCATCATGCCGGGATTGAGGATCCCGCGGGGATCGAACTGGGCACGCAGGCCCGCCGAAAGCCGCGCGAGAGGCGCTGGCTCGGGTTGGAATACGCCAAGGTGGGCGCGGGTCTCGGCGCTGGCGCGGATCAGGGTCGCGTGGCCTGCGAACGCGCCGAGTCTGGCGCGCAGGTTGCTGCCCGCGTCGGTGCGAAGCCAGACCAAACCGCCGCCCCAATCGTAAAGCGCCTGCTTGGCACCAGCGCGGGCGACAAGCGCGGGCGCGTCGCTCGGCTTGACCGAAAGCCGCCAGACATCGCCCTCTTTGCCGGCGAAGGCGGTCACATCGCGGATCGCGGCCCAGAGTTTGGCAACGGCATCGGGCTTTGCCTCGATGCGCGGCGGCGCGAAGGGCTTGAGCAATTCTGCCAGACGCTCGGAGCGATAGCGCACCGATTCTTCAAAGCCCTCAAGGCGCAAAAGGGTCTCGCCGGTGCCGGGATTGTGCGAGGCGCCGCTCACCTCGAAGGGCGAACCAAGGGCGGCGGCCATCGCGGCGACAGCCTGCGCGTCCGAAAGCCCCTTGAGTACGATGGTCGCGCTCGCCGCCACTTTGGGCAGCACCTTGAGGCTTACTTCGGTGAGGATGCCAAGCGTGCCGTAGCTTCCCGACAGAAGTTTCACGAGGTCATAGCCGGTGACGTTCTTCATCACCCGCCCGCCATTGCGGATCACCGTGCCGCGACCGTCAACGAAACGCAGGCCAAGCACATAGTCGCGCGCAGCGCCCACCATGACACGGCGAGGCCCCGAGATATTCGCGGCGACCACGCCACCGATGGTCGGCTCGCCCTCGGTCCCGAGGAGGGCGCGATGATCCATCGGCTCGAACGGCAGGCGCTGGTTGTCCTTGGCGAGCCGCTCTCGGATTTCCTCGAGCTGAGTTCCGGCGCGGGCCACAAGGGTCAGCGCACCGGGCTCATAAAGGGTGATGCCCGTGATGCCAGAGGTCGTCAGGCGCTCGCCTGCGGCATTGTCGGCAAAGCCGCGCGTGCCGCCGCCCTGAATGCTCAAAGGCCCCTTGGCGCCGGCGACGATCCCGGCCAGCTCTTCTTCCGAATTCGGTCGGATCATGCGGCTTCCCCGGTCTGGGCGCGACGCGCCTCGCTCGTGGCCAGCGGAAAGACCTTGGCGGGATTGAGGAGCCACCCGGGATCAAACACATCCTTGACCCGCATCTGCGCCTCAAGGTCTTCGGGCGAGAACTGAACCGTCATCAGGTCGCGCTTTTCGATGCCGACGCCATGCTCGCCGGTCAGGCAGCCGCCGACCTCGACGCAGAGCTTGAGAATGTCGGCGCCGAAGGCCTCGCACAGCTCAAGATCGCCGGGCTTGTTGGCATTATAAAGGATCAGCGGATGCATATTGCCGTCGCCCGCGTGGAACACGTTGCCGACGCCAAGGCCGTATTCCTTGCTCATCTCACCGATGCGGCGCAGGACGTAAGGCAGCTCGGAAACAGGGATCGTCCCGTCAAGGCACATATAGTCGTTGATCTGGCCCATCGCGCCAAAGGCGGATTTCCGGCCCAGCCAGATGCGCGCCGCCTCGTCGGCATCCTGCGCCTCGCGCAGCTCGACCGGGTTATGGCGCTGGGCGATCTCTTTGATCATGGCCAGCTGTTCGTCGATCTCGGCGGGGCTGCCTTCAACCTCGATGATCAGGAGCGACTCGCACATCGGATAGCCCGCCTTGGCGAAAGCCTCGGTGGCCTCGATGCAGGGGCGGTCCATGAATTCGATGGCGACAGGCAGAACGCCGGCCTTGATGATGTCGGACACGCACTCTCCGGCAACCTCGTTGCTGTCATAGCCGATCAGCACAGGGCGCGCGCCTTCGGGCTTGGGCAGGATCCGCAGGGTCGCCTCGGTGACAACGCCCAGCTGCCCTTCCGAGCCGCAGATGACGCCCAAAAGGTCGAGCCCGCCCGCGTCCATATGCGCGCCGCCCACCTCGATGATGGTTCCGTCCATCATCACCATGGTGACGCCAAGGAGGTTGTTGGTGGTCACACCATACTTGAGGCAATGCGCCCCGCCCGAGTTCATGCCGATGTTGCCGGCAATGGCGCAGGCGAGCTGCGAAGAGGGGTCGGGGGCATAGAAGAAGCCGTCGGTCTCGACAGCGCCCGTGACCGAAAGATTGGTCCGCCCCGATTGCACGCGGATGAAGCGGTTGGGATAGTCGGTTTCCAGCACAGAGTTGAGCCGCGCCACGCCAAGGATCACCGCGTCCGCCGTGGGCAGGGCGCCCCCGGCAAGCGATGTGCCAGAGCCACGCGGGACCACAGGCACGCCTTCCTCGTGGCAAATCCTGAGAATGGCCGAAACCTCTTCTGTCGAGCTCGGCAGGACGGCGCAAAGCGGCGGACAACGGTAGGCCGAGAGCGCATCACACTCATAGGCCCGCGTTTCCGCCTCGTCGTGAATCACCGCGCCGTTTTGGAGCGCATCTTGCAAGCGACTGACAATCCTGTCCTTTTTCGACAGAACATCAGGGTTAGGCTTTGGCATTTCCATCGACGCACCTCGCTATTGGTAAAGAAATATAACCAATTGCCCGTTGAAGCAAGCAAAGGTGGGGGATGCGCGGATTTGACAGAGGGGCGAGATTGCCCAAAGCCGAGAACGCAGGCTAGGCTGGGCCGGAATAGGGGCGCCTGAACAGTATGAGCAAGACAGACCAACCACAAGCCACCGCTGAGGGGATCGCCGCGGCCGCGCGCAGCGCCCGCAAGAAAGGGCCGCCGCCGGTCCATCTGTGGAATCCACCCTTCTGTGGTGATCTGGATATGCGGATCGCACGGGATGGGACGTGGTTCTATCTCGGAACACCGATTGGGCGGCACGAGTTGGTCAAGCTCTTCTCCTCGATCATCCGCAAGGACGGCGACGACTATTTCCTAGTCACGCCGGTCGAGAAGGTCGGTATCAAGGTCGATGATGCGCCCTTCGTGGCGGTGGATTTCAATACGGTCGAAGGCGGGCTCGAGTTTCTCACCAACGTGGGCGACAAAGCCATTGCCGGGCCCGAGCATCCGATCCGCGTGGTGCGCGATCCAGAAACGAGCGAGCCTTCGCCCTATGTCCTCATCCGTCGCAACCTTGAGGCGCTGATTGACCGCAAGTCGTTTTACAGGCTGGTCGAGCTGGGCGAGACCGAGGAAATTGACGGCGAGGACTGGTTCGGCATCCGCTCGGGAGGCGAATTTTTCCCGATAATTCCGGCGGCCGAACTGATCGCCTAGCGCTGGGCGATCAGCACGCCAAGACCCACAACCGCCGCCCCGAGGAACTGGGGCCAACTCCACGCCGCGCCGAGGGCGAAGAGGATGACCATCACATAGAAGGGCGAGATGTTGATGTGGAAGGCGGCCACCGCAACCCCCATCCGACCGACCGACATGATCCAGAGAAGTTGAGAAATGGCCATGCCGAACACGGCATAGACCAGAAGCGCCTCGACATCTGCCGCCTTGGTGAGCGGCGCGGGCGCGTCGGTGATCCCAAGCGCAATGCCGCCGAGGAGGCTGATGGCTAGGACGATCAGACCCCCTGAGAGAGTAACGCTGGTGCGGCCCAAGGGGCTGACATCCGGCAGGAAGCGCACCGTCGCCCAGCTGCCCCAAGCGAAGAGAAAGCACGAGACAATGGCAACTGCCGCTCCGAGGCCAAGCTGGGCATGAGGCGCGGAGCCGGTGGCGATGATCCCGCCGACGATCGACGCCGCAAGGCCGATCACGAAGGGCAGGCGCAGCCGCCGTTTTTCCCAGACCATCTCGATCAGGGTTGCCGCAATCGGGCTAGAGGCAGCGATGATGGCGACGGTCACGGCATCGGTCAGTGCCTGCGCGAGAAGCAGGAGATAGGCCCCAAGACCAAAGGCCAGCCCGCCGATCAGCGCCCCCTTGCCCCAGCGGGCGTGAAGCAGGCGGCGCGGGCCGTCGATCATCGCCCAAAGCGGGATCAGGATGCAGAGCGCGACGAGAAAGCGGGCGGTCGCCGCGGCGAGGGGATCCCAGATCGTCAGCAGGTGTTCGGCTGCCGGAAACCCAGCCGCCCAGGAAATCATCGACACCATGCAAACCGCATTGGCGGCGATCATGCCGCCTGCGGGCTTTGGGGCAATTGGGGAATGGGTGTCGGCCATATGTAAACGCGAAATATCTTTGCGCCGTGATGATCCGTCTGGCGAGTTTGGTCTTGCTCATTTCCGACCGTTTGCCACAAACACTTGTGTCGCTATCGGACCCGATGAGAGCCAAATGCCCAAAGCCTGCGCAAACTTGACCCTTCTCTTCACCGAGCTGCCCATGTCCGAGCGTTTTGGCGCAGCGCGATCGGCGGGGTTTGACACGGTCGAAATCCTCTTTCCCTACGATATGCCCGCGCCCGAGATCCGGCGGCTACTCGAGATCAACGACCTCACGCTCGCGCTCATCAACTGTCCGCCGCCCAACTATGCCGACGGCCCGCGCGGCTTTGCCGCCGTGCCGGGGGCAGAGGAGCGGTTCCGCAAGGATTTCCGCCGCACCCTGCGCTATGCCGAGGCGTTGGGCGCAAAGTTCATCCACATCATGGCAGGTGTGGCGGAAGGCCCCGAGGCCGAGGCCGCGATGATCGACAACCTGCGCTGGGCCGCGGCCGAGGCGCCGGATCAGGCGCTCACCATCGAGCCGATCAATCGCGTCGATATGCCCGGCTATTTCTTGGCCGACTATGACCTTGCCTCCCGCATCCTCGATGCCGTGGCCGCGCCAAACCTTGGGCTGCAATTCGACGCCTATCACGCCCACCGCATCACCGGCGATGTGATGGGGGTTTGGGAGAAGATGCGCCATCGCGTGACCCATGTTCAGGTCGGCGGATTTCCGGGGCGGCACGAGCCCGTCGCCTGCGATATCGACTATCCGGCCTTCTTCACCCGGCTTGACCGAGACGGATATCAGGGCTGGGTCAGTGGGGAATATCATCCTGCCGGACGGACCGAAGAGGGCCTCGGCTGGATCAGGTTTTAGGCCGGAGCACCAAGGGGCGCTCCGGCCAGGCTGCCCTCTAGACGGACAGGCAGATGTATTTCATCTCAAGGTAATCCTCGATGCCGTGGTGGCTGCCTTCGCGGCCGAGGCCCGACTGCTTGACGCCGCCGAACGGGGCGACCTCGGTCGAGATGATGCCGGTGTTGATACCGACGATGCCATATTCGAGCGCCTCGGCCACCTTGGTCACGCGGCTCACGTCTTTGGCGTAGAAGTAGGAGGCAAGGCCAAAGATCGTGTCGTTGGCCTGTTCGATCACATCGTCCTCGTCCTCAAACATGAAGAGCGGCGCGAAGGGGCCGAAGGTCTCGTCATTGGCCACGACCATATCTTTGGTCGCGTTGGTGACGATGGTCGGCTGGAAGAAGTTGCCGCCAAGTTCGTGCTCTTTGCCGCCTGTGAGAACCTGGCCGCCTTTGGCGAGCGCGTCCTTGAGGTGCTCGCGCACCTTGTCGACAGCCGAGGCCTCGATCAGCGGGCCGAGGGCTGTGCCCGCGGTGAGGCCGTCGCCCACGGGAAGCGCCTCGACCGCGATCTTCAGCTTGGCGGCAAACTCGTCGTAGACGCCCTTCTGGACATAGATGCGGTTCGCGCAAACGCAGGTCTGGCCGTTGTTGCGGAATTTGCAGGCGATGGCGCCGGCCACGGCTTCGTCGATATCGGCGTCGTCAAAGACGATGAAAGGGGCATTGCCGCCAAGCTCCATCGAGCATTTCATCACCTGATCGGCAGCCTGACGCAGCAGGATGCGGCCAACTTCGGTCGAGCCGGTGAAGGTCAGCTTGCGGACCTTGTGGTTCTCGCAGAATTCCTTGCCGATGTCGGAGGCGCGGCTCGAGGTGACGATCGACAGGACGCCCTTGGGCACGCCTGCCTCTTCAGCGAGGACGGCGAGGGCGAGGGCCGAAAGCGGGGTCTGCGAGGCGGGGCGCAGGACGAAGGAACAACCGGCGGCGAGCGCGGGGGCGGCCTTGCGGGTGATCATCGCCGAGGGGAAGTTCCACGGCGTGATGCCGGCGGCGACGCCGATGGGCTGCTTGATGACGGTGATGCGCTTGTCGGCCATGTGGCCGGGGATGGTTTCGCCATAGATGCGCTTGGCTTCCTCGCCGAACCATTCGACGAAAGAGGCGGCATAGGCAATCTCGCCCTTGGCCTCGGCCACGGGCTTGCCTTGCTCGGCGGTCATGATGATCGCGAGGTCTTCCTGGTTGGCCATCATCAGGTCGAACCACTTGCGCATGATATTGGCGCGGGCCTTACCGGTGAGCTTGGCCCACTCTTTCTGGGCTTTGTAGGCAACCTCGATCGCCTTTGCGACATCGGCGCGGCTCAGATCTGCAACCTTGGCGATGACATCGCCGCGTGCGGGGTTATAAACGTCGAAGGTGGCGCCGTTGGTCCCGCCGACCCATTCACCGGCGAGGAAGGCTTCTTCGCGCAGGAGCGAGGGGTTTTTGAGAAGCGATTTAAGATTGGTGGTATGATCGAGCATGACTCTCTCCCGGAAATTTGATCATATCTAAATCACGGGACGTGTCGGAGGTCCAGCGGATTCGGGGAAAACTTATAGCATGAACCTGGACGAAGCCTATTCGAATGCCGCCTATATTCCGGGGGGCGCGGAGTACCCGGCCCGCTGGGAGGCGGCAGCGCGGGCCTTTTGCGAGGAGGCGGCCTGCGAGCTTGATCTGCGCTATGGCGAGGGGCCGCGGATGGTCTTTGACCTGTTCCATCCGGATCGGTTGGCGAAGGGGCTCGTGGTCTTTGTCCACGGTGGCTATTGGATGGAGGGCGACAAGTCCTATTGGTCGCATCTGGCGGCCGGGCCTGTCGCCCAAGGCTGGGCCGTTGCAATTCCGAGCTATGATCTTTGCCCTGATATCCGGATTTCAGGGATCACCTTGCAGGTGGAGGCGGCGATCGCCACGGCGGCCGCGCGGATCCCCGGGCCGATCCGGCTGGTTGGCCATTCTGCAGGCGGGCATCTGGTGGCGCGTATGGCCTGCGCCGATCTCGCCCCGCTTTGGCGCAGCCGCGTCGAGCAGATCGTGCCGATCTCTCCGGTGGCGGAGCTTGGGCCTTTGATGCAGACGACAATGAACCAGACCCTGCGCATTTCGCGCGAGGAAGCCATGTTTGAAAGCCCCTTGCGTCTTGACAGTGTCGGATTGCCGGTGACGGTCTGGGTTGGCGCCGAGGAGCGGCCTGTCTTTCTGGATCAGGCGCGCTGGCTGGCCGACGCTTGGGGGGTGGAGCGGGTTGTCGCTCCGGGCCGGCATCATTTTGATGTGATCGAGGATCTGAGCGATCCCGAGAGTTCTTTGGTTGCGACTCTGTTGGGGCATTAGGGGCGCTGCCCCTCTGCCCTGCGGGCATTCACCCCGGAGTATTTCAGAGCCAAAAGAAGATCAGCCGTATTTGGTCGACCATGTGGGCAGGAGATCGTTTGGCTCTTCAGAGGCGAGATAGACCCCGCGGGCGATAGCGCGGGCGAGGCAGGTGGCGGCGGCGTGGCCGAGGAGGATGGGGTCGGCGGTGGAGCTGGATCTGCCTGTCGAAAGCGCGAAGACGAGGTCGCCATCGAAGGGGGTGTGACTGGGCACAAGAGCGCGGGCCATGCCATCGTGGGCGGCGGTGGCGAGGCGGGTGCAGGCGGCTTTGGTGAGGGCGGCATCGGTGGCGACGATGGCAAGGGTGGTGTTTTGCACGGGGCCGCTTTTGGTTGCGGGCGGGCCTTTTGGGTAGGTCGTGGCGGGGCCGAGGCCGCCGAATTCGTTCATTTCCTCCCAAGGCGCGGCCCAGAAATGCGGGCCATCGCCGACCGTGGCCGAGCCGAGCGCGTTGACTGCGGCGAGGGCGGCGACGGTGATGCCACTTTCGAGCCTGATAGAGGCCGACCCGAGGCCGCCTTTGAGGGTCGCGGTGGTGGCGCCGGCTCCGGCACCGGAGGTGCCGAGGGCGAAATCGGTCGAGGCGGCGGCGAAGGCCTTTTCGCCGAGGGCGCGATAGGGGTTTTGGGGCCAGTCCTTGTCGCCGCCATTGAGGAGATCGAAGAGGATCGCCGCTGGAACGATGGGCACGCGCGTGGGCCCGACCACGAAGCCGCGGCCCATGGTTCGCAGGCTATCGGCGACGCCTGAGGCCGCGTCGAGGCCGAAGGCCGAGCCGCCCGAGAGGACCAGCGCATCGACCCTCTCCACCAGCCTGTCGGGGGCCAGAAGGTCTGTCTCGCGGGTTCCGGGGGCGCCGCCCATGACATGGACGCCGGCGACCATGGGCTCTTCGCCGAGAACGACCGTCACGCCGGATTTGAGGCGGGGGTCGCTGGCGTTGCCGACCAGAAGGCCGGGCACATCTGTCAGAAGGTTGCGCGGGCCGGGGATCATATGCAGCGCCCGCCATCGACCTCGAGCGCGACGCCGGTGATCATGGAGGCCTCGTCCGAGCAGAGGAAGGCGGCGGCATTGCCGATGTCCTCGGGGGTCGAGAAGCGGCCCAGCGGGATAGTTGAGAGAAACCGCACACGGTTTTCGGGCGTGTCGCCGCCCATGAAGGAGGGCAGGAGGGGCGTCTCGCCGGCCACTGGGTTGAGAGCGTTGACGCGGATGCCGTGGGGGGCCAGCTCCACCGCCATCGTTTGCGTGGCGGTGATCATCCAGCCTTTCGAGGCGTTGTACCAGTTGAGGTTGGGTCGCGGGCTGCGCCCCGCGGTCGAGGCGATGTTGAGGATCACGCCCGAGTGGCGGGCTTTCATGGCGGGGACGAAATGGCGGGCGGTGAGGTAGACCGACTTCGCGTTGACCGCGAGGACACGGTCGAAATCGGCTTCGCTCACCTCTTCCAGCGGCTGAGGCAGGTGGGTGATGCCGGCGTTGTTGACGAGGATATCAATGTCGCCCAGCGCGTCTGCGGCTTCATAGGCGAGGGCCGCGACCGAGGCGTTGTCGGAGACATCGACCATGGTAGCGATGCCACCGATCTGGGATGCGACCTCGCGGGCGGCATCGGCATTGATATCGGCCACGAGAACGCGGGCGCCCTCGGCCGCAAACTTGCGGGCGATGCCGGCGCCGAAGCCTGATCCGCCACCGGTCACTAGTGCTGTTTTTCCGTCCAGTCGCATCGGCCCATCCCCGTTTTCGGACAGTCTGGCGCTTTGCCAGCGGCCTGTCACCCGTTCATCGCAATCGTGTGAGCGCGTCTCCCAGTGGTTGCGTGGAAGCGGCAAAATGCTATCACTCCCCGAACCTTGGGGGACGGACCTGAAATGATAGCGACGATTCTTGCCGGTAGGGGCCTTTTGCGTCTTGCGATGGGCATTGCGCTGGCAAGTAGCCTTGCCGCCTGTGTTCAGGAGCCGCTCGAAGAATTGCCGCCCCCCGAGCCGGTTTTTCTTGAGGGATATGGCCCGCTTGAGGACGACGGTTATCACCTGCCCGGCATTCCGACCGAATACCTTGAAGGCGCGAACCACAAGGTCATTTTCGATGACGGCACCGCCCTGCGCTATCCGATCGCTGTCGGGCGCGAAGGCAAGGGACTGCGCAGCACAACCGTGATCCGGCGCAAGGCGGAATGGCCGGGCTGGACGCCGACGGCCAATATGCTCAGGACCGAGCCCGAGGTTTATGGCCCCTTCGCGGGCGGCATTCCCGGGGGGCTTGCCAGCCCGCTGGGCGCACGGGCGCTCTATCTGTATCGTGGTGGCAAAGACACCTATTTCCGCATCCACGGCACCAACGATCTGGGCTCGATCGGAAATTCCGGCTCGGCCGGCTGCATCCGTCTTTTCAATCAGGACATCATCGACCTCTTCGACCGGATCGAGATGGGCACGAAGGTCGTGATCCGCACCTATGAGGAGTCGGTGCGGATCGAAGGTGAAGAGCTGGCCAACCGGGGGGTGGAGCTGCCGCCGTATATTGCCGATCCCGATGCGATCAACGAGGCGGTTGCCGCAGATCCGGGGCCGGATCTGGGCGAGAGTGCAGAAGGCTAGAGGCGGATCACATAGTCTTTGGTGGTGGTCTCGACCACTTCCCAAGTGCCTGTGAAGCCGGGCCGAAGGATGAAGCTGTCGCCGGCCCTGATATGGCGAGGCTCGCCGCCGTCTTCGGTCAGGATCGAATGCCCCTCGAGGATGTGGCAATATTCCCATTCGTCATAGACGATCCGCCATTTGCCCGGGGTCGAGCGCCAGATGCCGCAATAGAGGCCGTCGCGGTCTTCGACGTTCCATGTGGTGAATTCCGGATTTCCGGAAAGGAGCCGGTCGGGTGCGGGTGCGCCAGTTTCGGCAGGGGCTGCTTCAGCTGTAAGGCGGAGGAAGGTTTCGGGCATTATCGGGTCCGGATTTTGGGTATGGGTCTTTGTATTCTGACTGAACGTGCCTAAATCTTGAAGAGTCCATCCGGACGGGAGGCGGAGATGGCTTTTCTAAAGCTGATTATCTTTGGATATGGGGCGCTGACGGTCGTCTATTTCAGTCTGTCGCTCTATTTTCGCTCGGTGCATCGCGAGAGCCTTGAAAAGCGCTGGGACCGCGAGACCGCAGAGGGCGAGGATTTGGGGGACAGGTCCGCCTATGTCGAGGAGGGGATGGCAGAGTATGAGAAGGGCTTTGGCCGCCGCCTCATCCTTCTCGTTTATATCGTGCCAACCGTTGCGGTTCCGGTGATCCTGTATTTGACGAATGCGAATTGATGTGAAGGTTTGAGGGGCAAAGAATGAGATATGTAAAGATCACCTTCCGGCTGTTGGTTGTGCTCCTCGTCGGCTCGTTCCTGCACTATGTCCTGCCGCAGCATGATATTGCCAGGATCACCTCGACCGAGGTGATCCGGACGGATTTCTCGGCGATCAACAAATATTTCTACGCCCAAGCCGACAGCGGAAATGCCGAACTGACGACCCGCGATCTGCGGTTGATCAATACCCAGAAGAAGAAGACGTGGTTCTTTGGGTTCGTGCAGCGGGACGTCGAAGGGGTCATGGTCTATCGCAACGAGGATTCGGGCTGGATCTGGCCGCCCTATTTCAAGTTTGACAGCTCGGATCTGCAGGCCGAGGCGGCGGCGAATATCTCGCCTCCGGGGCAAGAGAACTGGGTTGTGATCACCCACTATGGCTGGCGCAACCGGTTCCTGTCGATCTATCCCAACGCTGTCGGGATCCGGCAGGTGGAGGGGCCGGATGTGCGGATCATTCCGTGGTTCAACATCTTCTTCTTCGTCTTTTTCGGCCTTGCGGCTTTGTTCGTGCGGGCGGCTTGGCTGCAGTTTCGCGAGCGGATGATGGACCCCGCGCTTGAGAAGGCGGGGGATCGCTGGGACGAGATCGAAGCGGGAGCGGCCGAGAAGCGCTCGCGCCTCAAGCGTTGGTTTGCGCGGCTCGGGGGCAAGTAGGGGGCGCTGCCCCCTCGGCCCGTTCGGGCCTCACCCCCGGAGTATTTCAGGCCAAAAGAAGCCTATTCGCCGTAGGGCACCCAGATGTTCGATCCCGCCGGAGAGGTCGGTCGAGGAGAAGGACCAGACCGCGTCGATATCGAGGTGGCTGGCAAGGGTCGGGGCCAGCTCGGCGTGGGAGCCGGTGAGGATGTTGACCACGCCGCCGGGGACGTCGGAGGTTTCGAGGATCTGATAGAAATCCGTTGCCGCAAGCGGGAAGGCTTCGGAGGCGACCGCGACAATGCGATTGCCCATGGCGATGGCGGGGGCAACGGTGGAGATGAGGCCGAGAAGGGGCGCTTCGTCGGGGCAGAGTATGCCGATGGTGCCGACCGCTTCTTTCATGGCCAGCGCCACGCCGCGGATCGGCACGCTATGGGCCTGGCCGTCGAATTTGTCGGCCCAGGCGGCATAGGTGAAGAGGCGGCGGATGGAGGCGTCGACCTCTTTGGTGCCGCTCTTGCCGCCGACCATCTCGTCGATCCGGTGGGCGAACTCGCTGGCGCGGGCCGAGAGGTTTTCGGCGATGTAGTAGAGGATTTGCGCGCGCAGGTGGCCGGTGGTCTTGGCCCAGCCCTTGGCGGCGTTGGCGGCCTCGACCGCGTTGCGGATGTCTTTGCGGTTGGCGAGGCTCGCGTGACCCAAAAGAGCGCCGCGCGGGCCGTAGACGGGGCGGGAATAGCCGCCGTCGGGGCGAGCCTGCTTGCCGCCCACATAGAGTTTGGCGGTGCGGTCGAGGGGATCGACGGGGCTGCCTTCGCCGGTGAAGGCGGTGACCGGCTTCAGCGCTTTGGCCTTGGTTTTCGGGCGGGTGTAGGCGGAGAGCCCTTCCCAGCCGCCTTCGCGGCCAAAGCCGCTTTCGCGCACGCCGCCGAAGCCGGCAGCTGCATCGAAGAGGTTGGTGGCGTTGACCCAGACCACACCGGCGACGAGCTTGGGCGCGATGTCGAGGGCAAGGTTGATGTTCTCGGTCCAGACGGTCGCGGCGAGGCCGTAGCGGGTGTTGTTGGCGATCTCGACGGCCTCGGACGGCGTGCGGAAGGTGGTCGAGACCAGGACGGGGCCGAAGATCTCTTCCTGCATCAGGGTCGCGGCGGGGGATAGGCCGGTGATGAGCGTCGGTGGGTAGAAGCAGCCGCCTTCGGGCAGGGCGCCGGGCGCGCGGTAGATCTCGCCCTCGTTGCAGCCATCGACCATGCGGGTGATCGTCTCGAGTTGGACCGGATCGACGATGGCACCCACGTCGATGCATTTATCGAGGGGCGAGCCCACGCGCAGGGTCGCCATGCGGGCTTTGAGCTTGCCCAGGAAACGGTCGGCCACGCCTTCCTGCACGAGAAGGCGGGAACCGGCGCAGCAGACTTGGCCCTGATTGAACCAGATCGCATCGACAAGGCCTTCGACCGCGCTATCAAGGTCGGCATCGTCGAATACGATGTAGGGCGATTTGCCGCCCAGTTCGAGCGTGAGGCCCTTGCCCGAGCCTGCGGTCGCCTCGCGGATGCGGCGGCCGACGCCGGTCGAGCCGGTGAAGGCGATCTTGTCGATATCTTCATGGGCGGTAATCATCTCGCCCACCGCGCCATCGCCGGTGACGATGTTGACGACGCCCTTGGTCAGGCCCGCCTGACGGCAGATATCGGCGAAGAGAAGGGCGGTCAGCGAGGTATATTCGGCGGGTTTGAGGACGACCGTATTGCCCATGGCAAGCGCCGGGGCGACCTTCCACGCGAGCATCAGAAGCGGGAAATTCCACGGGATGATCTGGCCGCAGACGCCGAGGGCCTCGCGGCCCGGAAGCTCAGCATCCATCAGCTGGGCCATGCCCGCATGGTAGTAGAAATGGCGCTGGGCGAGGGGGATGTCGATGTCGCGGCTCTCACGGATCGGCTTGCCGTTGTCGAGGGTCTCGAGCACCGCGAAGAGGCGCGAATGCTTTTGCAGGAGGCGGGCAATGGCATAGAGGGCGCGGGCGCGGGCATGGGCATCTTTGGCCCATTTCGGCTGCGCCTTGCGGGCGGCGCGCACGGCGGCGTCCACATCGGCCTGCGTGCCTTGGGTCACATGCGCCAAGATCTCGCCGGTGGCGGGGTTCTTCGAGGCGAAGGTCTCGCCGGGGGCGGTGAACTTGCCGTCGATGAAATGGCCGAAGCGGTCGCCCATATCGACAAGCCACGCCAGCGCTTCGGCGGCGCTTTCGGGGGCGGGGCCATAGTCCATCGTGTCGAAAATATCCTTGACGGTCATGCGCTTATCCCATCGCGTGGCGCCACTGGGCGGAATAGGCGCCGGTGACGTAATGTTCGAGTTGCCGTTCGATATCGCCCAGAAGGCTCGAGGCGCCGAAGCGGAAAAGATCGGGCTGAAGCCAGCGGTTGCCGAGCTCGTCCTTCATCAAGGAGAGATAGACGAGCGCGTCCTTGGCCTTGGAGATGCCGCCCGCCGGCTTGTAGCCGACCTTGAAGCCGGTGCGGGCCTCGTAATCGCGGATGGCGCGGATCATTGTGAGCGAGACAAGAAGGGTCGCGTTGATCGGTTCCTTGCCGGTCGAGGTCTTGATGAAATCGGCGCCGGCCATCATGCAGATGAGGCTTGCGCGGGCGACGTTGCGCAGGGTGCCAAGCTCGCCCGTGGCGAGGATCGCCTTCACATGGGCATCGCCGCAGGCCTCGCGCATCTCGCGCATTTCGTCGTAAAGCGCCTGCCAGTTCTGGGTGAGGACATGGCGGCGCGAGATGACGATGTCGATCTCCTTGGCGCCGGCGGCGACGCTTTCGCGGATTTCCTGAATGCGCAGGTGATAGGGCGAGAGGCCCGCCGGAAAGCCTGTCGAGACAGCGGCGACGGGGATGTTGGTGCCTTCAAGCGCACGCACGGCGGCGGGGACCATGTCGTGATAGACGCAGACGGCGCCAACGGTCAGGCCGCTCATCCCGAGTTTGCTGAGAAGCGCGGGGGCGACCGGCTGGCGGGCCTTGGCGCAGAGGCGCTTGACACGGCCTTCGGTGTCGTCGCCTGCGAGTGTTGTAAGGTCGATCAGGCTGATCGCCTTGAGAAGCCATGCCGCCTGAAACTCTTTCTTGACCGACCGGCGGCCCGGCAGGGTCGCGGCGCGGCGTTCGATGGCCGAAGTGTTGGCCTGAACCGAGGCGACCCAATCGAGATCAAGTTCCATGCCCTCGTTGCGAGGCAGGTGAAGCTGGGGCAAATGCGCCGTCGTGGTGACGGCAGAGGGACTAATCGCTTTGGTTTCCAATTCGGCCTCCCGCAGGTGCGGCTAGCGTTGCATGAGGCAAGGCTATTGGCAAGGTTTGACCACTTGGTCAAACTAATTATGCAGGCTGGACCAGATTGCGCTGAAAACGCTTGCGGAACTGGTGCGGGGTCTCGCCGTGATGGGCGCGAAAGAGCTTGTGAAAGTGGCTCAGATTGGGAATGCCGCAATCGGCCGCGATCTCGGGCAGTGGGTCTTCGGTGCCGCTGAGGCGGCGGGCGGCGAAATCCATGCGAAGTGAATTGATGAACTCCGACGGGCTTTGGCCGAGAAAGCGCCGCGCGGTGCGGCTCACATGGGGATGGGCGCGGCCGGTAAGGCGGACGAAACCCGCAGCACCTTGACGGAAAACGGCAGGATCCTGCGCGGCGAGGCAGGCTTCGGCCAGCCACGCCGGTGGTGTTTCCGAGGGCGCTTGCGGCAGCACATCCTGGGTCAACTCGGCCAAGAGCGGCAGAAGGAACGCTTCCGCTTCCAGCGCGGTCCGTGGCGCACGTTCAAGCCTCAGCGCGGCACGGTTGAGTTCGGCAAGTTTGCGACTGTCACGCTTGACGATGACCGGCTCTGAGGCATCCGACCAGAAGAGCTGTCCTGAGAGTTCGGGATGGCGCCGGCCAAGGCCCGCGACGGTATCGGGGTGAAGCGTGACACTGACAACCATCGCCTTCTCGCCTACGCCCTGAAGCGCATGGGCATGGTCGGGCCGGACAAACAAGAGATCGCCTTCGGTCAGAGTGATCTTCCTGTCGGCAAAGACTTGGCGGACCTTGCCGTTCTGGATCCAGAGCAGCTCAGGGAAATCGTGGTCGTGCAGCGCCTTGGGTCTGGCGTTGGTGAGGTTGGCGCGGGCAACATGATAGGCGGCGCCATCTTTCAGGATATCGCGGTGGCACAAGGAAATCTGCAACATGGGTTTCCCGTAGCACATGGGACCGCGAGGTCGCTTGGCCAACTTGCCGCAGGGCCCGTTTTCCGCCGATGTCGGAGGTGACCTCGCCTGATTTTAGGGCTAGAGGAACAGAAACGCCCATGGAAGGAGCTGCCATGTCATTCGACCGTTCGATCAAGATTGCCCCCTCGATTCTCTCGGCCGATTTCGCCAATTTCGGCGCCGAGATCCGCGCGATCGAAGCCGAGGGCGCCGATTGGGTCCATGTCGATGTGATGGATGGGCATTTCGTGCCGAACCTGACCTTCGGCCCGCCCGCGGTCAAAGCCTTCCGCCCGCATGTTTCGACCTTCATGGACGTGCACCTGATGATCGCGCCGGTCGATCCCTATATCGAGGCCTATGCCGAGGCGGGGGCCGATATGATCACCGCCCATATCGAGGCGGGGCCGCATATCCACCGGACCCTTCAGGCGATCAAGGCGACGGGCAAGATGGCGGGGGTGTCGCTCAATCCCGGCACGCCTGCGGAGAGCATCGAGCATCTGCTCGATCTTGTGGACATGGTTCTGGTGATGAGCGTGAACCCCGGTTTCGGCGGGCAGAAGTTTATCCCCTCGGCGGTGGAAAAGGTCCGCAAGGTGCGGCAGATGATCGGCGACCGCGAGATCATGATTCAGGTCGATGGCGGGGTTGATCCTATCACCGTTGGGCCGCTCGTTGCGGCGGGCGCGGATTGTTTTGTCGCCGGATCGGCGGTGTTCAAGGGTGGTTCGGTGTCGAACCCGTCTGTCTATGGCGAGAACATCCGCGCGATCCGCGCCGCCGCGGAAGCGGCGCGGTAGGGGGCTCTGCCCCCGCCCCTTCGGGGCTCCCCCGGAGTATTTGAGGCCAAAAGAAGCGGATCAGGCTTTCTTGCCTGCGGTCATGGCCTGGATGCCGGCGATGCCGCTTTCGCCGAGCTTGACGGAGGCGAAGGGGCCGCCGAGGCGGGACTGGGCGAGGTCTTGGGGGTTGGGCTCGATGGCTTTTGCGAAGAGGGCTTCGGCCCAATCTTCGGCGTTGTCCTGCGGTTTGTAGCCGAGGAAGCCCACCTTATGGTTGGAAACCGGCGCGCGGGTATTGGCGGAGACGCCATAGGCCACGGTGAAGCCGGTGACGGGGGTCTCGATCGAGCGCACCACGAGCTGGACCATGTCGCGGTAGCTGAGCCATGTGCCGAGCGCGCGGACGTTTTGCGGCTCGGGCGTGCAGGAGAGGATGCGCAGGCAGACGGCTTCGATGCCGCGCTTGTCCCAATACATTTTGCCCAAGTCTTCGGCGAAGCATTTGGCGAGGCCGTAGAAGGTATCGGGGCGGTGGGGCTCGTCGGTGTCGATGCCGCGGTTGGTTTCGCACAGGCCCACGGCGTGGATCGAGGAGGCATAGACCACGCGGCGGAGGCCGTGGCGGTGGGCCGCTTCCCAGACGTTATAGGCGCCGATGTAGTTGGGGCCGAGGAGCTCTTCGAAGGGCTTTTCATCGACGATGGCGCCGAAGTGGATCACCATGTCGGCGCCTTTGAGAAGCGGCTCGACGGCGGCGAAATCGGCGATATCGGCCCGAACATAGGTCTCGTTCGGGGCGAGGCTTTCGGGGGCCTCGCGGATATCGGTGCTGACAAGCTCGCGGGCCATTTTGGCAAGGACGGGGCGCAGTTCGTTGCCGAGGTTGCCGCGCGCGCCGGTGAGGACGAGTTTGTTGAACATTCCTGTTCTCCTTCAGATCACGGCCCGCTCGAGAAGCGGGCGATTGGCGAGGATCCGGTCATAGTCGAGATCCGAGAGGTCGAGCGTCTGGTAGGCGCCGTGCAGGATCAGCTCGCTGATGCCGCGGCCCATTGCGGGCGACTGTTGCAGGCCGTGGCCCGAGAATCCATTGCAAAAGAGGAAGTTCGGGACCTCGGGGTGGGCGCCGATCACGGCGTTCTGGTCGAGCGTATTATAGGCGTAATGGCCGACCCAATGGTTGAGGACCTTGACCTTCTCGAAGGCGGGAACGCGGGTGGCGATGGCGGGCCAGACCTTGGTCTCCCAGATGTGGTGGTCCATCGAGAAATCGTCGAAGGCGACGGCGGGGTCCTCGTCGGGCGGGCAGCCGCACATATAGTATTTGCCGTCCGTGCGCATATGCACGCCCGAGGGGTCGATGGTGAGCGGCAGGTCTTTGGGCAGGGGATCGGCCGCCTGAAAGATCCAAGTATAGCGGCGGCGCGGCTCGACCGGAATGGCAAGGCCCGCCATTTGCGCGGTGAGATTGGCGCGGGGGCCGGAGGCGTTGACGATCGTGCCTGCGCCGATGGTCTCGCCCGAGGCCAGCGTTATGGCGGTCACGCGGCCGCCCTCGCGGGTGATGCCGGTGACGGTGTTGTGGATGTACTCCGCGCCCCGCGCCTTGGCCTTGCGGCGGAACCAATCGAAGATCGTGCCGCCGTCGAAATAGCCTTCGTCCACGGGGTTGTGGCTGCCGCAGAGGATGCCGTCGAGATTGTAGAAGGGCCACTCGGCGGCGATTTCGTCGGGGGTCAGGATGCGGGTCGCGGCGCCGAGGCGGTTTTGCATGGCGGCGTTGTCGCGCAGGACTTCGGCAAAGGCGGGGGTGTCGGCGAGGTAGAGGTAGCCGAAGGAATGGAGGAGGATATCGGGGGCGGCCTCGTCCTCCATATAGGCTTTGAAGTTGTGGACGAACTCGGCGCCGAAGCGGCTGATGAGGACGTTTACCTCGGAACCGAACTGTTGGCGGATGCAGGAATTGGTGTGCGAGGTCGAGGCGAACTCGTATTTGGGGTCGCGCTCGACCACGAGAACGCGGCCCTGAAAGGCGGGGTTGCGGGTGAGCCAGAAGGCGGCGGAAGAGCCGATCATCGCGCCGCCGATGATGACGACGTCATAGCTCTTGTGGGCAGGGGTAGGGTTCACCGCAGCGCCTCCGCGATTTCAGATGGGGTCAGGCCGTAATCGGCCTCGGCCCTTTGGGGCGAGATATAACCGAGGCGCAGATCGTTGAGCACGGCTTTTCGATCGCGCTTTTGCGGATTTCCGTAGCCGCCGCCGCCGGGGAAGGCGAGCATGACGCGGGTGCCTTCCTCGACCTTGAACTTGCCCTTGCCGCGCATCTTTTCGCCGGTCGAGAGGCGGACCTCGGTGGCCGCGCCATCCGCCGCGCCGTGGCGGCCGCGGGCGGGGTGGTCGACGCGGTCGAACATGGCGGAGAAATCGAACTCGTGGCCTTCGCGGGCGCCGACCTCCATGAATTGCCCAAGGCCGCCGCGATGCTCGCCCGCGCCGCCGGAGTCGGGGCGCAGCTCTTTGCGCCAGATGATCACGGGGCCCGCGTGTTCGGTGGCCTCGACCGGCATGGTCATGACGCCCGAGGGGAAGGCCGTGGCATTGAGGCCGTCAAGGCTGGGCCGTGCGCCTGCGCCGCCGGAGTTGAAGGTCAACACCTCGGAGCGCCGCCCGCCGGGGCGGGTGGGGCGCAGCGAGACTTGGAAGTTGCACAAGGCGCCCGCGCCTTCGGCGGGGACGGTTGCGGGCAAGATCTGGTCGAGCGCGCCAAAGACGGTATCGGGGATCAGGTGGCCGATCACGTGGCGCAGGGCCACCGGCGCGGGGCGGGTGGCGTTGACGATGGTGCCTTCGGGGGCGGTGATCTCGAAGGGTTCGAGGCTGGCCGAGTTGTTTGGGATATCCGGCGCGATGGCGCATTTGAGGGCATAGCAGGCGTAGGCCTTGGTATAGACCATCGGCACGTTGATGCCCTTGGGATCCATCCCGCTGGTGCCGGTCCAATCGCAGGTGATGCGGCCTTCTTCGACCGTCACCTCGCAAGCAAGGTCGATGGGCTTGGCGTAGCCGTCGATCTGCATTGCGGCTCTCGCAGTGGCGCGGGGCAGGGCGGCGATGCGCTCGAGCGTGGCGCGGCGCGAGGCGGTGAGGATGAAAGCGCTGATCTCGGAGAGATCGGGGGTCTCGTATTCCGAGAGCATTTCCGAAAGCCGCCGCTGGCCGATCTCGTTGCAGGCGGCAAGCGCATAGATATCGCCGATCAGCTGGTCGGGCTCGCGGGTGTTGGTGCGCAGGAGCTTGACCAAGGTCATATCCACCTCGCCACGGTCGGCAAAGCGCATGATCGGGATCTGGAAGCCCTCTTCATAAAGCGAATTGCCATCGGCGCCAAAGCCGCGCCCGCCGATATCGACGACATGGGCGGTGCAGGCGAAAAAGCCGACGCGCTGGCCCTTGTGGAAAGCGGGGGTCACGACGGTGATGTCGTGCAGGTGGCCGGTGCCCATCCACGGATCGTTGGTGATATAGACATCGCCCTCGCGCATCGTCTCGACGCCGATCTCGCGCATGAAATGCGGCACGGCATCGGCCATGGCGTTGACGTGGCCGGGGGTGCCGGTCACGGCCTGGGCAAGCATCTTGCCGGTCGCGTCATAGACGCCTGCCGAAAGGTCGCCCGCCTCGCGCACCGAGGTGGAAAAGGCGGTGCGGACAAGCGCCTGCGCCTGTTCCTCGACAATGGAAATCAGGCGGTTCCACATGATCTGCTTGGCAACGCTCATGACAGCTTCTCCACGTCGATGCAGCCGTCGGCGCGGCCAGTGGCGGCATAGCCCGCCGGAACGATGATGGTGGTCTCCGCCTCGGTGACGATAGCGGGGCCGGTGACGCGCAGGCCATCGGAGAGGGCCGCGCGGGCGACGACAGGCGCCTCGACCTCGGCGTTCTGCGAGGGGCTGAAAAGACGGCGTCGGCCGTCTTCTTTGGCCGGCGCGTGGCGGGGCGCGGCGGCGGTCGGGATGACCTCGGCCTGCGGCGTGGTGGCGTTCACCGCCCAGACAGTGATCTCGATCGTCAGGCCCGCGACGGTGCGGCCAAAGAGGCTCGCGTATTCCGCCTCGAAAAGCGCCTTGAGCGTCTCGGCGGTGGGGTGGGCGGCCTCCTCGGCGGTCAGGGCCACGGGGATTTCCCAGCCCTGCCCGACATAGCGCATATAGAGCTTGTGATCGGCCAGAACGGTTGCGCCCGCATCGCAATTGAGGACGAACCCGCGGGCCTCGTCACGCAGGGCCGCGAAGATTTCCCGCGCCGCCGCCTCGTCATAGCGGTCCAGCCGCATATAGACCGAGCGGGTCGCCTCGAAGGAATAGGGGGCACGCAGGAAGCCTATGGCGCTGCCGACGCCCGCTCCGGGCGGGACGATCAGGCGATTGATCCCGAGCTTTTCACAAAGCCGCCCTGCATGAAGCGGCGCAGCGCCGCCGAAGGCGATCATCGTGTAATCGGCGAGGTCTTCGCCGTTTTCGACCGCATGGACGCGGGCGGCGTTGGCCATGTTTTCATCGACCACTTCGCTGACTCCAAAGGCGGCGGTGGTCACGTCGAAATCGTCGCGCTCGGCGACGAGGGCTTCGAGCGCACCTGCCGACAGCACGGGATCAAGGGCAATCGAGCCGCCCGCGAACTTCGCCGGATCGAGGCGGCCGAGGATCAGGTCGGCATCGGTCACTGCGGGCCGCTCGCCGCCGCGCATATAGCAGGCGGGGCCGGGCTCCGACCCCGCGCTTTCGGGGCCGACGCGGATTTGCCCGAGGCTGTCGATATGGGCAAGCGACCCACCGCCCGCGCCGATCTCGACCATGTCGATCACAGGGATCGAGATGGGCATCCCCGAGCCCTTCTTGAACCGGTAGGAGCGAGCGACCTCGAAAACACGGGCGGTCTTGGGTGCGCCATCGCGAATGAGGCAGATCTTGGCGGTGGTGCCGCCCATGTCGAAGCTGAGAACGCGCGAAAGCCCATGCCGCCGCGCCACGTCGGCTGCATAGATCGCGCCGCCCGCAGGCCCGCTTTCGACAAGGCGCACGGGGAATTGCGCGGCGTTCTCAAGGCTCATGATCCCGCCGCCCGAGTGCATGAGGAAAATCGGACAGGGCGCACCCGCGGCGGCCAGCCTGTCGCGCAGGCGGCCCAGATAGGCCTCCATCATCGGTTTGACGTAGGCATTGGCGCAGGTGGTGTTGAACCGCTCGTATTCCCGCATCTGCGGCGAGACATCGGAGGAGAGCGAAATCGAAACGCCGGGCAGCGCGACTTCAAGCCTCTCGCGCACCAGCCGCTCGTGGGCGGGGTTGAGATAGCTGTGCAGGAAGCCAACGGCGATCGAGTCGAACCCGCGCAGCGATCAGGATATTGCCGCCCGCATCGACGCGCTCTTTCAGCGTGAACCGCCTGTCACGCGGAATTAGTGGCAGGGGCAAAACGAGGTTGAGGTCGTATTGCTCGAACCGGCTCTCGGTCCGCATCTCGATCACGTCACGAAAACCTTCGGTGGTGATGAAAGCCGTCTTGGCCCCGCGCCGCTCGATCAGGGCGTTGGTGGCGAGCGTCGTTCCGTGGATCAGCTGGCCAATCTCGGACATGGCGATTCCGGCTTTGGCGCAGACCTGCTGGAGCCCGTCGATAATCGCGTCCTCGGGGGCGGAATAGGTGGTCAGAACCTTGGTGGAATAGGTCGCCCCGCCCACCTCGAGCACAACATCGGTGAAGGTGCCGCCGATGTCGGCGCCGGCGCGGATTGTCTTGGATGCCATGGGCCTCTCCCTGAGTTCGGGGCGACTATAGCGGGGCGATTGAATAAGGAAAAATCGCTTTCTTGTATCTATAGGATCAAGATTTGCGATCCTGTGGCGGCGACAGCCGCTGCGCGATTTTTGCGGCCTCGGCGATATAGGGCGGCAGGGGATCAAGGTCGCACCGCGCCTCGAAATAGAGCGCATCGGGCCGCCAACCATAGGCGACCTCGCGCAGCCTGCCTGCGCAGAGATGCTCTTCGATCATCGGTCGCGGCAGGCAGGCGATGCCGAGCCCGTCGAGCGTCATTTGCAGGCAGACGGCGTTGTTGGTGGCGGGCACGATGCGGACCTTGGCGCCAAGGCTGCGGAAATGATCGTCCAGCTGGCGATGGGGAACGGTGCCACGCGGATGGGCGAGGATCGGGTGGTGTGACAGGTCGTCCGCCGAGACCTTGCCAGACGGAAGCCCGAGCGCAAGAGAGGCCACCCACGCATAGGGCGCTTGCCCGAGCTGCGCGGAAAAGCGGGTCTTGCGGTCGAAGGGGCCGCTCTGGAAGGTCAGGTCGAGGTCATGCGCGGCGAGCGCCTTGGAGAGATTGGCCGAGAGGTCAACCGTCAGCTCAACGTCGATATTAGGGAACCGAGCCCGCATCTCGATGAGAAAGGGCTGGAGCCAAGTGTGGGCGACAAGCTCGCTGACACCGAGCCTGAGGACGCCGCTATAGAGCGTGTCGTCGTCGGCCGCCGCGACGAAGGCCTCGTTGGCGGCAAGGATCGCACGGGCGGGGGGGAGAAGGCTCTGGCCGCGTGGGGTCAGGCGGACCGATCCTGCATCGCGCTCCATCAGACGGAAACCGAGTTGCTCCTCAAGCTGGGCGATCCGGCCCGAGATGTTCGGCTGGGTCGTGTTGAGCCGCTCCGCCGCGCGGCGGAAGGTTCCGAGGTCGGCCACGGCGACGAAGGCCTGGATATGCTTGAGGTTGGGCGTCATGGCGCGAGAGTGGCGCGGCGCCCGCAAAAAGAAAAGGGCGGGCGCAGGGCCCGCCTTTTACTACCCTTTGACAGCGCCTTCCCCGAGGCCCGAGACAAGGTATTTCTGGGCGATCAGGAAAACGATGGTGATCGGCACGCCCGAGAGGATCGCGGCGGCGGCGAAATCGCCCCAGAGATATTTGAACTCGTTGAGATAGAGCCGCGAGCCGACCGCCAGCGTCAGGTTATCCTCCGAGCGCAAGAGCACACTCGCCACCGGATAGTCGTTGATCGCGCCGATAAAGACGAGGACGAAGATTACCGCCATCATCGGCACGGCAAGCGGCAGGAACACCAGCCGGAAGGTCTGCCACGGGGTCGCCCCGTCGATCGCGGCGGCCTTGTCGAGCGCGGTGTCGATCCCGTCGAAATAGCCCTTGAGCGTCCAGATATGCAGGACGACGCCCGACCAGTAGACCATCACCACCGAAAGGTGGCTGTCGATCCCGAGGAATGGGCTGACCTCGCCCAGAGAGTCGAAGATCGCGTAGAGCGCGATAAGCGCGAGCGTGGTCGGGAACATCTGGATGATGAAGAGGCCATCGAGAAGCGCCGTTCGCCCGCGAAACTTGATGCGGCTGAAAGCATAGGCCGAGACCGTCGAAATGACGAGGACGCCGGCGCCCGCGAAAAGCCCCAGTTTGATCGAGTTCCACATCCAGAGAAGGACGGGGAACGGCGGCTCGACCACGGTTCCATCGGCGCGGGTATAGTCGAGGCCGAAGGCCAGATACCAATGTTCAAGCGTGGGGTTGCGCGGCCAGATATCGCCGATAGTGAAATTTCCCTCGCGGAACGAGATCGAGACGACCATCAGAAAGGGGAAGGTGATGAAGGCCAGAAACAGGATCAGAAACCCGTGGGCCAAGATCTTTTTGATCCGAAGGTCGCGGGGGCGTTCGACGATCATCGCGCGTTCCTTTTCTCGGTGCCGCGTCGCATGGCGACGAAGTTGACGTAAGAGATCACCGACACCAGCACAAAGATCAGGAGCGTGATTGCGCCGGCGAGGCCAAACTCGGTTGAAGAGAAGCCGAAGGCGATGCGGTAGGTGAAGGAGGCGAGAATATCGGTCTGCCCCGCCGGAACGGTCGTGCCGACGATATCGGGAAGGCCGCGCGTCAAGAGGAGCACCAGCACCATATTGTTGAAGTTGAAGGCGAAGCTCGAGATCAAGAGCGGCATGAAGGGCGGCAGGATTTGCGGCAGGGTGATCTTGAAGAACACCCGCGAGGCCGAGGCCCCCTCAAGAGCCGCGGCTTTCTTGTGGTCCTGCGGCACGCCCTGCAGGAAGCCCATCGCCAGCAGCATCATATAGGGATAGCCAAGCCAAGTGTTGACGATCAGGATCATCGTCCGCGCCAGATTGGCGTTGGTGAACCACTCGGGCCGGACGCCGAAAAGCGCCTCGAGGATCAGGTTGATCTCGCCGAAATTCTGGTTGAAGAGGCCGCGGAAGACGAGGATCGAAATGAAGGACGGCACCGCATAGGGCAGGATCAGCAGGATCCGATAGATCGCCTTACCGCGCAGATGCTCCCATTGGAGGATCACGCCGAGGAGAAGGCCAACCGCGAAAGTCAGCACAACCGACGCGGCCGCAAAGACCACTGTCCAGACGAAGATGCCGATCATCGGCTCGCGGATGCCGGAATTGTTGAAAATCCGGTCAAAGTTTCGCCAGCCGATATTCACATACCAGCCCGGCGGGATCTTTTCGCCGTTGTCGGCAAAATAGAACCCCTCGCCGTGATCGGGCGTAAGGATGACACCGTCAGCGATGCGCTCAAGCTGGCCATCCTCAAGCTCGCGATAATCCGGCATGAGGCTTGCGAAGGTGCGCAGCCCCGAGTTCTGGATTGCGATGCCGTCGGGTGTATGGAGTGTGAGCGTCTGAAGCCCCGAACGCAGTTTGATGGCATCTTTGGCCGACAAGAGGTTTGACGGCTCGCCCGCGGGCTCAAGAGCCGCCTCTTCAAGCGCCTCGGTCAGGCTCACCGGATCGGACAGAAGCCCCGCTTCAGGCAGCCAGATTTGATAGGTTCCGTCGCCCAGATCGGCCACGGCAAAAGGCTGTTCTGTCGATTTGTCGACCGACCCGCGCGACAAGAGAACCGACTTGGCCCGCTCGAAGGTCAGAAGATTGAAGGAGGAGTAGTTCGTGAAACCGATCCAGATCGTATACCCGATGGGCAGGGCCACGAACAGCAAGATCGCTGCGACGCTCGGAAAGACGAAGCGCAGGTTGTAGTATCTGTTGCGCCCGAAGATCAGCGCGAAAATTACACCGATCGCGAGGATGACAACCGCAAAGAGCGGCTGCGCGATCAGGTAGAGATAAAAGGCGACATACAGCAGCCCGAGCGTGATCGCGGCCACAATGGCCCACCGCAGGTATTGCGGCTGTTCGGTCTGGGGAATGGCGTCTGCGGGTGCACTCATCGTGACCTCGTAAGTTGGATCGGGCGGCGGATCGCTCCGCCGCCCTGTTCAAGTTAGGCGGGATTATTCGCCGAGGATACGCTTGGCGGCGTCGTTCAGAGCATCTTCCGGCGACTGGACGCCAGTGGTGATGTTCGTCAGAGCCGGGCCCATCGCGCCCCAGAACGCACCCATTTCCGGGTTCGAGGGCATCGGGATGCCGTTGGCGGCGTTGGCGATGGTGGCCTTCACCAGCGGATCTTCCTGAGCCTGACCGGCCGAAATGTCAGCCAGAGCGCCGAGGTTGCCGTTGGCATTCCAGTGGGCGAGGCCCTCGTCGGTCAGGATGTAGTTCTCGAGAAGCTCGATCACGAGATCCTTGTTCGGGGTCGCGGCGTTAACAGCGAAGGCCGGAACGCCGAGGAACGGCGGAGAGACCTGACCGTTGACGGTCGGCAGCGGAGCAACACCGATGTTGATGCCTGCGCCTTTGTAGCCAGCCCACGACCACGGGCCGTTGATGACCATTGCGGTCTCGCCCTTGGCCATCGCGCCGTCCATGACGCCATAATCGACGCCGGCCGGCATCACGCCATCGTCAAACAGCGACTTGAGCACATTGGCACCCATCATCGCGCCTTCGTTGTTCACGCCGGTGTTCTTGCCGTCGAAAACGCCATCGACCTTCTGGAAGGCAAAGCCGCCATTGGCCATCAGCATCGGCATGGTGAAGTAGGTGTTGTTGTAGTCCCAAAGGATCGCGCTGACGCCTTCCGGCACCGCGAGGTCTTTGATTTCTTCGAAGGTTGCCGGCGGGGTGTCGATCAGGTCTTTGTTGTAGACAAGGCCGATCGCTTCGACGTTGACCGGATAGCCCCAGACCTTGCCGCCGAACGAAACAGCGTCCCAAGCCGAAGCGAGGATGCCATCGGTCATTTCCTGCGAGGGATCGACCGGCTGGATCAGGCCGCCAGCGGCCCATTCGCCAAAGCGGTCATGCGCCCAAAGAACGATATCGGGGCCATCGCCGGTGGCGGCGGCTTGCTGGAACTTGTCGGTCAGCGGGTCAGCGACCTCGACGACAACTTCCACGCCCAGATCGGCAGTGAATTGCGCGACGACTTCCTGAAGAAGCGCATCGCCCTTGTCGCCGCCCATCCAAATCAGCAGCTTGCCTTCTTCGAGGGCGAGAGCCGGCGACGCGGTGGTCAGCAGGAGGGCCGCAAGGCCCAGTTTCTTGGTCAGTTTCATGGTTTCCTCCCTTGAGTGCCATGTGTGCTCTGGCGCTAGGCCAGAGCGGTTACCTTTGAAGGCGCAAAATTCACCGCGCCTTCCTCTTCCAAAAAGATAAAGCCGTTCGGAGGCAGCTCGAGCTTGCCTCCGGCCAGATGTGCGGCCTTCGGACCGACAGCGCGGGCCTTGCCCTCGACCGTCAACCTCTGAGCCTGATCCGACAGGTTGAAAACGCCTGTCAGAACCTTTCCACCATAGCTGCGCCGGATCGCCAGAAGCGGTTCGGGCAGGACGGGGAACTCGGTCGCGCCGAGCCGAAGCTCGTCGCGCGATTTGCGGAACGAAAGCGTAGCGCGATAGGCGTTCAGAACGCTCGCGCCGTCAGCTTCCTGAAGATCGACGGCCCGCGCGGCTTGCGGCGCCTTCACCGGCAGCCACGGCACGCCGGTGGTGAAGGCGGCGTGATGGGCGTGAGCCTCCCAGACCATCGGGGTCCGGCAACCGTCGCGGCCTTTGTGATCAGGCCAGAAATCAATGTAGCCCAGATCGGTCAACTCGTGGAATTCGATGTCGGTCTCGGTCTGGCCAAGCTCTTCGCCCTGATAGACGCCAAGCGTTCCGGGGAAGCTGCACAAAAGCGCGATCGACTGGCGCGCCACCGCATCCACATCCCCGCCCGGCTTGGTCCAGCGCGAGGCATGGCGGCGCACGTCGTGGTTGGAGAACGACCAGCAGGGCCAGCCGTCTGGCGCTTTCTTGAGGAAGTTCATGATCCGCGAGCGGAAATGCTCGGCCGTATGGGCATCGCCCAGAAACTCGAACGAATAGGCCATATGCAGCCTGTCATCGCCCGAGGTGTATTCGGCCATCACCTCGATCGGCCGGATCGACTCGCCTACCTCGCCTACCAGCATTCGCGCGTCATACTCGTCGGTCAGCGCGCGAATGCGGCGCAGGACGGCGATGTTTTCCGGCTGGGTCTTGGAATAGACGTGATCCTGCGCCTCGTAGGGATTGCCGGGAAACTCGATCCAGCCCGAGGGCGGGTTGTCGCGCAAGAGCTTGTCGTGGACATAGAAATTCACGGTGTCGAGCCGGAACCCGTCGACACCGCGCTCGAGCCAGAAGCGCATCGTGTCAAGAAGCGCATCGACGACCTCGGGATTGTGGAAATTGAGGTCGGGCTGCTCGGTCAGGAAGTTGTGGAGGTAATACTGCCGCCGCCGCGCCTCGAACATCCAGGCCGACCCGCCAAAGACCGATGGCCAGTTGTTGGGAGGAGTGCCATCGGGTTGGGGATCGGCCCAGACGTACCAGTCCGCCTTGGGGTTGGTCTTGTTTTGGCGGCTTTCCTGAAACCACGGGTGCTGATCGCTGGTGTGGCTGATCACCTGATCGATGATGACCTTGAGGCCGAGCGCGTGCGCCCGCGCGACGAGCGCATCGAAATCCGCAAGTGTGCCAAAGACGGGATTGACGTCGGTGTAGTCCGAGACGTCATAGCCCATGTCCTTGTCGGGCGAGGTAAAGAACGGCGAAAGCCAGATCGCATCGACGCCGAGCGCGGCAACGTGACCCAAGCGGCGGGTGATGCCCCGCAGATCGCCGATCCCGTCGCCGTTGTCGTCCTGAAACGAGCGCGGATAAATCTGATAGATCACCGCATCCCGCCACCATTCCCGCATTGCACAATCCCCGATTCGCCGCTGGTGCAGCTATTGATTCGGAGGCAAGGCTAACAATATTTCCGAAAAACTCAAAACGTTTTAAATGCCGATATATTTTGCATATGCAGCATTTTCACTTTTTATTGTCATGTCGGTTGCGAATCGCTAGGCTCACTTTTTGAAACGGTTTGAATGACGGCGAATGGCGACCCTTAAGGATATCAGCGCAGAGCTTGGCCTCTCGGTGGCGACAGTCAGCCGGGCGCTTAACGGCTTTCCTGAAGTCAGCGCTCGCACCCGTGCCCGTGTTCAGGACGTGGCCGACCGTATCGGCTATAAGCCCAACCGTATCGCGCAGCGGCTTGTCACCGGACGGTCGGGGATGGTCGGTTTCATCGCCAAGCTCAACGCCGACATGACCGCCGACCAGACCTTCCTTGAAATTCTCACTGGCCTGACGGCGGCGCTGGCCGAACGCGATGTCGATCTCGTCCTCTCGGTCGACCAGCACGATGATCCGGTAACGGTCTATGAACGGATGCTCGAACGCGGCATCCTCGATGGCTTTATCCTGAACGCGCCGGTGCCGAATGACCCGCGGGTGGCTTTCCTGCAAGCGCGCGGCATTCCCTTCGTGATGCACGGCCAATCTGACCCCGAGGTGCATTATCCCTTCTACGGGATCGACAACCGAGCCGTGAGCCGCGATGCCGTGAGCCTTCTCGCCACGCTCGGCCACCGCCGGATTGCGCTTTTGAACGGCGACATCAATTTCTCATTCGCTATCGACCGCGAAGAAGGATTTCGCGAGGCGGTTGCCCAAGAGGGGCTCAACACCCCCGAGGCCTTCATCGGGCATGAGACCCCCTCGGAAAGCTACGGCTATACCGAGGCGCTGGCGATGCTCTCGGGTCGGCGCGGTGCACAGCCGACAGCCATCGTCTGTGGCTCGACCCTGATCGCTGCCGGCGTCATGCGGGCCGCCAAGGATCTCGGGCTTTCGGTTCCTTCGGATCTGTCGCTGATCGCCCATGACGATGCCTTGCCGCAATTCCGCGCCGTGAATTTCGATCCGCCACTAACGGTCACCCGCTCGCCTTTGCGCGATGCCTGTAGCCCGCTCGCCAACCATCTGATTGATCACATCGCCGGTGGCGAAGCCGATACCCTTCAAACCCAGATCCGCGCCGAGCTTATCGTGCGCGAAAGCACCGGACCCGTCCCCAAAGGAGGCACCGATCCATGGCCCTAGACCAATCAACCACCGCGGCCGCGCTTGAAATCAATGCGCTGAAGAAAAGCTATGGCGCGGTCGAAGTTCTGAAAGACGTCAACGTTTCGATGGCTCCGGGCGAGTTTCTTGTGCTTGTCGGCCCCTCGGGCTGTGGCAAGTCCACGCTTCTCAACTGTATCGCCGGGCTGGAAGAGATCACGTCGGGTGAGCTCAAGATCGGTGGGCGCGATGTGACGAACGAACCGCCGAAAGACCGCGACATCGCGATGGTGTTTCAGTCCTACGCGCTTTATCCGACCATGACCGTGGCCGAAAATATTGGCTTTGGCATGAAGATCCGCAAAGTGCCGGCCGACAAGGCCAAGGCAAAGATCGACGAAGTGGCCAAGCTCTTGCAGATTGATCATCTGCTTGATCGCCAACCAAGCCAGCTTTCCGGTGGCCAGCGTCAGCGGGTCGCCATGGGCCGTGCGTTGGTGCGCGAGCCCAAGCTGTTCCTTTTCGACGAGCCGCTCTCGAACCTTGACGCCAAGCTGCGGGTCGAGATGCGCGCCGAGATCAAGCGCCTGCACAAGACGACCGGCGCCTCGATCGTCTATGTGACCCACGACCAGATCGAAGCCATGACGCTGGCCACGCGCATCGTCGTTCTCAAGGGAGGGATCGTCCAGCAGATCGGGGCCCCGCACGAGATATATGACACCCCCGCCAATACCTTTGTTGCCGATTTCATGGGAACCCCGCCGATGAACCTGATGCCGGCCACGGTGACCAAGAAGGGGCTTCTGCTTGGCGATCAGGAAGTTGTCATGGGCAAGGGATGGGGCGACCGAAAGCTGCCCGAACAAGTGATTGCAGGGATCCGGCCCGAACACGTCTTTGTTGCTGAGGGCAAGGCCGATCTGCGGCTTCGCCCGGAAATGGTCGAACATACCGGAGCCGAGAGCTTTGTCCTGTTCCGTCTGGCGGGCAAACCGTTCCTGGCCAAGCTTCCGGGCCGGTTTAACGAGGACGCGCCGGGCGAGCTTGCGCTCGAGATCGACCGCGCCGCGGTCAATCTTTTCGACGCAAAGACCGGAGAGCGCATCGATTCCTGATCGGCAATAGTCCGTTCACCGATTATTCCTTTCCTGTTTACCCAACTTCGCTAGTCTGGGGAAAATGAAGTGAGGCAAATCGGAACGATGCAGCGACCCCTGACAGGTGCAGGTCTGGCCCTAGCGTGCCTTGCGCCCGCCCTTTCTGCCTGTGGCCCTACGACGGCGCCTATTCCCGAGGAGAGCGGGTATTTCGACGTATTCTACGATGTTTATTTCGTGGAAAGTTTTGCTCCCTACGCTGACGCCGCTAGAAACCTCGTCACCAACGACGCGCGATACCTTTTTGAAAAATCGTTTGGCTGGTTCTTCTCGGATGCTCCCACTGTAACCTACGACAGCTATCCGCTTGAATCCTCGCGCGTCCAGTTCGCCCATGCCGCAGGGCTGACAGGGCAGGGCCAGATTATTGGTTTCCTAGATTCAGGGTTTGATCCGACGCATCCCGATTTTTCGAACAAGACGATATATTCCGCAGAAGACTTGAGGACGCTCCCAGTCGACGCGCATGGCACGATGGTTGTCGGCGTGGCTGCTGCCGATGGTTCGGGAAGCATGATCGGCATTGCGCCAAATGCGGATCTCCTTCTGGGATCCTTTGATAGCCAGACCGGCATGGCCGACTCCATCAACCTCGCCCGCTCGATCGGGGCTGTCGCGATCAACAATTCCTGGGGCTACACGAACCTCGACGCCACCCAGCGTGGCTATGACTCGGCGTTCGGGGGAAATGGCGGGGCGACATACCTTCAGGCGCTGCGCAGCTATGCGGCCGAAGGTGTGGTGGTTTTCGCGTTACGCAACGATGAGAACCTGACAAGGGCGGGGATCATGGACGGCTTGCCAGTGCTTGAGCCTGAGCTCGAGTCCGGGTGGCTGGCGGTCGGCAATGCTGTGCCAAAATATGACGACACAAGCATCCAGAGTGCTGAGCGAATCTCGTCGGCCTGCCTGGAATCTGCTCGATGGTGCCTTTTTGCGGATGGCGCGTGGGAGTCTACGACGGCGGGTGGTGGCTATGAATTTTCTACCGGCGCATCCTTCGCAGCGCCTCAGGTGTCCGGCGCCCTTGCGCTCCTGGCCGAAGCCTTTTCGGGAATGGGCCTGACGCCACATCAGCTTCGAGACCGGCTATTGGCGTCGGCTGACAACAGTTTTCTCGATTCCTTCGACGGCATCCTCGATTTCGGCAATGGGGTCACGCACGGGTTCAATGAGGAATTCGGTCACGGCTTCCTCGATATCCGTGCAGCTCTCTTACCGATTGGAGGGGCGGCGGTTCCAACCCCGAGCGGCGCCTCCATTCCGGTGGGCGAGCCGGCAGTTGTGACGGGATCGGCCTTTGGCAACGCCGTAAGCGAAGCGCTCGAGGGGCGCCAAGTTGTCGTGGAAGATGCCCTTGCGGCTACCTTCACAATGCCCGCCGAAGCCTTGTCTGCCTCGGCGCGCCCGGTGCCCCTGTCGGTAATGCGAGCAGCAGAAATTTCTGGTGCAGACTTGGCACCCTTGCGCGAAGGCGCAGTGGGCGGCGGGTCTGCGGGCCTCTTGGGCGCATATGGGGGCAAATCGGTCCCGACAGCGATCGAGACAATTGAAGCCAGCGTCCTGATGCCCTCCCTAGGCGGGTCCGCCGGTATTTCCCTGCGCCAGACAAGCGAGTTTGGCTCTGCCGAGATCAATTGGGGTTTCAGCTGGCTCGCGGATCAGGGCGGGCCGCTATCGATCGGTGGGCCGAAAGGGCCCGGAGCCAGCAATGTGGCTTCGCTTGATCTTGGTATCGGCGGCGAGGTTGCGCCCGGCGCATATGTCTCGATCAATGCCCAAGCGGGCATTGTCACGCCCCCCGCGCAGGCTCTGTTCAACGAGATCTCGCATATTACCTTCGACAGCCTGAGCGCCACGCTTCAACTTGCTTCGGTCGGCCGCGAGAGCGATCTTCTGAGCTTTACCGTCGCAGCGCCACCCTCGGTCAATTCCGGCACTGCTCAGACAACCCTTCCCATGGTGCTCTCGGATGGGGGGATCGGCTATGAAGACATGACCCTCAATCTCGCGCCACAAAGCCGCCAAATCGACTTCGGCGTGACCTACCAGCGCCCATTGTCAGAGAATGCCGAGCTCTATCTTGGCGCCTATGGATCTGAGAATTTGTCCGGTGGCATCGGGTCAAATTTTGGAGCGGTCTTCGCGGTACAGTTCCAGTTCTAGACACGCATGAACGACAAAAGGCGCCTTTGGGCGCCCTGTTTCAACTTTCATCTCGGAAGGATTTGGTGGAGCCAAGGGGGATCGAACCCCTGACCTCTTGCATGCCATGCAAGCGCTCTCCCAGCTGAGCTATGGCCCCATCCTTGGTCAGACGTTTCCGTCTGCGTGCCGCTCTCTAAGCGGCGACCGGGGCGAGTTCAAGAAGAAAAACACGCCCCGGGGAAAGAAATTAGTCGTCGTCGGCAGCAACGTCGCCGAGGTCGTCGAAGGAGACATTGTCGTCGTCCTCGTCCTCGTCGAGAACGTCGTCTCCGAGATCGACATCATCGTCGTCGTCATCATCGAGGATCAGATCATCATCGTCATCCATCGACTTGAGTTTCTTGGTCTGCGCGTCCTCGGCATCGGCCACCATCGTGCGGGTCTTGCCCTGCTCGAAGGTGACGATCTCGCCCGTGTAGGGGCTGGCGATCGGGTCGGCGTTCAGGTCGTAAAAGCGCTTGCCGGTGGTCGGGCAAACGCGCTTGGTACCCCATTCTTCCTTGGGCATGGCTGTCCCTTCAAAAACTTGTCGTGCACTTGCAGCGGATCGCCGCCACCTGCCATATGCTGATCGAGGTGTCAAAGGCTTTGACACCGGATTCTGGCGAGATGCTGCATATGGGCCGATGTGTTCTGGAAGGCAACCCCCCGATCGCTGTTGCGCTCAAGCGTTCGGCGCGCGCGCGGCGATTGTCGCTGCGCATCTCGCGTCTGGATGGGCTGGTGACGTTGACGCTTCCCTCGGGCGTGGCCGAACGCGAAGGTGTGGCGTTCCTGAGGGAGCGCGAAGGCTGGCTGCGCGGGCATCTGGATCAACTGGGTGATATGCGCCGGGTTCAGGTCGGCGATCTCATTCCGTTCGAGGGCCGCGATCTGCGGCTCGAGGTGGGATCGTCCCGGCGAATCGCGGTTTCAGAGGCCTCGCTCATCGTTCCGGGGCGGGCCGAGGATGCGGCGGCGCGAGCGCTGGCTTTTCTGAAGGCGCGTGCGCGGGACCGTCTGGCTGAGGCTTCCGACCGCTATGCCGCCGCGATCGGGCGAAGCTATAGCAAGCTCACTCTGCGTGACACACGTTCGCGCTGGGGCTCCTGCACGGCACATGGTGGGCTCATGTATTCCTGGCGGTTGATCATGGCGCCGCCGGAGGTGCTTGATTATGTCGCGGCGCATGAGGTCGCGCATCTGCAGGAGCTGCATCACGGGCCTGCTTTCTGGGCGCTGGTCGCGCGGATATGCCCCGATTTTGAGAGGCACCGGAGCTGGCTGCGGAGCGAGGGCGACAGGTTGCATCGGATCCGCTTCACCGATTGACGGCAGGCTATTTTGTGATCACAAAAGGCCATGCTGCCGACAACACGCCCCACCGATCCGAACAACGCCGCCCACGAGCGGGTCTATCGCAGCCTACGTGCGCGGATCATGCATGGCGAGATCGAGCCGGGGCGGGCGCTGACTTTGCGAGGCATCGGCAAGGAGTTCGATGTCTCGATGACCCCGGCGCGCGAGGCGGTGCGGCGTCTTGCGGCGGAGGGGGCGCTGACGATGAGTTCGTCGGGGCGAATTTCCACGCCCGAGCTGTCGAACGAGCGGATCGAGGAGCTCGCGACTTTGCGGGCGCTTCTTGAGCCGGAGCTGGCGAGCCGGGCTTTGCCGCGGGCACATTTCGCCCTGATCGAACGGCTTGAGACGATCAATCAGGGCGTCAGCCAGATGGTCGCGCGGCATGATGCGATCGGCTATATCCGGATGAACCTCGAGTTCCACCGGACACTCTATCTGCGAGCACAGGCGCCGGCGATGTTGGCGATGACCGAGACAGTTTGGCTTCAGCTCGGGCCGACCATGCGGGCGCTTTATGGGCGGCTCAACCGCAAGGATCCGCCCTATCACCACAAGCTCATCCTCGCCGCTTTGAAGGCGGGGGATGAGCCGGGGTTGCGGCTGGCGGTCAGGACCGACGTTTCGCAGGGCCTACGGATGTTGAAAGGGTAGGGGGCGCTGCCCCCTCGGCCCTTGCGGGCCTGGCGATGTCTTCGGCGGCGGCGCCGAACTCCATGGCGACGCAGATCTCGTGGATGAGGTCGCCGGCGGCGGGGCCGATGATGTGGCAGCCGAGGACGCGGTCGGTGGTAGCGTCGGCGAGGATCTTCACGAAACCGTCGCCTGCGAAGACGGCCTTGGCGCGGCCATTGCCCATGAAGGAGAATTTGCCGGCCTTATAGGCGCGGCCTTCTTCCTTGAGCTGCTCTTCGGTGGCGCCGACCGAGGCGACCTCGGGGTGGGTATAGATCACGCCGGGGATAACCTCATAATTTACATGGCCTTTTTGGCCCGCGAGGATCTCGGCGAGGGCCACGCCTTCATCCTCGGCCTTATGGGCGAGCATCGGGCCGGGGGTGGCGTCGCCGATGGCGTAGAGGCCGGGAATGTTGGTGGCGTAGTGGTTCGTGGCGATCTGGCCGCGCCCCGTCATCTCGACGCCGAGGGTCTCGAGACCGAGGCCCGCCGTGAAGGGGCGGCGGCCGGTGGCGACGAGGACGACCTCGGCCTCCAGCGCCTCTTCCTTGTCGTTCTTGCGCAGTTTGTACGAAACTTTGTTGCCGGTTTTCGTGGTTTGTACACTCTGAACGGCGGCGCCCATGACGAACTTGAGGCCCTGTTTCTTGAGCATCCGCTGGAAGGTTTTCTGCACCTCGCCGTCCATGCCAGGGGTGATGGCGTCGAGGTATTCGATCACGGTCACCTCGGCGCCAAGGCGGCTATAGACCGAGCCGAGCTCGAGGCCGATGACGCCTGCGCCGATCACGGCGACCGATTTGGGGATCGAAGGAAGCGAGAGGGCGCCCGTGGAGGTCACGACCGTTTTCTCGTCGATCTCGATGCCGGGCAGCGCCGAAGGCTCAGACCCGGTGGCGATGACGATGTTCTTGGCCTCATAGGTGGCCTCGCCCACCTTGACCTGACCGGGGGCGGGGATCGAGGCCCAGCCTTTGATCCAATCAACCTTGTTCTTCTTGAAGAGGAACTCGATGCCCTTGGTGTTGCCGTCGATCACATCCTGTTTGTAGGCCTGCATCTGCGCCCAATCGACCTCAGGCGCGGCAGCCTTGAGGCCCATGGTCGCGAAGTTGTGTTGGGCTTCGTGCAGCGAATGGGTGGTAGCCGCCGGGGCCAGCGCCGATGATGATGACGTCATAGTTCGACATGGGCGGGTCCTTTCGAGGGGAGGTCAGGAAACAAGGGCCGAGGCGAGCATCGCCATGGTGGCGAGGAAACCGACGAGCCAGATGATCGAGCGCCACGGCGAGAGGCCGAAGAAATAGGCCGGGACATAGAGGATGCGCGCGCCGAGATAAGTCCAGGCGCAGGCGGCGGAAAAGCCGGTGGCGCGGTCGGCGAGGGTCACGACGACGACCGCGAGGGTGAAGAGGACGAGCCCTTCGAAATGGTTGGTGAAGGCACGGTGCAGGCGGCCGGCGCGGACACCGAGAAGCTCGGCAAGGGGTTTGCCCAGACGATGGAGATCGCGGGCCGACATGGTCTTGCCGAGGCCGAGGTCGCGATTGGCTGTGACCGACATCAGAACGTATTGGACGCCCTGAAGGAGGCCGGCATAGGCGAGGGCTTGAAGCTCGGGGGTCATGGCGTGGTGTCCTCGGATTCATCAGGGCTCGCAGTCCACGCAGCGATCTGTTCAGGGGTAAGAACCTTGTCACGGCGTTCGATATAGGCGGCCAGGCAAGCATCGTTGAGGCGACGTGTTTCATCGTCGGCAAGAAGCGCAGCAATTTCTGTTTCGACTTCGGGCCAGCGGGCGAGAATTGCACGATCTGCGTGTTCATTTCGGTCGAAGCGGCGGTGAAATTGCCCTTCGTGGAAATAGCGGGTGTGGCCGACATGGCCCTTCCGGTCCCCACGGTCGTTCTTCATGAGAAATATGTCGTCGGTCTTGAGGGCATAGTGATTAAGGCAGGCGTTGGTGAAAACGACCTGCCGAAAGGGAATCTTGTAGCGGCTGCGCGTGTTGTTGCGTTCGAGGCTGCGAGTCTGGTGCTCGTCCCCTGCCGTGTTGCGGGCGACAATGTTACGATCCTTGGGGCCTTTGGGCATGTGGTCTGTCGCGAAAAGGAATTTGCCGTGTTTGAAAAGCGATTTATGATCCACGCAGCGACGCATGGGTTGGCCTTGCGATCGGGTAAAGGTAGTCAAAACATTGCCGCCGTCCCACCAGCCGTGGCCGTTCTTTCCGAATATCTTCCAAGCAAATGCGATGACATCGGCCGGACCCACGGCGTCGATTATATCGCTGATCTGACCCTTGCCGACCTCGATGTAAATGAATTCGTCGGCGTCGATGTGCATTAGCCACTCGCATCCCTGCACTTTGGGGTGCTGAAATGCGATCTCCATAGCAGTGATTTGGGGCGACTTCCCCAGCGGGGGGACTTGACGAATGTGGGTCACGAGGCCCCGCTGATTCAGACGGTCCAGAAGTAGATCGGATCCATCTGTGCAGCTGTTGGTGAAGACTAGAATCTCCTGAAATCCGAGCCCTCGGTGATAGGCAAGCCACTCAACAACGAATGGACCCTCGTTGCGCATGCACGCCACGAGGGCCACGCTATGGCTCGCTTCTCGGGTGGGTCGGGTGTCCATCATTGCCCGTCTCTCGATGCCAATCGTAGGGCTTCAAAGATCCATCAACAACCGGCGCGGATCCTCTAGGGCCTCTTTCACCCGCACGAGGAAGGTCACAGCGCCTTTGCCGTCGACGATGCGGTGATCGTAGCTGAGGGCGAGATACATCATCGGGCGGATGACGATCTGGCCGTCGACGACCACGGGGCGATCTTGGATCTTGTGCATCCCGAGGATGCCCGACTGCGGGGGGTTGAGGATCGGCGAGGACATGAGCGAGCCATAGACGCCGCCGTTGGAGATGGTGAAGGTGCCGCCCTGCATATCCGCCATGGACAGCTTGCCGTCGCGGGCCTTGACGCCGAGGGCGGCGATTTCCTTCTCGATCTCGGAAAAGCTCTTTTGGTCGGCATCGCGCACCACGGGAACGACAAGGCCCGTAGGCGTGCCGACAGCCACGCCCATGTGGACGAAATTCTTATAGACCACGTCCGTGCCGTCGATCTCGGCGTTCACATCCGGCACTTCCTTGAGCGCGTGGCAGCAGGCCTTGGTGAAGAAGGACATAAAGCCGAGCTTGACGCCGTGCTTCTTCTCGAACTGGTCTTTGTAGGCGTTGCGCAGGTCCATCACGCCCGACATATCGACCTCGTTATAGGTCGTGAGCATGGCGGCGGTGTTCTGCGCCTCTTTCAGGCGGCGGGCGATGGTCTGGCGCAGGCGGG
>RFZI01000300.1 GCA_009920775.1 Paracoccaceae bacterium | reverse complement strand
GTCGATCTTCAGCTCGGGATATTTCTCGTAGAGCTTGGGCAGGCGCGGCGCGAGCCAGAGGGTGCCGAAGCCTGTGGTCGTCGTGACCTTGAGTTCGCCGAAAACCTCTTCCTCACTGTCGCGGATACGGGCGGCGGCGGCTTCAAGGCGCTTGTTCATCGAGCGGGTCGCGTCGAACAGAAGTTCGCCCTGCTCAGTCAGGATCAGGCCCCGCGCGTGGCGGTGAAAGAGGGTCGTATTGAGTGATTCTTCCAGCGCCCTGATCTGCCGCGATACGGCCGATTGCGACAGGTGCAGCGTGTCCCCCGCATGGGTGAGGCTTCCGGCGTCGGCGACTGCGTGAAATATTCTTAGCTTATCCCAATCCATGGCTGACCTATGACTGCTCTTACTCTTCTATGAGGGACCGATCCTTACACGGGCCACTATGCGACAGACAATATAGGCTGTCAGGTATTTATTGCTTGGTAGGTCAGATATTATGACCTATAATAACGCCAGCTTTGGGAGGAGTGTCATCATGAGCCATCGCGCCGTCAGCCTGCACGACCGGTATGACCTTGGGCAGGGAACCGTGCTTCTCAATGGCACGCAGGCGTTGGTGCGCCTCATGCTCATGCAAAAGGCGCGGGATCGGGCGGCGGGGCTGAATACCGCGGGCTATGTCACCGGCTATCGCGGCTCGCCCCTCGGCGCGGTCGACCAGCAGATGCAGAAGGCGCAGAAGGACCTGCAAGCCGCCGACGTCCGCTTTGAAGCTGGTCTCAACGAAGATCTCGCCGCCACAGCCCTGTGGGGCACCCAGCAGGCCGAGCTGCGCGGCGAGGGCAAATTCGATGGTGTCTTTGGCCTGTGGTATGGCAAGGGGCCGGGGGTCGACCGCTCGGGCGATGTGATGCGCCACGCCAATATGGCGGGCAGCTCGCGCAACGGCGGCGTCCTTATGGCGATGGGCGACGACCACACCGGCGAAAGCTCGACCGTCTGCCATCAGTCCGATTGGGCGATGGTCGATGCCTATATGCCGGTCCTCTCGCCCGCGGGCGTTCAGGAAATCCTTGATTACGGCCTCTACGGCTTTGCCCTGTCGCGGTTTTCCGGCCTTTGGGTCGGCCTCAAGACGATGAAGGATACGGTTGA
>RFZI01000299.1 GCA_009920775.1 Paracoccaceae bacterium | reverse complement strand
GGGGCGGATGCGCTTGAGGATCTGGTGATACATTAACTCGGGCCGCGCCTCGATGGTCTCGCGCCAATAGGCATAGGCGTCGGCGGTGAAGAGGCCGCCCGCCATGGCAAAGGCTTCGCGCAGGGGCTCGAAGGTGATGTGGCTGATTTCGGCCCCCGCATCGTTGAGCCGCGCCACGGCCGAGCGGAAGGCGGCGCGGGGTTCGTCCTCCAAGTCTTCGGCGCCGATAGTGTCGAGAACCGCCAACCGCACGCGGCTCAGATCCGCGCCGACCAGATCGACCGCATCACCACCGAGCACATCCCAAAGGAGGGCCGCGTCTTCGACAGTGCGGCAGAGGGGGCCAACGGTATCGAAGGTCTTGCAGAGCGGCACGACCCCCTCGAGCGAGAGGCGGCCATGCGTCGTCTTGAGGCCGACGAGATCGTTCCACCCCGACGGCACGCGCACTGAGCCGCCTGTATCCGAGCCAATCCCTGCGGCGGCGAGGCCGAAGGCCACTGAGGCCGCAGCACCCGACGATGAGCCGCCCGGAACCGCCTCAGGATCGACCTTGTTGGGTGGCGTGGCGGTGATCGGGTTATAGCCGAGGCCGGAGAAGGCGATCTCGGTCATGTGGGTTTTACCGAGGCAAACCAATCCCTTGCCCGTGGCGAGGCGCAACACTTCGGCGTCGCGTTCTGGCGTGCGGCCATTCAGATAGGCGGTCCCGGCTTCGGTGGCGACGCCTGCAGTATCGAAGAGGTCTTTCCATGAAATCGGCACGCCATCCAAAGGCGAAAGCCGGTGGCCGGATTTGGCGCGGGCGCTCGCGGCGCGGGCCTCGGCCATAGCGCGATCTTCGGTCAGGCGGGCATAGATGCGGTCGCGCATCGGATGCGCCTTGATCGCATCAAGATAGGTTTGCGCCAGATCGACCGGATCAATCTCGCCCTTGGCGATCCCGCGCCCAAGCTCTGCCGCGCTTTTCCAAAGCCAATCCTGCATCCGATCCTCCCTGATTGCCGCGACGGTAGCGGCACTGCCGCGCATGGACAATCCCGGCCGATTGGGGATAGTGCCCTCATGGCTGCGGAATATGACATCCTGATCGTCGGCGGCGGGCTCAATGGCCCCGCCCTTGCCCTTGCGCTGGCGCAG
>RFZI01000298.1 GCA_009920775.1 Paracoccaceae bacterium | reverse complement strand
TGCCGCGCACGGCCTCGTATTTGTCGGTCGCGAGGTTCGAGAGATAGTGGAGCCCGCGGTGGACGTTGGCGTATTCCTCGGCGTAGGCGCGCGTCACCGCCTCGATCACCGCGCGCGGCTTTTGCGCCGAGGCGCCGTTGTCGAGATAGACGAGCGGCCGGCCGTTCACCTGGCGCGACAAGATCGGGAAATCGGCGCGGATGGTTTCGAGGTCGAACATCACGCGGCCCCCCCGACCGAAGTGAGCAGCGCCAGAAGCACCGCAAAAAGCGCCATGCCGAAGACCATGAGGCCGAGCACGAGGCCGAGAAACACCCGCCAGAGGTTGCGAAACCCGTGCACCTCGGCGACGAAATTCGTGAGCAGCCAGAAGAAGAGCCCGACGCTCGCAAGCCCGATCAGCCCCGCAAGCGGCGGGATGATCAGCATGGCGGCCAGCTGCACAAGCTGCACGACCAGAAAGATGAATTGCAACCACACGATCAACGCCAAGGCGCCGGTATACTGGCCGGTGCCGCCGAACCATTGTCCGATGCGCGTGATGGCATGGGCGATCACGAACAAAAAGGCCGCTTGCACCACCCCAAGGCTGACGGGCGAGATGTTCAGCGCCTCTGGCGGGGCGGGCGGCGAGATCAGCACGACGATCTCGCCCAGCAGCATCGACAAGATGATCACAAGGCCAAAGGCGATGTGCAAGGCCTGCCCCGACAGCCCAAGGGCAAGGATCTGCGCCGCCCCCTCGCGCGGGTTCGACACGGTTTCGCGCGTCATTCGCAGCAGATTGCCCATGCTACAGATCTCAGCACTCACACCGCATCCTCCGCCTCGGGCAAACGTTCGGCCTCGCGCAGGCATAGCACCCAGATCGCCGAGAAAGCCAAGAGCAATCCTGCCCCGACCAGCGTCAGCGCCGGCCCCGGCCCGATGAACCCCGCCACCAGACCGTGAAACAACCACGCCGGCGAGCTGGCCAAAAGCGCCCAGAACAGCGCCAGCCGCGCCGAATACCAGCTGCCCCGCCCCCCGAAAAGCCGCGCCAAAAGATGCGTCGCCCCCGCCAGCCCATAGGCCATCAGGGGCCAGACCATCAGCATGGCGAAAAAGGTGATCGCCATCTGCGCCTCCAGCGGCGCTTGGCCTTCGGCGGCG
>RFZI01000297.1 GCA_009920775.1 Paracoccaceae bacterium | reverse complement strand
ACCGGATAGCCGCCGGTGAAGGCCGCGCCGAGGTTGGCGGCGCCGAGGCCGATCAGCTCCTGATCAGGGTCGATGCGCTGGCGCTTCTTGGCGGCAAGGGTCTGGGCGACCGAGATCGATTCCACGAAGCCGATGATCGAAATGAGAAGGGCAGGGATCACAAGTTGCATCACCAGCGAGGGCGAGAAATCGGGGATGGTGAAGGGCGGTAGGCTCTGTGGCACGTCGCCCACGATCTTCACGCCCTTGTCGGCAAGGCCGAAGGCCCAGACGGCGAGAGTGGTCACCACGACCGCGGCAACGGGGCCCGCTTTGGTCAGCACATCCGCAAGACGCGGGCCGACGCCCTTGGAGCGCAGGAGCGGCTTGAGCCCCTTGCGAACCCAGAAGAGGAAGGCAGTGGCCGGAACCCCAATCGCGACGGTGATCCAGTTGGTCGACCCAAGCCCCTGCACCAGAGAGCCGAGGATCTCGGGGAGGGTGTGCCCCTCGGTCTTGACGCCGAGGATATGGCCGATCTGGCTCGAGGCGATGAGGATGCCCGAGGCGGTGATGAAACCGGCGATCACGGGGTGCGACAGAAAATTGGCGATGAAGCCCAAGCGAAGAATGCCCATCGCCAAAAGCATCGCGCTCGAAAGGAATGCGAGCGTCAGCGCGGCGGCGGCGTAGCCCATGGTGCCCGCCTCGGCCACGTTGCCGATGGCGGCGGCGGTCATGAGCGACACGACGGCCACGGGGCCCACAGCAAGGGCGCGGCTCGTGCCGAAGATGGCATAGAGGATAATCGGCACGATCGAGGCATAGATGCCGGCCTCGGGCGGCAGGCCCGCGAGCAGGGCATAGGCCAGCGACTGCGGCACCAGCATGATTGTGACGATCACAGCGGCGATCAGGTCGTTGGACAGGGCATTGCTATTATAGCTGCGCCCCCAGTCGAGAACGGGGATGTAGCGGGAAAGAGAGCGCAACGTCATGGTGGGGCCTTGTCTTTTGGCTTGCGTAAAGGCGTCTGCGGCCCCGAAAAGGGGCCGCAGGTTCAGGGGGGTGTTCTGGGTCTAGCGCTGCGCGGCCAAGGCCTCGATCCGGCCCGTCAGGGCCGAGAGGTCATAGCCTGCGCTGGCGGCGGTGCCGAGGATCTCGAGCGTGGGGGCCGAGCCGGCCTGCGC
>RFZI01000296.1 GCA_009920775.1 Paracoccaceae bacterium | reverse complement strand
AACAACCGAATATTCGATCTATTCATCAACCAGACATATACTGTGATGTCGAATGAGGTCCTGACGGCTGTGCCGCTTTTCCTATTCATGGGTTACATCGTCGAACGAGCCAATATTGTCGACCGCCTCTTCACCACGCTTAACATCGCCTCCAAACGTATTCCCGGATCGATGGGGGTCGCTGCGCTAGTGACATGCGCCCTCTTCGCAACCGCGACAGGTATTGTTGGCGCCGTGGTAACACTCATGGGGCTTCTAGCTCTCCCAGCCATGCTCAAGGCCCGCTATGATACCTCGTTTGCCTCAGGCATCATCTGCGCCGGCGGTACACTCGGCATCCTGATCCCGCCGTCGATCATGTTGATCGTCTATGCGGCCGCCTCGTCTGTTTCGATTGTGCGCCTCTACGCCGGCGCGCTCCTACCCGGATTCACCCTCGTCGGCCTTTACCTTATCTACGTAATCGGCCGCTCGATTGTTCAGCCTTCAGTTGCTCCGCGTCCGTCCGACGAGGAAGTTCCGGATGTGCCCTTCGGCAAGCTCTTCGTAATGATTATGACGTCGTTCTTCCCGCTCGCCTTTCTGATTCTCTCAGTGCTCGGCTCGATTCTCTTCGGCCTTGCGACTCCCACGGAAGCCGCTTCGATCGGAGCGCTCGGTGGCATCGTCTTAGCATTTGCTTATCGCGCGATGACGTGGCAGCGGATGCGCGAGAGCGTCTATCTGACCGTCCGCACTACTGCGATGGTCTGCTGGCTCTTCGTTGGTTCGTACACATTCTCGTCGGTCTTTTCGTACCTTGGTGGCGAAAAGGTCATCTCCGAATTTGTGACCAGCCTCGATATGTCGCCTTTGATGTTCCTACTCCTCGCTCAGCTGATCATCTTCCTGCTTGGCTGGCCGCTCGAGTGGTCGGAGATTATCATTATCTTCGTGCCAATCTTTCTGCCACTTCTGCCTCACTTTGGGATCGATCCGCTTTTCTTCGGCATCCTCGTTGCACTGAACCTGCAGACCTCTTTCCTGACGCCACCGATGGCGATGTCGGCCTACTACCTCAAGGGCATCGCCCCGCCCGAGGTGAAGTTGACGCAGATCTTTTCTGGTGTCATGCCCTTCTTGGCCTGCGTCTTTATCTCCATGGCATTGATGTATATCTTCCCGGATAT
>RFZI01000295.1 GCA_009920775.1 Paracoccaceae bacterium | reverse complement strand
ACACGTGACCATGCCGATCCCGATGGACGCGGTCTATTCCGGCCAGCTGGCGCTTTTCGGGACACGGGGTATGCCCGCGTGGCGCTATCCAAGCCTCTTGGCGCTCATTTCTTCGGGGCGGGTCGATCTGACACCGCTTGTCAACCGCCGCATCGCACTTTCCGAAGCCTCGCGCGAGCTGGCGGCGTTCAACGGGCCGACCCCGCCGGGCGTTGCGGTGATTACCGATTTCAGCCGCTAGGCTTTAGGCGGCGAGGTCGAGCATCTGCGGCGCTTCCGGGAACAGATAGGGCAGCAGGAGCTCGGTTTCATAGGATTTGAGGCTAGGCGCTACGGCTGTGGCGGCTTTTTCTAGAAGCGCAGGATCGAGCGCCTCGAGGTCTGAGCGTGCCGCATCGTCGAGCGCGCAAATGCCGACGGGACCGGGCTGAAAACTTTCAGCAGCAAGGCCGTTGGAAATCAGGAGGTCATGCTCGTCGAGAAGAATGTTGAAGTAGGTGACAGGCTTTGACGGGATAACCGAGCGGACGGCGCCTCGTTCGAGATGGCCCGCACGCGCCAGAACGCGATCCTCTCCGAAAAGCATCTCGACCGTCCATCCTTCAATGGCGACGCGGTGCTGGCGGGAGACGAATAGATCGCTGTGGGGCAGGCCGGGCCCAAAGCTGTTGGCGGCAATGCAGACCGGGCGCAGTTCCTTCTTTAAGATCAAATCGGCGACCGAAATTTCCCGCTTGCCGATCCAGCGGATCGGTTTGATCGCGCCATCGGCGGTATGAACCAGATCGCCAACCTTGAGTTCTTCAACCAGACGCTCCCCAGATGGTGTGGCGATCATGGTGCCGTTTGCAAAGCATACCGTCACGGACTCTGTCGTAACATTCGTGATAGGAATTGAGCCCTTGGGAAGCGCATTCATAATCTCGTATGTTCCGCTACCGTCGGTAATAAAGTAGTAGCGTTGTCCACCTGCCGAAATGACGACGACCTCCTTGCCGCAAACTCCGAGATCAATGAATCTTTGGGTCAAAGGCAACAATCCAGAGAACTCGACGGTAAAATCCATCTGGATTCCGTTGATGATCACCTGCGTATCGGGATCGACACCGCCATTATTGGGATCGAGAATAATATCGCCATAGGGGTCGTCCGGTTCACTGGCGCCAGGAA
>RFZI01000294.1 GCA_009920775.1 Paracoccaceae bacterium | reverse complement strand
CCCCAGATCCATTCTTGTTGCATTTGTCTTCCGATATTCTTCCTTTGGCGAGAGCGCCTGAAACCGATGACCAGCCATACGGACGGCCCCGGCAACGGACGCTAGAAAACCCCGATCTGTGGCAAATCTTCCCCGACCGCAGGCGCAGGCTTGCGGATTGTGGGTAAATCGTGACAGTTTGCAGACAGCCACGCCCTGGGGGGAAATGCCTCAAGTCGAATCTTCTTGAGGCAGTTATAAGTGCCCTGTTAAACATTGCAACATTGAAATATAAACAAATCGAGATCAGTGAGCCACGAATGCAAGATCCCGAAGTCGCCGCAAAAGCCATGAACGAAGCTGCTGACGAAGCCGCAGAGGTCTTGAAGGTGTTGTCGAATCCGGCCCGCCTCAGAATTCTCTGTGCCCTTCTGCCGGGCGAGCTTTGCGTCAGCGACCTTGAAGAAGTGCTTGGCGCCAGCCAGTCCTATGTATCGGGCCAACTGGCGCGTATGCGCGCCGAGGGGCTTGTCGAGTGTGACCGCGATGGCCGGACGATCCGCTATCGTCTTGCCGACCAGCGCATCGGGCCGATTCTGGAACGGCTCTACGAGGTGTTCTGCCCGGTTCCGGCCAAGGTCTGAGCCTGTTCACGCGCATCTTTGGCTTGTCCCGCCGCACAATCAACGGCCAAATAGGCGCGTGGTAGTGGCAAGACGAGGGGCAAGGTGATGGGAGGTCCGGTCAGGATCATGCGTCACAGGGGCGTGGGCCATCTGGTGATGGCTGGTGGCACCGGCAATTCCCTTGATCACGATATACGCCGCGCCTTGATGCAGGGTCTCGACAGCCTGCTTTCCGATGGGGCACTCCTTGGCATTGTGATTGCAGGGCAGGGGGCGGATTTCAGCATCGGTCTGCCGATTTCCGATGCCGCCACTCAAGGCAGCGCACCTTCTGTGTCCGATGTGGCCGCGCGGATCGAGCAGGCGACCGTTCCGGTCGTTGCGGCCCTCAAGGGGCGGGCGCTTGGCGCGGGGTTCGAACTTGCCCTCGCCTGCCATCGCCGGGTCGTAACGCCAACGGCGCGTTTTGGTATGACACAGGTGAAGCTGGGGCTTGTCCCCGCTGCCGGTGGCACCCAGCGCCTGCCGCGACTTGTCGGTGCCGAGGTGAGCCTTTCGATGCTTC
>RFZI01000293.1 GCA_009920775.1 Paracoccaceae bacterium | reverse complement strand
GGCGCGGCCTTATTCTTCGTCGGCCATCGCTTCTTCGGCCTCGAGGCGGGCCTTGTCAGCGGCGCCTTTGGCGGCCGGGTCACGGTCGACAAGCTCGATGATCGCCATCGGAGCCATGTCGCCATAGCGGAAGCCGGCTTTCAGCACACGGCTGTAGCCGCCGTTGCGGTCTTTGTAGCGGGGGCCGAGGACTTCAAACAGCTTGGCGACGTCCTTGTCTTCCTTGAGCTGCGAAGCCGCGATGCGGCGGGCATGAAGATCGCCCTTCTTGCCGAGGGTGATCAGCTTGTCGATGACGCGCTTGAGTTCCTTGGCTTTGGGAAGGGTGGTCTTGATCTGTTCGTGTTCGATGAGCGAGCCGGCCATGTTGGCGAACAGCGCTTTGCGGTGTTCATGGGTCCGGTTCAGGCGGCGGTATCCGCGAGCGTGACGCATTTTCTAGTCTCCAATATGTGCCCTCTACGGGCGGTTTTGCTTTGTCTGGCCCCGATGCGTGTCAGGGGCTCTCCTTGGGGCACGTGGGCCCGGGTCTTGGTGTGCCGGGCTGAAGCCCGGCCTACCGGTTCGTCGCGGGGTGTAGGCCGGGCTTCAGCCCGGCCTTCCCGATCAGAACGCGTCTTCGAATTTCTTGGCGAGATCCTCAATGTTCTCCGGCGGCCAGTCCTCGACATCCATGCCGAGGTGCAGACCCATGCCCGAGAGCACTTCCTTGATCTCGTTGAGCGACTTGCGGCCAAAGTTCGGGGTGCGGAGCATCTCGGCTTCGGTTTTCTGGATCAGATCGCCGATGTAGACGATATTGTCGTTCTTCAGGCAGTTCGCAGAACGCACCGAAAGCTCGAGCTCGTCGACCTTCTTGAGAAGGAGCGGGTTGAACTCGAGGCCGTCGTCGTCGGACGAGGACGAGGCGCTTTCCGGCTCGTCGAAGTTGACGAAGATCGACAGCTGGTCCTGGATGATGCGGGCGGCATAGGCCACAGCATCGTCCGGGGTCAGCGAGCCGTCGGTTTCGACCTTCATGGTCAGCTTGTCATAGTCCAGAACCTGGCCTTCGCGGGTCGGCTGAACGTCGTAGCTGACTTTCTTGACCGGCGAATAGATGGCGTCGATCGAGATCATGCCGATCGGGGCGTCTTCGGGCTTGTTCTTGTCAGCCGAGACATAGCCTTTG
>RFZI01000292.1 GCA_009920775.1 Paracoccaceae bacterium | reverse complement strand
GTTGATGATGCGCGGATGGAAGCCGAGACGCGCAAGATCATGGCCCGCCTCAACCCCAACTTCAAAAAGCTGAAAGAGCCGGTGAGCGCACTTTCGGGCGGCCAACGGCAATCGGTTGCCATCGCCCGCGCTGTCTATTTCAACGCCAAAATCCTGATCATGGACGAACCCACCGCCGCGCTTGGCGTGCATGAGACGGCGATGGTCGCGGACCTGATCAAGGAGCTGAAGGCGCAAGGTCTCGGCATCTTCCTCATCAGCCACGACACGCGCGAGATGATGGAGCTTTGCGATCGGGTTTCGGTGATGAAGAACGGCCAGCTCGTCGGCACAGAGCGGGTCGAGGATGTGACCGAAGACGATATCCTGTCGATGATCATTCTCGGAAAGAACCCCAAACGCGAGGCCGCTTAATGTATCTTGGCCTTGATCTGGGCACTTCCGGCCTCAAAGGCGTGGTGGTGGCCCCGGATCAAACGATCCTCGCCGAAACGACCGCGCCCCTTTCGGTGGCGCGGCCTTTTAGCGGCTGGTCCGAACAGGATCCCGCCGATTGGATCGCGGCCTGTGAAGCGGTTTTGACGGCGCTTGGCGCCAAAGTTGACCTAAAGGGAATCGAAGCCATCGGCCTTTCGGGCCAGATGCATGGGGCGACGCTGCTCGATGCCTCCGACAAGATCTTGCGCCCCTCGATCCTCTGGAACGATACGCGCTCGGCCAAAGAGGCGGTCGAGCTTGATGCCGATCCCCGCTTTCGCGCCATCTCTGGCAATATCGTCTTTCCGGGCTTTACCGCGCCCAAGCTGGTGTGGTGCGCCCGTCACGAGCCGGAGCTTTTCGGCAAGGTCGCCAAGGTTCTGCTGCCTAAGGATTATCTGCGCCTGTGGCTAACGGGCGAGCACGTTGCCGAGATGTCGGACGCCGCTGGAACCTCATGGCTCGATACGGGCGGGCGGGATTGGTCAGATGATCTTCTTGCCGCGACAGGTCTCACACGGGCGCAGATGCCCCGGCTGGTCGATGGCTCTGAGGTCTCCGGCCACCTTTGCGGCGATCTGGCTGCCCGCTTCGGTCTCTGCGCCGGTATCCCCGTGGCGGGCGGTGGTGGCGACAATGCGGCAAGCGCGGTCGGCGTCGGCGTGGTGAAGGCCGGGCGGGCTTTCGTCAGCCTCGGCAC
>RFZI01000291.1 GCA_009920775.1 Paracoccaceae bacterium | reverse complement strand
GACGATCCCGAATATGATCTTGGGCAGGGCGCGGGCTTCTATGTGAACGCGACCGAGGCACCTTGGGCTGCGCATTTCCAGATGCGCAACTATATCCTTGATGAATTGCCCAAGATCGTCACCGCTTCGTTCCCGATTGATGAAAGTCGGCAATCGATCATGGGCCATTCGATGGGCGGCCACGGGGCACTGACGCTTGCGATGGCGATGCCGGGGCGCTTTGCTTCGGTTTCCGCGCTCTCCCCGATCTGTCAGCCAAGCCAGTCGGACTGGGGCCGCAAGCAGCTCACAGCCTATCTTGGGGCGGATGAGGCGAAATGGCAGGCCTATGATGCCGCCGCACTGATGGAGGAAGTTGGCTTTGACGGGCCGATGCTGATCGACACCGGCACCGAGGATCCCTTTGCCAATCTCCTGCGGACTGAGGCTTTGGTCGAGGCGATTGGTCGCCGCCGCCAGCCGTCGACTGTGCGGTTCCATAAGGGCTATGATCACAGCTATTATTTCATCATGACCTTCGCCGAAGAACATATCGCCTTCCATGCCGAGGCTTTGTTCGCGTGATCTATGTCGATGCCGATGCCTGTCCGGTGAAAGCCGGGGCCGAGCGGGTCGCCACCCGCCATGGCATCAGGATGTTCATTGTCTCGAACGGAGGAATCCGACCCTCGGCCAATCCGTTGGTGGAGACAGTGATCGTCCCCGACGGGCCAGACATTGCGGACATGTGGATCGCCGAGCGGGCCGGCAAAGGCGATATCGTCGTGACCGGGGATATCCCGCTCGCCGCCAAATGCGTGGCTTCCGGCGCGCGGGTTCTCAAGCATAACGGCGAGGCGCTGACCGAGGCCAATATCGGGCAGGTTTTGGGTATGCGCGATCTGATGGCCGACCTGCGCGCCGCCGATCCCTTTCGACAAGGCGGCGGCAAGTCTTTCGGCAAGGCTGACCGCAGCCGTTTTCTCGATGCGCTTGAACGCGAAGTGCAGAGAGTCAAACGCGGCGGCTAGGGCCGCAGGTTGTCGCGGACAGGACAGTCGGCACAAATGGCCGCCCCTAGGCTGGCGCCATGTTGGCCCAGTTCAAAGACCATCCCTCGATCATCGGAGCAGCAAGCGCGCTTCTTGCGGTCTTGTTCTTTTCGGTCAACGACATGGCGATCAAGTTCCTCAGCGGCGGCTA
>RFZI01000030.1 GCA_009920775.1 Paracoccaceae bacterium | reverse complement strand
CTCGGCCAAGCTCAAAGGCCCGATCATGTGCCTCGTCGGCCCTCCGGGTGTCGGCAAGACCTCGCTCGGTAAATCGGTCGCAAAGGCCACAGGGCGCGAGTTCATCCGCATCTCGCTCGGCGGCGTGCGCGACGAGAGCGAGATCCGCGGCCACCGCCGGACCTATATCGGCTCGATGCCGGGCAAGATCATTCAGGCGCTGAAGAAGGCCAAGACCACCAACCCGCTCATCCTCCTCGATGAAATCGACAAGATGGGGCAGGATTTCCGTGGCGATCCGGCCTCGGCGATGCTCGAGGTTCTAGACCCCGAGCAGAACAACACCTTCATGGATCACTATCTCGAGGTGGAATACGACCTCTCGAACGTGATGTTCCTGACCACGGCCAACAGCTACAACATGCCGGGGCCCCTGATGGACCGGATGGAGATCATTTCTCTCTCGGGCTACACCGAGGATGAAAAGCGCGAGATCGCCAAGCAGCACCTTCTGCCCAAGGTGATGAAGAACCACGGGCTCAAGGCCAAGGAGTTCGTCGTCGAGGATAGCGCGCTGACAGCGATGGTCCGCGTCTATACCCGCGAGGCGGGCGTTCGAAACCTCGAGCGCGAGATCGCCAAGGTGGCCCGCAAGGCTGTCACCAAGATCGTGCGGAAAGAGACCCAGAAGGTCGTCGTCACCGACGAGAACATCAATGATTTCCTCGGCGTGGCCAAGTTCCGCTATGGCTTGGCCGAAAAGGAGGATCAGGTCGGCGTTGTCACCGGCCTCGCCTGGACCAGCGTCGGCGGCGAGATCCTCTCTATCGAAGCCCTGCGCCTTCCCGGCAAGGGCCGGATGAAGGCCACTGGCAAATTGGGCGAGGTGATGAAGGAATCGATCGAGGCCGCCTCGAGCTATGTCCGCTCGATCGCGCCGCAGATCGGGAAGGAAAAGCTCCTCGCAGCCCTTCGCGCCGGAGTAAAGACCGTGCTGATTCCAACCGAGAATGAAAAAGATCTGCCCGAGATCCCCGATAATGTGAAGGAAGGGCTTCAGATCATTCCGGTGTCGCATGTCTCCGAGGTGCTTAAACACGCGCTGGTGCGCCAACCCGAGGGCATCGAATGGGACGAGGAGGCCGAAGAGGCCGCCGCCAAGGCGCTCTCGAGCGCTTCTGAAGGGGCCGGCGACGGGGCAGGGGCGATCGCCCACTGACCCACCATCCAAGATGACAAGGGCGCGCTTTCGAGCGCGCCTTTTTCTTTGCCAGACCGCACCGAAACCGCGCTAAGCTCTGGGTGGAATCAGGGAGCAGACAAGAATGGCCGTCAAAACGACCTCGAAAACCAAAACCACCGCGAAAACCAAGCCGGAAAAGGTGACAGCCCCGAGCGAGGTCGTCGCCGAAGTGGTGGCACCGCGTGACGTTCTGACAAAGAAGGATCTCGTCGCCCGCGCTGTCGAAATCTCAGGGGTGAAAAAGAAAGACGCCCGGCCCTCGGTGGAAGCGGCGCTTCAGGTTGTGCTTTCGGCGCTGGCAGAAGGGAATGAGGTCAACGTTCCCCCTATGGCAAGATCCGCATCGTCAAGGAAAAGGCCATCAAGGGCGGCAAGATGATCACCGCCAAGATTCGGATCAACGACGGCTCAGCGTCAATTCCTGCCGCTGCCCCCCTTGCAGAGACCGAGGAGTAGGGCTAAACGCCCCCCTGCGGGTGATTAGCTCAGTGGTAGAGCGCTTCGTTCACATCGAAGATGTCAGGAGTTCGAATCTCTTATCACCCACCAGGTTTCCGAAAGGCGCAGCCCCAAGGCCGCGCCTTTCTCGTTTGAGGGAAGGCGATGCAGATTTTTCCTGAGCTTTTCGTCTTTGGCGAATTCGGCCCGGCGATTGTCCCCGAGCCGCTCTTGCGCGAGATATCGGTTGGCGACTGGGCGGGCCTCACTGCCGACGAGATCGATACACGCTGGCCCGGACCCGAGGACGAGACCTTTCTCGAGCGCTACGCGCGCGCGCCCGGCGGTGAACCTTTTGATCAGCTGTGGGAACGCGTTGGCGCCGTTCTGTCTCGGCTTGATCGTCCGACCGTGATCGTAACCCACGGGATCACGTCGCGCTTCTTGCGGACACGGGCGATGGGATTGACGTTGGCTGATCTCGAGGAGCTTCCGGGCGGGCAGGGGGTGATTTTCCACCTGAAGGACGGGGAACACAGAATCCTTGGAAGGAGTGGCTTGCAGCCTGATCCGCAAGAGGCTAAACGGCTGCCCTGACGGGTTGTTAGCTCAGTTGGTAGAGCGCTTCGTTTACACCGAAGATGTCGGGGGTTCGAGTCCCTCACAACCCACCATTTCCTCGCTTTTCCTCGGCATCTATGATCTGCTCTTTGAGTAGGTTGTGTCGGAGAAACGCTTTGCCAAAACACAGAATCTTCACGACAAGCGTCGCAAGCGTCTATCCGCATTATGTGAACAAGGCTGTTCGGAAAGGCCGGACACAGGCCGAAGTGGATCAGATCATCCGCTGGCTCACCGGCTTTAACCAGGAGGCTCTTGAGGCACAACTGGCCGAGAAGGCCGATTTCGAGACCTTCTTTGCGGTGGCTCCGGCGCTCAATCCCTCGAGAACCGAGATCAAGGGCGTCATCTGTGGTGTGCGGATCGAAGAGATCGAAGAGCCCCTGATGCGCGAAATCCGCTATTTAGACAAACTCATCGACGAGAGTTCGGCACGCAGGGGTTGGTGTGAGGATATCATGGACTACGAAGTTTCAGGGGCTTCGGTAGATCGCTGGTTCCGGGCTTGTAGCGAGTTGCTGCAAATCAGGCTCGAGACAATGACGCCGGTTGAACGTGCCAGATTTCTGTTGGAATTTAACGTCAGGATTCTCGAGTATTCGGCTTTCGAAATTGCCCCTGTGCGGGATCCCGGAAGTGTAGCGCATCTAATCCGGATGGCCACGGAAGTGGATCGGATGATTGACGGGAATAACGTGGTTCCATTGGCAAAATTCGGGAATCCCTAGAAAGATCAGTGGATTGACGGCGATGCTTTGGCGGAAAAGGCAGAGAATGCGCTACCCTTTGCAAAAACCCGGAAAAACCGGTCTCAGACCGCTTGACGCCATCGGATGGCCCGCATAGAACGCCCCTCACGTTCGGTCGCAAGACCGGAACAGACGCGCGGTTGTAGCTCAGTCGGTTAGAGTACCGGCCTGTCACGCCGGGGGTCGCGGGTTCGAGCCCCGTCAACCGCGCCACTGTTCCGATCCGACCAGCCCCAAGCGCGGTTGTAGCTCAGTCGGTTAGAGTACCGGCCTGTCACGCCGGGGGTCGCGGGTTCGAGCCCCGTCAACCGCGCCACTTTCTCAATACATTGCGTTTTTGTAATAAATTGTCCCTGCGACTGGGTGTAGGGTCGCGGCTGACCGCATTTTAAGGGCTGCCAATGGACTTTCTCGATCAAATCCCGTGGAATCTGGCGATCATCGCCGCGCTGACGCTCGGCCTCGCGCCATTCTTTCCCGAACCGCATATCTGGGAAAAGCTGAAGATGCTTGTGGCGGGCAATCTCGCCAAGCCAATCGACATCTTCGATCTCGTTCTCCACGCGGCTCCGTGGCTGCTCCTCTTGCTCAAGGTTCTGCGCGAGTTCGTTCTGAAGTAGGGGGCTGTCTGCCCCCCGCCGGTCCGTTCCGGCCCGGCTCCCCCCGAGGATATTTGTGGGCCTCGGAGAGAAGCGTTCAGACTATCTTTACCATGATCGCCGTAATCTGGCGGAACGGTACAGGCGGGGACGCCGATGACCGTGGCTGACGAGAGGGGCTACCACTCGCACGAACGGGCGGCTTCATGGGCCGCCCGTTTTGTCTTTCTCTGAGGCCCGGAAATATCCCGGGGGGTCGAAGGGGGGCAGAGCCCCCCTGTCTACTGTCTCAGGCCGAGAGCGCCGCGAGGATCCGTGCCCAGCTCCGGATGCCCTTGTGGAAGCTCTCCACATCGTATTTCTCGTTGGGGCTGTGGATGGCGTCATCATCATTGGCATAGCCGATGAGCATTGCGTCCATGCCGAGAACTGACTTGAAGAAGCCGGCAATCGGGATCGATCCGCCCATGCCCACCAGAACCGCTTCGCGGTTCCATTCGTCCGACAGCGCCTTGCGGGCGCGTTCGAACTCGGGGCGCTCGGTGTTCATCACCGGCGCGGGCGAGCCTTCGAGGTCGGTATCCCATTTGATCTTGCAGTCGGGCCGCAGGAGCGATTTCATATGGGCGCGGATGCGCTCGCGCAGCACGTCTGGGTCCTGATCGCCGACCAAGCGGCAGGTGAACTTGCAATGCGCTTTCGAGGGGATCACGGTCTTCGATCCCGCGCCCTGATAGCCGCCCCAGAGGCCGTTGATCTCGAGCGTCGGGCGGGCCCATTGCAACTCGAGCGTCGAATAGCCTTCCTCGCCATGCGACTGGGTGAATCCGACGGAGTTGAGGTAGGTCTCCTCGTCAAAGCCGCAGGCATTCCACTGGGCGCGCAGGTTGTCGCTGATCTCGTAGACGCCTTCATAGAAGCCGGGAACGGTCACGCGGCCTTTATCATCGTGCAGGGCGGCGACGATGCGGGCGATCTCGGCCAGCGGGTTGAGGGCGGGGCCGCCGTAGTGGCCCGAATGAAGGTCGATCCGCGGGCCGGTGAGGGTGAACTCGTCCTTCAGCATCCCGCGCAACTGGCTGGCGATCGAGGGCACGCCGGGCGAGACCATCGAGGTATCGCAGATGAGCGCGATATCGCTTTTCAGCTCGGTGGCGTTTTCTTCCATGAAGGGGATCAGAGAGGGCGAGCCGCTTTCCTCTTCGCCCTCGAGGAAGAAGGTTATCTTGCAGGGGAGTTTGCCGTGCACGGCCTTCCACGCCCGGCAGGCCTCGACGAAGGTCATCAGCTGCCCCTTGTCGTCCGAGGTGCCGCGGCCGCGGATCACCTTGCCGTTTGGCGTCTCCTCGATGCGGGGCTCGAAGGGAGGGGTATCCCAGAGGTCGAGCGGGTCGACCGGCTGCACATCGTAGTGGCCGTAGAACAGAAGATGCGGGCCTTCGCCATCAACGTGGCCCACCACCATCGGATGGCCGAGGGTGGGGCGCTTGGAGGCGTCGACGCCCATCGAGCGCAGGTCTTCCACCAGCCAGTCGGCGGCGCGGTCGCAATCGGCCTTGAAGGCGGGATCGGTCGAGATCGAGGGGATACGCAAAAGGCCGAAGAGGCGGTCGATCGCGACCGGCAGGTCGGCGTCGATACGGGCAAGAACGGGATCGAGTGTCATGGGTGTTCCTTTCATCTGTGGCAGACACTAGCCCTCTGCCTCGCGGTGTCCAGCGGGAGCCTGTGCAAGAATGAGCATCGGGGCGTCAATTTGTAGCGTATTGCCCCATGCGCCTGAGGGTTATAGAACCTCGAGGTCGGCTCAGACCACTCGCCGCTCGAAGGGACCACATGACCTACGATGAACAGCTCGACGCAGCTCTGAACCGGCTGCATCAGGAAGGGCGCTATCGCACCTTCATCGATATCGAGCGCAAGCGCGGTCATTTCCCTCATGCACTCTGGCGCAAGCCCGACGGCAGCGAGCAGCCGATCACTGTCTGGTGCGGGAACGACTATCTCGGCATGGGCCAGCATCCGGTGGTTCTGGCGGCCATGCACGAGGCGCTGGACGCGACCGGCGCCGGATCGGGCGGCACGCGGAATATTTCCGGCACGACCGTCTATCACAAGGCGCTCGAGGCGGAGCTGGCCGATCTGCACCAGAAGGAAGCGGCGCTGCTTTTCACCAGTGCCTATATTGCCAATGACGCGACGCTTTCGACGCTGCCCAAGCTCTTCCCCGGCCTCATCATCTATTCCGATGCGCTGAACCACGCCTCGATGATCGAGGGTGTGCGCCGCAACGGCGGGGCCAAGCGCATTTTCCGCCACAATGATCTTGATCACCTACGCGAGCTTCTGGCCGCCGATGATCCGGCGGCGCCCAAGCTGATCGCCTTTGAATCGGTCTATTCGATGGATGGTGATTTCGGGCCGATTGCCGAGATTTGCGATCTGGCCGAGGAATTCGGCGCGCTCACCTATCTCGACGAGGTACATGCCGTTGGTATGTATGGCCCTCGTGGCGGCGGCGTTGCCGAGCGCGATGGCCTCTTGGGCCGGATCGACATCATCAACGGCACGCTGGGCAAGGCCTTTGGCGTGCATGGCGGCTATATCGCGGCGAGCGCGAAAATGTGCGATGCGGTTCGGTCGTACGCGCCGGGCTTCATCTTCACCACCTCGCTACCGCCGGTGGTGGCCGCGGGCGCTGCCGCTTCAGTGCGGCATCTCAAGGGCGATCAGGCCCTGCGCGACAAGCATCAGGAAGCGGCCAAGGTTCTGAAGCTGCGCCTTAAGGGGTTGGGCCTTCCGATCATCGACCATGGCAGCCATATCGTGCCGGTGATCGTTGGCGATCCCAAGCACACCAAACTTTTGTCGGATATGCTCCTCAAGGAGTATGGGATCTACGTCCAGCCGATCAATTTCCCCACCGTTCCGCGCGGAACGGAGCGTCTGCGCTTTACCCCCTCGCCAGTGCACGGCCCCGACGAGATCGACAAGCTCGTCAAAGCGATGGACCAGCTTTGGGCGCGCTGTGCGCTGAATCGCGCCGAACTGGCCGGCTGAAGTTTTCTCCGGGTGCATCACCAAATCGTGTATGTTACGCGCAGGTAACGCTGCCGGACTTTAACGAATCGATTCCGGCACTTTGGGGCAATTCGGGCAGTCGGGACGGCCGGATGATCGCGAAACATCTCAGGCGGGGAAAAACCGCGAAAGAGGTTGAGGCCAAAGGCTTTGACGCTTTCGAACTGCGCCTTGGCGATCTGATGCGCGGCGAGCGGGCGACGCTTGGAAAGTCGCTTCTTGATGTACAGCGAGAGCTGAAGATCAAGGCCGCCTATATAGCCGCGATCGAAAATTGCGATCCGACGGCCTTTGATACTCCGGGCTTCATTGCCGGCTATGTGCGGTCCTATGCCCGCTATCTCGCGATGGATCCCGATTGGGCCTTTGAGACCTTCTGCCGCGAAAGCGGGTTCCAGACCGCGCACGGGATGTCGAAAGAGGCATCGCCCAAGCGGACGGTGCGCGACATCAACCAAAAGCGCGACCCTGCGGATATGTTTTCCTCGCCATCGACCCCGTTCGTTCCGGCAGGCGAGTCGGTCTGGTCGCGTGTCGAGCCGAGCGCCATCGGTTCGGTTCTGGTGCTCGTCGCGCTGATCGGCGGGTTGGGCTATGGTGGCTGGACCGTCCTTCAGGAAGTGCAAAAGGTGCGCCTCGCGCCGGTTGAGCAGACGCCTTATGTCGTGAGCGATCTTGACCCGCTTGCGGGCAATGCTGGCTCGATTTCCGTTACCGGAGACGAGACCTTCTTCGCTGCTCCTTCTGCCGAGGCCCTTGATCGTCTCTACCGCCCGCAGGCGCTCGACACGCCGGTTATGATCGCCCGTGATGGCCCGATTTCGACGCTTGATCCGAATTCCATCGGTGCGCTCGTGGCGGACAATTCGGCCGATGCCGTCGCCGCCGCAGTCGCCGAAGCTGCGGCCGAGCCGGGAGCGGTGCAGGTGACCGAAGCGGTTGCCTCCGGGCTTGAGGTCGTTGCTGTGCGCCCGAGCTGGGTCCGCGTGACCTCGGTCGATGGCTCGGTGATCTACGAAGGGATCATGAACGCCGGCGACAGTTATGCGCCGCCGCAGACCGAAGCGCCCGCCGAGATTCGGGTGGGTGAATCCGGTGCTGTCTATTTCGCGCTGAACGGGACGCATTATGGTCCGGTCGGGCAGGCGGGAACGGTGACCTCGGGTGTGACCCTTTCGCCCGACTACGTGACCGGAACCTACGCCGTTGCAAATCTCGATGCAGACAGCGATCTGGCAGCGATCGTCGCCGTGGCCGAGGCCCAGACCGGCCAATAGGCCATCCCCCGTTGCCATGTGGCCCTGCGCGTCATAGGTAACGCGCGAAGTTCTACTCGCGCAGGATCATCCCGATGAGCCATAATCCCGTCCGCCCATGGCGCAATATCGAGCGCCGCAAGTCCCGCCAGATCATGGTTGGGAACGTACCGGTCGGAGGCGACGCGCCTATTACCGTCCAGACCATGACCAACACGCTGACGCATGACGTGCAGGCTACGGTTGATCAGGTGCAGCGGGCGGCAGAGGCGGGGGCGGATATCGTCCGCGTTTCGACGCCCGACGAAGCCTCGACCAAGGCCTTGAAAGAGATCGTCCGGCAAAGCCCTGTGCCGATCGTGGCGGATATCCATTTTCACTACAAACGCGCCATCGAAGCGGCGGAGGCGGGCGCGGCCTGCCTGCGGATAAATCCGGGCAACATCGGCGATGCTAAGCGTGTGAAGGAAGTCATCAAGGCCGCCCGCGATCACGGCTGCTCGATCCGTATCGGCGTCAATGCCGGTTCGCTCGAAAAGCACCTCCTCGACAAATACGGCGAACCGTGCCCCGACGCGATGGTGGAAAGCGGGCTCGACCATATCAAGATCCTGCAAGACAACGATTTCCACGAGTTCAAGATCAGCTGCAAAGCCTCTGACGTCTTCCTTGCCGCTGCAGCCTATCAACAGCTGGCTGACCTCACAGATGCGCCGATCCACCTCGGAATCACCGAAGCGGGCGGCCTGATGTCGGGCACGATCAAATCCGCGATTGGCCTAGGTAATCTTCTGTGGTCGGGCATCGGCGATACGATCCGCGTGAGCCTTTCGGCTGATCCGGTCGAAGAGGTGAAGGTGGGCTACGAGATCCTGAAAAGCCTCGGCCTGCGTCATCGCGGCGTGAACATCATCTCCTGCCCTTCGTGTGCGCGTCAGGGGTTCGACGTGATCAAGACCGTCGAGATCCTTGAAAAGCGGCTCGAGCACATCAAGACGCCGATGAGCCTGTCGATCATCGGTTGCGTGGTGAACGGGCCGGGCGAGGCGCTGTTGACCGACGTGGGCTTTACCGGAGGTGGGGCCGGATCAGGCATGGTCTATCTGGCAGGCAAGCAAAGCCACAAGCTGTCTAACGACAGGATGATCGATCACATCGTCGAAGAGGTCGAGAAAAAGGCCGCCGAGATCGAGGCGGCAGGGGCAGCCTAGCTGCCCTCGCGAACTGCCTCGACGAACTGGATCATCTGTTCGAGAGGCACATAGCCGCGCAGCATTTCCTCTTCGAGAATGAAGGTCGGCGTGCCGGTGATCTGCAGCCGCTGCGCCAGCATAGCGTTCTGGGTGAGGATATCGGCGACCTCTTTGCTCTGCATCATGTCGGCAATGGCTGCGAAATCGAGATCGAAAGATGCCGAAAGCTGCGCCAGAACATCGACCGTCACATCGCTGCGTAGGGTCATTAGCGCGTCGTGCACAAGCTCGTAGGAGTCGCCGCCGTAGACCTGCATGACCGCCACGGCATATTGCGAGGAGAGCGTCGACTGCTCGCCGAGGATCGGGAATTCCTTGACGATGAAACGGATATTGCCGTCTGCCTCGAGAAGCTGGTTCACTTCGTCATAGGCGCGGCGGCAATAGGTGCAGCGGTAGTCCATGAATTCGACAAGGGTGATATCGCCTTCGGGATTGCCGCCGACCCAGGAATAGCCGTCGTCAAAGAGGGCCTTGGCATTGGCGCGCACCATCGCCTTGTCATTCGTGGCTGAAACCTCGGCTTGGCGCTGCTCGAGAACCGCAATCGCCTCCATCAGGACTTCGGGGTTGTCCAGAAGATAGGCCCGCACCTCGGCGCGAAAGGCCTCGCGCTCGGCAGCGGACATCGCGCCCAGATCAAAGGCGGCGGCAGGGCCAGCGAGAAGAAGGCTGAGGGCGAGGGGGGCAAGGCGCTTGAGCATGGTCTCTCTAGGGTCATTTCGGTGCACTGTGCACATCCGGCCGGCGATGCCAAGGTCTTGGCGCTGCGGCAGAAAGGATTGACGTGGCCACCCCAGCGGCGGCAAACACGAGGGCAAGACTAGAGGGTGCGGAATGGGAAACTCAAGGCACGATCGGGCCAGGGACCGGGGTGATGCCGGAATTGTGAAAAGAATTCGGCTCTGGATCTGCTTGGCTCTGCTGTGGTTGGCTGCCCCGCTTGCGGCACAAGACTTCTCGGCGCTTGCTCGGGTTGATGCCGGGCAGAGCAACGTGAAGCCATGGAGGCAGGGGGCCGAGGTTGATCTGCACTTGTCGCAGGCGGTCCCGTTCCGCGTTTTTACGCTCGATGCGCCGTGGCGACTGATCATCGACTTTCGCGAGGTTGATTGGACCGGCCTCTCGCGCGACGCGATCTGGTCTGGCCCCGACAGCCGCATCTCCGACCTGCGCTTCGGAGGGCTCCGGCCCGGTTGGTCACGGATGGTGGTCGATCTTGCCCAGCCGCTTGTGATCGAAACGGCAGGGATGGAGGTTTCCCAAGCCGATGGCACCGCCCGGCTGACCGTTCGCCTAGCTCCGGCCAGCGGGGCGGATTTCGCCGCCGCCTCGGGTGCGCCGCCTGATCCCGGTTGGGATCTCTTGATTGCCACGGACGTGACCCAGAGCGCCTTGCCGCCGGTTGATGACGGGATCGTCACCGTGGCCATCGATCCCGGCCACGGGGGCGTCGATCCCGGCGCCGAGCGGGATGGGATCGTCGAGGCCGAGCTGATGCTTATCTTGGCGCGCGAACTTGCGGAGGCGATCAACCGCACCGAGGGGATGCGCGCCGTGCTGACCCGCCAGGGCGACGATTTCGTCGCACTCGAAGAGCGGATGACGCAGGCGCGGCTTGCGGGCGCGGATGTGATGATCTCGCTCCATGCCGATGCTCTCGACGAGGACGAGACCCACGGCGCATCGGTCTATACGCTCGACAAGGATGCACAGGATGCCGCCTCGGCCCGCATGGCCGAACGGCACGACCGCGGCGATCTGGTGGCCGGTCTTGACCTGACGGGGCAGGACGAAACGGTTGCCACGATCCTGATGGACCTTGCCCGGCAGGATACCGCGCCGCAATCGGAAAGGTTGGCCGATGCGATCGTTGCCGCACTGGACGAGACTGGTGCCGAGCTCAATTCACGCCCCCGCCGCAGGGCCGAACTCGCGGTTCTGAATGCCGCCGATTTCGCTTCGGTGCTGGTCGAAGTTGGCTTCTTGTCCAACCCCGATGATCGGGCCGCGCTTTCGGTTCAAGCGGGCAGGGCGACGATCATCCGCGGTCTGGTTTTCGCACTCCAGCGGTGGGCCGCGGACGAAGCCGCTCGTGCGCCGCTTCTGCGGCAGTAGGGCGCGATCACGGCTTTGGCATTTTCGCGCCCATTTGGCGCGATCGGCTTTTGACCATCCTCCGCGCTGGTCCTATAAGCGGAGGACTTTACCCCGAGGGCCCCGCTATCGTGCTTCGCTTTGTCCTGTACTTCTTTGGCGGCATCTTCTCGATGCTCACGCTGGGCATGGCGATGGGCGCTCTGTCGCTGAGCGCGGTGTTCACGATCTACGGCCACGATCTGCCGAGCTATGAGACGCTCGCCCAATACACGCCCAAGACGATCAGCCGGATCTATTCGGGCGAGGGGCAGATCATCGACGAGTTTGCCGTAGAGCGCCGCCTCTTCACGCCGATCGAGGAAATCCCCGAGATCGTCAAACACGCCTTCGTTTCGGCCGAGGATCAGAATTTCTACACCCACCCCGGCTATGACATTCGCGGCATGGCGGCGGCCTTTGTCGAGGCCGTGGTGTCGCGCGGGCAGGATGTGCGCGGCGCCTCGACCATCACCCAGCAGGTGATGAAAAACTTCCTTCTCGACGGATCCCGCACCGCCGAGCGCAAGATCCGCGAATTGATCCTTGCGGTGCGGATCGAGAAAGCGATGAACAAGGACAAGATCCTTGAGCTTTATCTTAACGAGATCTTCCTCGGGCAGAACTCCTACGGCGTCGCCGCGGCCGCCCAGACCTATTACAACAAACCCCTGACCGAGCTGCGCCCTGCCGAGGCTGCCTATCTGGCCGCGCTGGCGCAGCGCCCCGGCAACCTGCACCCCGTGCGCCAGCAGGAAGACGCCATTTCCCGCCGCAACTATGTGCTGCGGCGTCTGTCGGAGGATGGCTGGCTGCCCGAGGATCAGCTGACCTCTGAACAGGCGCAGCCGCTTCTCACCGTGCAGGCGGGCGATTACGAGAGCTTCCGCGCCGCCCTTCCACCGCGCGACTATTTCACCGACGAGATCCGCCGCCAGCTGAGCCGCAACTTTGGCGAGGAGGAATTCTTCTCGGGCGGCCTGTCGATCCGCGCGACCATCGACCCCAGCCTTCAGGTCAACGCCGCCCACGCGCTGCAGCGGGCGCTCGAGACCTATGACCGCGAGACGCAGATGTGGCGCGGTACGGGCGAGACGATCCCGGCCGAGGCCCTTGCCGATGAGGCAAGTTGGCGCGAAGCGCTTGCGGGGGTGAACGTGCCGCGCGACGTGACGCTCGACGGGCAGTGGTATCCGGCGGTGGTGCTCAAGGTCGAGGATCAGCGGCTTGTCATCGGCATCGAGGGCGTCGAGGCCAAGGAGGCCGAGCCGCAGGAGGTTCCGCGCAAGGACATCGCCTGGATGAAGGGCAACTTCTTCGACAATTTCAAAGCGGGCGATGTGGTTCATGTGCGCCGAGCGTTGAACGACGACGGCAGCTTCGCCAACTGGAGCCTGCGGCAGATCCCCGAGATTCAGGGCGGCTTCATGGCGATGGACGTCAACACCGGCCGCGTGATCGCCATGCAGGGCGGCTTCAGCTATCAGAACTCGGTTTTCAACCGCGCCACGCAGGCCCGCCGCCAGCCGGGTTCGTCCTTCAAACCCTTCGTTTATGCCGCAGCCCTCGACAGCGGCTATTCGCCCGCGACCATCGTGGTGGACGCGCCCATCGAGGTGAACACGCCGCAGGGCCTCTGGCGGCCCGAGAACGCCTCGAACACCTATTATGGCCCCGCGCCGATGCGGACCGGTATCGAACAATCGCGCAACCTCATGACCGTGCGCCTCGCGCAGGAAATCGGCATGGACACTGTGGTGGATTATGCCGAACGCTTTGGCGTCTATGACAATATGAACCCCTTCCTCGCCAATGCGCTTGGATCGGAGGAAACCACGCTTTTCCGTGTCGTGGCCGCCTACGCCATGTTCGCCAACGGCGGCGAGCGGGTCGAACCGACCCTCGTTGACCGTGTGCAGGATCGCTATGGCCGCACCGTCTATCGCCACGATCAGCGCACCTGCGTCGATTGCGGGCAGGTGAGCCTCATTTCACCCGACCAGGGCCCGATGATCATGACCAACCGCGAGCGGATCATGAATGCGGTCACCGCCTACCAGCTGACCTCGATGATGCAGGGCGTGGTCCAGCGCGGCACGGCAAGCCGCACGGTCAACCTGCCGGTGCCGACCGCCGGCAAGACCGGCACCACGAACGACGCCAAGGATGTCTGGTTTGTGGGCTTTACCTCGAATATCGTTGCCGGCTGCTACATCGGCTTTGATGTGCCCAAGGGGCTTGGCAAAGCGGCTTCGGGCGGCGGCGTCTGCGGCCCGGTCTTCAACGAGTTTATGACCGAGGCCGTCAAGGAATTAGGTGGCGGCCCGTTCAAGATCCCCGACGAATGCCAGTTCATCAAGATCGACCGCTATACCGGCGCCCGGCTGGGCATCGAAGCGCAGGGCGAGCAGGTAAGCAACGAGTGTTTCCGCCTTGGCGAAGAGCCGGTCTTTGGCATCACCTATGACGGCGGTTTCGCCATGGCGGCCGACCTGCCGCTCGTGGATGAAATCCCGCCCGAGGTCCGTCAGGTTATCACCTCGTCGGGCGGCACCGCCACGGTCGGCCCGAAGGCCACCTTCGGCACGCTTTCCTCTGGCGGCCTTTACTAGAGCCTCGCCGCTTGCCCGTGCCGGTCTGGCAGGGTAATGACCCCCGAACCCGACCTTGGGACCACGAACGGAAGAACCATGCGCGCCGAGACGCAGAACATAGTCGCCGCGATCGAGAAATCGCTCAGCCTTCTTGCCCAGCGGATGAACTGGGAGACGGCGCAGTATCGCCTCGAGGAATTCAACGCGCGCGTCGAGGATCCGAGCCTGTGGAACGATCCTGAAGCCGCCCAGAAGATGATGCGCGAGCGGCAGATGCTGGTTGATGCCATCGAGAACTACGAATCCATCAAGCGCGACCTCAACGACAACATCGAGCTTATCGAACTGGGCGAGATGGAAGACGATGCCGAGGTCGTCAAAGAGGCCGAAGGCGCCCTCAAGGTGCTCAAGGAAAAGGCTGCGCAGAAAGAGCTTGAGGCGCTCCTCGACGGCGAGGCCGACGGCAACGACACCTTCCTCGAGATCAACTCGGGCGCGGGCGGCACCGAAAGCTGCGACTGGGCGTCGATGCTGGCGCGGATGTATGTCCGCTGGGCCGAACAGCATGGCTACAAGGTAGAGCTGCAGGCGGAGAGCGCGGGCGAAGAGGCGGGGATCAAATCCGCCGCCTACAAGATCAGCGGGCCAAATGCCTATGGCTGGCTCAAATCGGAATCGGGCGTGCATCGGCTCGTCCGCATCTCGCCCTACGACTCGGCGGCGCGGCGGCATACGTCGTTCTGCTCAGTCTGGGTCTATCCCGTGGTCGACGACAATATCGAGATCGAGGTGAACGCGGGCGATATCCGTATCGACACCTTCCGTTCCTCGGGCGCGGGCGGCCAGCACGTCAACACTACCGACTCGGCGGTGCGGATCACCCACCTGCCGACCGGCATCGTGACCACCAGCTCGATGAAATCGCAGCACCAGAACCGCGAGATCGCCATGAATGCGCTGAAATCGCGGCTCTACCAGATGGAGCTCGACAAGCGGAACGCGGCGATCAACGAGGCGCATGAGGCCAAGGGCGAGGCGGGCTGGGGCAACCAGATCCGCTCCTATGTGCTTCAGCCCTACCAGATGGTGAAAGACCTGCGGACGGGGTTCGAGACATCCGACACCCAAGGGGTGCTCGACGGCGATCTCGATGGCCTTATGGCGGCCACGCTGGCGCTGCAGGTCTCGGGCAAGTCCCGCGCCGAAGCCAACGCCGAAGATTGATCCCGGCCGCTTGACGACTCTCGTGCCTTGCCCTTCGATGGGGGCGAGGGAGAGCAGGCATGAACGAACTTTTGAACCGGGACGCGGTCGATCTGGCCGCGATGATCGCACGGCGCGAGATATCGGCGGCGGAGCTGATGGAAGCGACGCTCGCGCGGATCGACGAGGTCAACCCCAAGCTCAACGCCATCGTCTCGCAGATCGACGGTGACGCCGCGATGGACATGGCCCGCGCCGCCGACAAGGGGCCGGTGAAAGGGCCGATGCACGGGCTGCCGCTCGCGATCAAGGATCTTGCGGATGCCAAGGGTTTACCCACGACCATGGGCTCGCCCGCCTATAGGGACGCAGGGCCTGCGCCCAAGGACGATATCATGGTGGCGCGGATGCGGGGTGCGGGGGCGCTCATCATCGGCAAAACCAACACGCCCGAGTTTGGCCTTGGCTCGCATACCTACAACCCCGTCTGGGGCGCGACCCGCAACGCTTGGGATCCGTCGAAATCGGCGGGTGGTTCTTCGGGCGGGGCGGCGGTGGCGCTGACCACAGGCATGATGCCGATTGCCGACGGGTCAGACATGATGGGCAGCCTGCGCAATCCTGCGGGCTGGGCCAATATCTATGGCTACCGCCCGAGCTGGGGCCTTGTCCCGAGCGAACCCGAGGGTGACGCCTTCCTGCATCAGCTTTCGACCGCCGGCCCGATGGGCCGCTCGCCCGCCGATGTGGCGATGACGCTGACGGTGCAGGCGGGCCACGACCCGCGCCAGCCGCACGGGCGCGACCTGCCGGATATCGAGCACCTGAACGCCGATCTGAAGGACAAGCGGATCGGCTGGCTTGGTGATTGGGGTGGGGCGCTGCCGACGGACGCAGGTATCATTGAGACCTGCGAAAAGGCGCTCAGGGTCTTTGACGATCTTGGGTGCAAGGTCGAGAAGGTTGCTCCGCCGTTCCAGCTCGAACTTCTTTGGGACAGCTGGATCACGCTGCGGAGCTGGTCGATCGCCGCCTCCTGCGCGGCGCTTTTCCTTGACGAGCGCACCCGCGACCTCCTCAAGCCCGAGGCGCAATGGGAGACAGAGCGCGGCCTCAAGCTATCTGCGATGGACGTCCACCGCGCCAGCGTCATCCGCTCGCGCTGGTTCGAGGCGGCGGCCAAGCTGTTTGACAGCTATGACGTCCTGGTTCTGCCCACGGCGCAGGTCTGGCCCTTCCCGATGGAATGGACATGGCCCAAGGAAATCGCTGGCATGACCATGGACACCTATCACCGCTGGATGGAGGTCGTTGTGCCTGCGGGGCTGATCGGCCTGCCGTGCCTCGCCGTTCCGGCGGGGTTTGGCGCCGCTGGCCTTCCGATAGGCCTGCAACTCATCGGGCGGCGCGGCAGCGATGTCGCGCTCTTGCAGATGGGGCAGGGCTGGCACGAGGCGGCGCCGTGGGCCCACCTGCGGCCAGAGGTCACTTGACAGAATCCCCATTCCCTTGCTGCCATGGCCCTCGGGGAGAACGCGTATGACAGAAGAAGAGGCGCCAGCCGCATCGCCGCTGCCTGAGATTGGCCGCGTCACTTTGGGAGAGCTTTGGATCTGCCTGAAGGAAGGCTTTGTCGATTTCCTTCTGGCGCCCCAATACGGGCTCGCCTTTTCGGCGGTCTATGTGGTGGGGGGCTTCCTTCTGGTCTGGCTTGGGGCCGGAACGGTGAGCTGGACCCTCACGATCTCGCTCGGATTTCCCTTGGTCGCCCCTTTTGCGGCGGTCGGTCTCTATGAGGTCAGCCGCAGGATCGAGGCGGGCCTGCCGCTCGAATGGAAGCCCGTGCTCGCGGTCGTCTGGCAGGAACGCACACGCCAGATCCCGTGGATGGGGGCGATCATCGTCATCTACCTGCTGTTCTGGACCTTCCTCGCCCACATGATCTTCGCCGTATTCATGGGGCTCTCGACGGCGGTCAATGTCTCGTCGAGCTTTGAGATGTTCCTCACCCCCGAAGGGATGCGGATGGTTGCCGCCGAAGTCATCGTCGGGGCCGCGCTCGCCTATCTTCTCTTCGCCATGACGCTGGTAAGCCTGCCGCTTCTTCTGGAGAAGGAGATCGACTTCGTCACCGCCATGCTTCTGTCGATCCGTACCGTTTCCGAGAACTTCGTGGTTCTGACGATCTGGGCGCTCATCATCGCCGTCCTGTCGATCCTCGCGCTGGCGCCGTGGTTTCTTGGCCTGATGATCGTCCTGCCGATCCTCGGCCACGCCACATGGCACCTCTACCGGCGCGCGCTTTACGATCCCGTCTAAAGCGAAAGGGCGCCACGAGGGCGCCCTTTGAATTCAGCTGTCCTCGCGGATCAGGCCTCGGCCTTGTCCGCCGGTTTGCCCTTGGCGGCCGAGGTGTCGAGCGGGTTGTCCTGCCGCTGCACCGAGCCTTCGAAATGGGCGCCGGATTCGATGGCGATGGTCTTGTGGATGATGTCGCCCTCGACGCGGGCGGTCGAGGTCAGGCGGACCTTGAGGCCGCGCACGCGGCCGATGATCCGGCCGTGGATCACCACGTCATCGGCGATGAGCTCGCCACGAACGGTCGCGCCTTCGCCCACGGTCAGAAGGTGGGCGCGGATATCGCCATCTACCTGACCTTCGATGTTGATATCGCCGGTGGTCTTGAGGTTGCCCTTCACGTGAAGATCGGACGACAGGACCGAGGCCGCCGGCTTGGGCTTGGGGGCGCTGGCCTTGAAATCAGGCGTGCTGGCCGGAGCGGCAGGGGCCGCCGGAGTTGAGGTTTCAGCGGCCTTCGGGCCCGGTTCGTTGATTTTGCTCTTAGAAAACATTGGCTCCAGCTCTCAAGAAGGTCATAGGATTGACCGGTTTGCCGCTTGTGATGACTTCGTAGTGAAGATGGGGGCCGGTCGATCGTCCGGAATTGCCCATATCACCAATCCGTTCGCCTTGCGAGACTCTTTGTCCCACGGAGACCCGGATCTTGTTGAGGTGCGCATAGCGGGTTTCGATGCCGAACTCGTGGCGAATCTTGATCAAACGACCATAGCCCGAGGACCAGCCGGCAAAGATCACGGTGCCGTCGGCGGTCGCATAGATCGGGGTGCCGACAGGGGCGGCAAGATCGGTTCCCTCATGCGGCTTGCCCCAGCGCATTCCAAAGCCCGAGGTATAGCGGAAGGCCGATTTCACAGGCATGGCCAGCGGCACCTTGTTGGCGGCGATCCGGTAGAGGTTGATCCGGTCCATCGCGCCCAGAATATCGTTGGCGCGCAGGGCGTCGGCATCGGGTGCGCCGCCTTTGGTCGAGAACTGGATCGACAGTTCCGGCCCGCCGAGGCCGGAATAACCGGACCGGACCTGATCAATCAGGCGCTCTGGATCAAGGCCAACTTGGCGGAAGATGTTGTCGAGCGGCTCGACCGACACAAGCATCGCCTCTTCGAGCTGGCGGAAGATCTCGTCGTTGCGGTCCTGCATGAGCCGCAGCTCAAGCTCCATTGTCTCGGCATAGGCGATGGCGGCTTGTGCGTCGGATTCGATTTGGTCGCGCTCGGCCGCGGTCTGGGCCAGTGCTTCGGCCAGAAGATCCACGGTGTCCGACAATTCACCACCGGAGCTCACGCCGGGCAGAGCTGTCCCTTCGGCTGCTGCCGTCTCAAGAGCCTCCAGTCGGGCATTGACCTTGTTGCGCTCTTCCAATGTGCGGCGCAGCGTGGCCTGAATGACCTCAATCCCGGTTTCAAGCTCGCGCCGGCGATCTTCCGAGGCCAGAAGTTCGGATTGCATGGCCGAGATTGCTTCAAGCGCCGAGCTGAACCGTTCCTGTGCCGCCGCCGCTTCTTCGGCGCGGTGGTCGCGTTCGGTCGAAAGGGCGTTGAGGCGGTCTTCATAGATCAGCTGATCACGTTGCGCCTGGGCGCGGAAATTGCCCGAGCCGATGGAATCCATCAGGAGAATCGCGGTCGCGATGATCGTCCAGCCGACGAAAAGCCCGCCGCCGGTCCAGATCAAAAGCTGGGTTTCGGGCTTGAGGCGGATAAAGCGTGTTTCCGTGTCCGAGCGCAGGAACAGGCGTTTTTCCGGAAACCGCCGCTCGAGCGCCGCGTGGACGCGTTTCAACAGCCTGATATGCAACGATCTTCCCATCCCCTGCACGGCAAGCCCCGTTGCCGCCCACAGGTGTTAGCGGCCACGGGCAGGAGGATCAAGAATTTTGAGCAAAACTGCTCAGCTGTCCTGACCAATTCAGGCCAGTTTTCGCCTATTCCTCGAGGGCGCGGCGATGATCCGGCGGCAGCTCATCGGCCAAGGGCCAATAGAAATCGGGGGGTAGGCCCGCCTCTGCACGCTTTTCCTCGTTGAATGGGGGCTTCAGCGCCCCGTGGAAATATTTGCGGACAAGGCCGTGGAACGCCTCTTTGGGGTCAAGGTCGTGGCGGCCGCAGAGGAAATGAAACCACTTCGAGCCATAGGCAACGTGATGCACCTCTTCGGCATAGATCACCTTGAGCGCCTTGATCGCCTTGGTTTCGCCCGCCTTCTCGAACACCTCGATCATCCCCGGCGTCACATCGAGCCCGCGCGCCTCGAGCACCATCGGAACAACGGCGAGGCGGCCCATCAGGTCGTCGGCGGTATCCTCGGCGGCACGCCACATTCCGGCGTGTGCGGGCAGGGCGCCGTACTGGCTGCCCATCTCTTCGAGGCAGTCACATACCAGAGCGAAGTGGAACGACTCCTCCTCGGCCGATTTTACCCAGTCGTCGAAGAAGCCAATGGGCAGCGGGATATGCGAGAAGCGGGCAATGATATCCCAATGCAGATCGACGGCGTTGAGTTCGATATGCGCGACCGCGTGCAGAAGGGCGATCCGCCCTGCGGGCGTTCCGGGTCGGCGGCGGGGCACATCGCGCGGGGCGAGAAGCTCGGGCTTGTCGGGGCGGGCCGGGCG
>RFZI01000290.1 GCA_009920775.1 Paracoccaceae bacterium | reverse complement strand
GGCTGCGATCTCGTCGAGGTCTCGCCGCCCTATGACACCTCGGGCAATACCGCGCTGACGGCGGCCAATCTTCTCTACGAGATGCTCTGCATCCTGCCCGGAATGCCAGTCCGGTGATGGTGAAGTGGGCGCTCATAGGTCTGCTCGCGCTCGTTGCTGCTTTTGCCCTCTATGTGCGCCTCGCGCCTTCCGATCCGGCCCGCTGGCACAAGGCTCCGCCAGATCTGCCCCTAGGCGATAGCGCGGGGCTGAATTCCTTTGTCGCTGTGCGTGACGGCGATCGGACGATTCTCGAACAGTTGATTCAAATCGCCGAAGCGACGCCCCGCACCGAGCGCCTCGCAGGCTCCGCAGGTGAAGGTCTGATCACCTTCGTCACCCGTACCCGCCTCTGGGGCTTTCCCGATTACACCACGATCCGCCTTCAGGGCGAGACCCTGACCGTCTATGGCCGCGCCCGTTTTGGCCAAGGCGACATGGGGGTCAATCGCGCCCGTGTCGAGGCCTGGCTCGCCGCGGCGGGCATTCCGACCCCTTGACGCCCAAGCGGCGATAGGGGAAGGCAGGCGCATGGTAGCCGCAGACAAACTCGACCAGATCCTCGCCCGTTTCGAATTCCTCGAAGCGAAGATGTCGACCGGCCTTTCGGGGGCCGAGATCGCGACCCTGTCGCGCGAATATGCCGAGCTGCGCCCGGTGGTCGAGACGATACATGGCTATCGCCGGATCGTCTCGGATATCGCTGAGGCCGAAGCCATGCTGAAAGACCCCGAGATGCGGGCGTTGGCCGAGGATGAGCTCCCCGAGCTGCGCGAGGCCCTGGAAGGGGCCGAGCACGATGTGCGCCTCGCGCTTCTGCCCAAAGATGCCGCCGATTCCCGCGCCGCCATCATCGAGATCCGCCCCGGCACTGGTGGCGAGGAAGCGGCGCTTTTCGCGGGCGATCTTCTGCGGATGTATCAGCGCTATTGCGAGACGCGTGGCTGGAAGTTCGAGATCATCGAAGAGCAGCAGACCGAGCTTGGTGGCATCAAGGAGCTTGTCGCGCGGGTGGCGGGCGAGGGGGTCTTTGCCCGGCTTAAGTTCGAATCCGGCGTCCACCGTGTCCAGCGCGTGCCCGAGACGGAAAGCGGCGGGCGCATCCATACTTCGGCGGCGACCGTGGCGGTTCTGCCCGAGGCCGAGGATGT
>RFZI01000289.1 GCA_009920775.1 Paracoccaceae bacterium | reverse complement strand
AGGGATACCGGGGCTTTGGGCGACGCGGGTGGGCGACATCGCAGAGCATTTCAGACGATCAAGTGCAAGGGAGGGTGCCCGGTGAAGGCAGGAAACGTATCAGAACGCCTTGTGGCACAAAACCTGTCCAGCCTCGCCCTCGAGCGGCTTGAAAGGGCCATCATGGAAGGCGAGCTTGGCCCCGGAGAACGGTTGAGCGAAAGCGAACTTGCCCGCCGCTTCGGCATCTCGCGCGGCCCCCTGCGCGAGGCGATCGGCCAGCTGGAGGGTCGCAAGCTGGTGACGCGCGTGTCCAACCATGGTGCCCGGGTCGTCGCGGTGACCAAGCAAGATCTGCTCGATCTGCTAGAAGTGCGCGAAAGCCTTGAGGGGATGGCGTGCCGTCTGGCCGCCTCCAAGATGACCGAGGCCGATCTCTCCCGTCTGGACGAGATGCTGATCGCGCATGAAAAATCGGATGCCGTGCGCGAGGGGCGCGGCTATTTCCAGGCGCCCGGCGATGGCGATTTCCACCTCGTCATCTTGCGCGCTTGCGGCAATCTTCGCCTGACCGGGATGCTGGGCGAAGAGCTTTATTCGCTGTTGCGCCTGTACCGGCACCATCTGTCGATGCGCCCCGGGCGCGCGGCCGAGGCGCTCGAGGAACACAGGCGCATCGTGGCCGCGCTGCGCGCCCGCGATCCCGACGCGGCCGAGGCGGCGATGCGGGCGCATTTGCGCAATGGCCGCTCGGCGGTGGAAAACTGGGTGAACGACGAGGAATTCAGCGCATGACAAGCCGCCTTGCAGAACGCCGCCGCGCGTTTCGTGCCTGCATGGAGCGCCGGGAGGCCTTGATCCTTCCCGGTGCGGGCAATGCGCTGACGGCGCGCGTGATCGCCGACCAAGGGTTCGACGCGGCCTATGTGACGGGTGCGGGCATCGCCAATACCTATCTTGGTGCGCCCGATATCGGGCTGGTGACCCTAACCGAATTGATCGGCACCGTGTCCGCGATCTCCGAGATCACGGATCTGCCCTTGGTGGTCGATATCGACACGGGCTTTGGCAATGCCATCAACACCCAGCGCACCGTGCGCCTGATCGAGCGGGCAGGGGCGGCGGCGATGCAGATGGAAGATCAGGTATTCCCCAAGAAATGCGGCCATTTCGCGGGCAAGGCGGTGATCGGCCTCGACGAGGCGGTATCGAAGATCAAG
>RFZI01000288.1 GCA_009920775.1 Paracoccaceae bacterium | reverse complement strand
CGCCCCGATATCGGGGCGGTTTTCGTTTGTGATTCTTGGCAGTGAAATATTTGGCTTTTGAATCAAGTCATTGCGATTGTTACAGGCCGTTGCAATCTGTGAGTTGAGCCCGCGCGCGTGAAGGCATACCCCCATGCCCAAGAAACGAGGCCCCTTTGCAGAACACGCTCTCACAATCGGTCACTTTCGCTGGACATGGCCTTCATCACGGTCGTCCGGCCAAGGTCGTTTTGTGGCCGGCGCCTGCAGGCCACGGCATTGAGTTTCGGCGCAGCGATTTGGTCGCGGTCGATGCGCTGGTTCCGGCTCGTTGGGATCTGGTGGTTCAGGAACCGCTGAATACCCGGATCGAGAATGAAAGCGGTGTCAGCGTCGCAACGGTCGAACATCTTATGGCCGCTCTGGCCGGGTGCGGGATCCACAACGTTCTGATCGAGATCGACGGGCCCGAAGTGCCGATCCTCGATGGCAGCTCGGCCCAGTTTGTGCGCGGGCTTATCGCCGCCGGTATCCAGCGCCAGAACGCCCCGCTGCGGGCGATCAAAGTGCTCAAGCCTGTCGAAGTGTCTCATGGTGCGGCAAAGGCGAGCCTCCTGCCGTCGCCAAACTTGCAAATCGATTTCTCCATCGAGTTCGCCGATGCCGCCATTGGCCGGCAAAGCAAGATGCTCAGCATGGCCAACGGCACATTCGTTCGCGAGTTGTCGAGCAGCCGGACCTTCTGCCGGCAGGCCGATGTGGACGCGATGCACGCGGCGGGCCTTGCCCTTGGCGGCAGCTACGACAATGCGGTGGTCGTCGAAGGGGATACGGTCCTGACGCCGGGTGGCCTGCGCTATTCTGACGAGGCCGTGCGCCACAAGATGCTCGATGCGCTTGGCGATCTCTATACCGCTGGCGCACCGATTCTCGGCCGCTATGTTGGGACCCGCGCGGGCCACGCCCTGACCAACAAACTTTTGCGCGCCCTTTTTGCCGATCCCGAGGCTTGGGCCTATGTGGATTGCGATACTGCAACGGCGGAAAGCCTGCCGGGCGCGGGCCTTCACGCCAGCGATCTGGCGGTCGTCGCCTGAAGCGCGACGACAGGCAAAAGGCATTTTGCGCCCAATCTTTCTGTGCTAGACGGAAGGGTGACGGGGGCGATCCCCTTCCAATCACAGGCACGGATGTCGGGGGGCTGAATGTCAGGCCAAAAATCAGGCGCA
>RFZI01000287.1 GCA_009920775.1 Paracoccaceae bacterium | reverse complement strand
TGGTCAGCTGTTCGCGGATCAGGCCGATCACGATCTCGTCGGTGACGAGATGGCCCTTGTCCATCACTTCGGCAACCATCTTGCCCATCTCGGTTCCGCTGGTGCGGGCTTCGCGGAGCATATCGCCCGTCGAAAGCTGAACCATGTTGCGCCCCTCAACGAGGATACGCGCCTGTGTTCCTTTGCCCGCGCCGGGCGGTCCGAGAAGAATGATGTTCATCGACGAGCGGGTCCCTTGGTCCGTTTCTTGTCGCCACGCTTGCCGCGCAGCTGCGATTTTTCAATGAGCCCTTCATACTGATGGGCCAGCAGATGCGATTGGATCTGCTGAATCGTATCCATGCCGACAGACACGATAATCAGAACGGATGTACCGCCAAAGTAGAAGGGAATCGACAGCTGAGAGCGCAGGATCTCAGGCATGAGACAAACTAGCGCAAGGTAGCCCGAACCCAGAACGAGGATGCGGCGCACCACATAGTCGAGGTATTCAGCAGTGCGCTTGCCGGGGCGGATGCCGGGGACAAAGCCGTTCTGGTTCTTCAGGTTGTCGGCAACCTCATCGGTCTTGAACGCGACTTCCGAAGTATAGAAGTAGGTGAAGAAGATGATCATAGCCGTAAAGAACAGAAGGTAGAGCGGCTGGCCGGGGCCGAAATAGGCCATGATCGTCGACATGATCGGGCCGGTCGAGCCACCCGAGAAGGTCGAGAGCGTGGTCGGCAGCAAAAGAAGCGCCGAGGCAAAGATCGCAGGGATTACGCCCGCCGGATTGACCTTGATCGGCAGGTGGCTCGAACCGCCATCGTAGATCTTCATGCCCACCTGCCGGCGGGGATACTGGATATGAATCTTGCGCAGGCTGCGCTCCATGAAGACGACAAAGGTCAGGACAACGGCCAGCATTACGAGGACACCGACGATCACGCCGGGGCTGACAGCGCCCGAACGGCCTTGGCTCAGGAACTGAGCGGCAGCGGCGGGGATCTCGGCAACGATGCCGACGAAGATGATGAGCGAGATGCCGTTGCCAATGCCGCGGCTGGTGATCTGCTCACCGAGCCACATCAGGAACATGGTGCCACCGACAAGGGTGATGATGCAGGAGGCAAGGAAGGTCAGGCCCGGGGTCGAGACCAGATCGCCTGCCTCAAGGCTGGCGGCAAGCGCATAGGCCTGGAACGTGGCCAGAACCACGGTGCCGTAGCGGGTATATTGGTTGAGCTTCTT
>RFZI01000286.1 GCA_009920775.1 Paracoccaceae bacterium | reverse complement strand
GCCGGCGTTCAGTATCTGACCGATAGCGGCACGCTTGTGATCGCTCCGCGCTTCTCCCCCTCTGGCGATCGCGTGCTTTATACAACCTTCGAGAGCGGCTTCCCGCGGATCAACATGATCGACGTGGCCACCGTGGGCCGCCAGCAAGTGACCACCGCCGCCGGCGAGATGGCCTTCAGCCCGCGCTTCTCGCGTGATGGCAATCAGGTGATCTATAGCCTGTCGAGCGGCGGCAACACCGACATCTGGCGCACCGATCTTTTGACCGGCCAGCACACCCGCCTGACCTCGGCCCCCTCGATCGAAACGGCCCCGTCCTTCTCGCCCGACGGCAGCCAGATCGTCTTTGAAAGCGACCGTTCCGGCAGCCCGCAGCTCTACATCATGTCGGCCACGGGTGGTGAGGCGCGGCGCATTTCCTTTGGTGAAGGGCGCTATGGCACGCCCGTCTGGTCGCCGCGTGGCGATCTGGTGGCTTTCACCAAACAGAATGCGGGCCGCTTTCACATTGGCGTGATGCGGACCGATGGCAGCGAGGAAAGACTACTCACAGCCTCGTTCCTCGACGAGGGTCCGACATGGTCGCCCAACGGCCGCGTCATCATGTTCTTCCGTGAAACCCAAGGCGCTGCTGGCGCACCGTCGCTCTATTCGGTCGATATCTCGGGCCGGAATCTGCGTCAGGTGCCCACCGTGACCTTCGCGTCCGACCCCTCCTGGGGCCCGCTGCAACGCTAGGCCCTTCTCATTCCCAAGGCGCGCGGCGCGTGCTAAAGTGATCCCAACGAGCAAACAAAATAACAGGAACACCTCATGAAAACCCTTACCAAAGCGGCCCTGATCGTTCTGGCCCTTTCGACCGCCGCCTGTACGCGGCCTGACCGGTTCGGCACCGGCGCTGATGGCGCTGGCACTGGCACAGGCTTCGGCGCCGATGGCAGCATCAGCGATCCCACGAGCCCGGCCTATTTCAACCAGACCATCGGCGACCGCGTTCTGTTCCAAGTGGATCAGTCGACCCTGACCCCGGAAGCGATGTCGATCCTTGAAGGACAGGCCCGATGGCTCCTCGACAACTCGCAATATATGGCGGTGATCGAGGGTCACGCTGACGAACAAGGCACCCGCGAATACAACCTCGCCCTTGGCGCGCGCCGTGCCAACGCTGTCCGCGAATACCTTGTGTCGCGTGGCGTTCCGGTGGCCCGCCTGCAGACCGTGTCCTATGGCAAAGAGCGTCCGCTCGCGATCTGTTCGGAC
>RFZI01000285.1 GCA_009920775.1 Paracoccaceae bacterium | reverse complement strand
CGCGGTTTCTCGACCACTGGGACCGGAAGGTTCGTAACGGCCCCCGATTTGGCGATGACCTCGCGCACGGAAAAGCCCGTGCCAGTCCCGAGATTGAACACGCGGCTGCCTTTGCCCGCTTCGAGCCACTTCACGCCAAGCACATGCGCGTCGACCAGATCGGTTACGTGAACATAGTCGCGGATGCAGGTGCCATCGGGCGTGGGATAATCCGTGCCAAATAGAGAAAGCGCCTCGCGCTGGCCGGAAATCACCTCGAGCAGAACCGGCACCAGATGGGTTTCGGGGCGGTGGCATTCGCCAATTTCGCCTTCCGGATCAGATCCGGCAACATTGAAATACCGAAAGATCACCGACCGAAGGCCGTGGCTCGCTCCAAAATTTGCAAGGATATCCTCCACCGCCCGCTTCGACGCCCCATAGGCATTGATCGGCTGCTGAACGGAATTCTCGTCAAGAACCACACCGTCTTGATCACCATAGGTCGCGCAGGTGGACGAGAACACAAAATCGAGACACCCCGCCGCGACAGCAGCTTCGACAAGGTTGAGCGAGCCAAGGACATTGTTCCGCCAATAGAGGCCGGGGTTCTCCATGCTTTCGCCCACAAGGCTGAGCGCGGCAAAGTGCATGACGGCCGCGGGGCGATATTTACGGAAGACCTCGTCGAGACGGGCGCGATCTAGAAGATCGCCATTCTCAAACGGCCCGAACCGAACAGAATCCTGCCATCCGGTTACGAGGCTGTCGTAGGTTACGGGGGTATAGCCCGCGGCCCGAAGCGCCTTGCAGGCATGCGAGCCGATATAGCCCGCGCCACCTGTGACCAGTATAGTTTTCAAATCAGTGCCTGTCTGGGGCAACCGTATTGGGCCGCGTTGCGCATCGAAACCAGTTCGGTCAGATACTGCGAGAATTCCTCGCGCAGCTCTGGACGGGCCAAGCCAAAGGCTACGGTCGCCTGAAGGAAACCGGCCTTCGAACCACAGTCAAACCGTTGGCCGCGGAAACGGTAGCCAAAGACATCTCGCCCCTGCTCCATCTCGGCCGCGATGGCATCGGTCAGCTGAAGCTCGCCGGCGGCGCCGCGATTGATCTTGCCTAGGTTCTGCATGATTTTCGGTGAAAGGATATAGCGGCCGATCACGGCAAGGCTCGAGGGCGCGGTTCCAGCGGCCGGCTTTTCAACCATGCCAGAGACCTTCACGAGCGACCCCATGTCTTCTTTAACATCGAGAATGCCATAGGCCGATGTCTGTTC
>RFZI01000284.1 GCA_009920775.1 Paracoccaceae bacterium | reverse complement strand
CCGTCATAGGTAATGTCCATTCCGCAATCGCGGGCGCGGGTGGCGATTTGTTCGGCGCCGTTGGAATGGCCGTCAAGGCCTGGCTTGGCCACAAGGAAGGAAAGGCGGCGGCCGAGGGCGCGGCTGACGGCATCGACCTGGCCACGAATATCCTCAAGGCCTTGGGTCTGGTTCGAGGGATTGCGCGAAACGCCGGTGGGGGCGCGGTATTGGCCAAAGGCTTTGCGAATCTCCTCGGCCCATTCGCCGGTGGTGACGCCCGCCTTGGCGCAGGCGATTGAGGCCTCCATGATATTCGCGCCCGACAGCGCGGCAGCGCGGAGTTTCGCCAATTCTTCCGCGACCCTGGCTGCATTGCGACCGGCGCGCCAAGTGTCGAGGCGGGCAATCTGATCGGCCTCTGACGCGGGATCGACAACCATGATCGATCCGTCGCCCGCGGTCAGTGGCGAGGCCTCGCCGCTGGTCCATTTGTTGACGCCGACAACGGTTGTTTCGCCCGTTTCAATCCGCCCGATCCGTGCGGCATTCGATTCGACAAGGCGGTTTTTCATATACTCAATGGCATTGACCGCGCCGCCCATCCCGTCGATCTGGCGCAATTCGGCGCGGGCGCTGTCCTTCAGCGCCTCGACCTTTTTCGTGATCGCCGGATTGCCATCAAAGAGATCATCAAATTCGAGAAGATCGGTCTCGTAGGCCAGAATTTGCTGCATTCGCAGCGACCATTGCTGATCCCACGGGCGGGGCAGGCCGAGGGCCTCGTTCCAGGCGGGCAATTGCACGGCGCGGGCGCGGGCGTTTTTCGAAAGCGTCACGGCGAGGGTTTCAAGGAGAATACGATAGACGTTATTCTCGGGCTGCTGTTCAGTCAGGCCAAGGGAATTGACCTGAACGCCATAGCGGAAACGGCGATATTTCTCGTCTTCAATGCCATAGCGGTCGCGGCAGATTTCATCCCACAATTCGACGAAAGCCCGCATCTTGCAAAGCTCGGTCACGAAACGGATGCCGGCATTTACGAAGAAGGAAATTCTGCCAACCATTTCGGGGAAATTCTCGGCCGGAACTTTCTTTTGCAGATCGTCGAGAACGGCGGTCGCGGTGGCGAGCGCAAAGGCCAATTCCTCTTCCGGCGTCGCGCCCGCCTCTTGCAGGTGGTAGGAGCAGACGTTCATCGGATTCCATTTCGGCAAATGCGCGCGGGTATAGGCGGCGACATCGGTGATCATCCGCAAAGAGGGTTCGGGCGGGCAGATATAGGT
>RFZI01000283.1 GCA_009920775.1 Paracoccaceae bacterium | reverse complement strand
CGATAGGGCGCCTCGCGGGCCGCGATCAGGCGATGGGCGGCCTCGGCGCGGAAGCCGCTGATCTGCCGCAGGCCCAGCCGCAGGGCAAAGCGCGGCACATCGGGGCGTTCGGGCAAGGGGGCTGCGGGCTCGAGCGTGCTGTCCCACTCGGAATAGTTCACATCCGGTGGCCGCACCTTGACCCCATGCTCGCGCGCGTCGCGGACAAGCTGGGCGGGGGCATAGAAACCCATTGGCTGCGAGTTTAAGAGTGCCGCGCAAAGGGCCGCGGGATAATGCTTTTTCAACCAGCTCGAGACATAGACAAGATGCGCGAAAGAGGCGGCGTGGCTTTCAGGGAAGCCATATTCGCCAAAGCCCTTGATCTGGTCGAAACAGCGGCGGGCAAACTCGGGATCATAGCCCCGCGCCACCATCCGCCCGACCATCTTTTCCTCAAGCTTGCCGATCGTGCCTTTGGAGCGGAAGGTCGCCATCGCCTTGCGAAGTTCATTCGCCTCGGCGGGGCTGAAGCGGGCGGCATCAATGGCGATCTTCATCGCCTGCTCCTGAAAGATCGGCACGCCGAGGGTCCGACCGAGGATGGATTTCAGCTCGGCCGGATCATGCGGTGGGGCGGGGCTCGGGTAATCGACCGCCTCCTCGCCGCTGCGGCGGCGCAGATAGGGGTGGACCATATCGCCCTGAATGGGCCCGGGCCGGACAATGGCGACCTCGATCACCAGATCGTAAAAGGTCCGCGGCCGCAGGCGCGGCAGCATATTGATCTGCGCCCGGCTCTCGACCTGAAAGACGCCGATACTGTCGCCCCGACAGAGCATCTCATAGACGCGCGGATCCTCGCGCGGGGTGGTGTCCAGCGTGAGGTGCGCCCCGTAATGCGCTGAAATCAGGTCGAAACATTTGCGGATGCAGGTGAGCATCCCGAGCGCGAGGATATCGACCTTGAGGATGCCCAAAGCGTCGATATCGTCCTTGTCCCATTCGATGAAACTGCGCTCGGGCATGGCGCCGTTGCCTACAGGCACCGTCTCGGTCAGGGGCCGTTCGGTGAGGATGAAGCCGCCCACGTGTTGGCCGAGGTGGCGCGGCATACCGATCAACTCGCGGGCAAGGATCAGCGTCTTGCGCAGGACCGGATCGCTGAGGTCTAGCCCCGCCTCCTTGGCGTGCCCGCCATCCACGCTCTTGCCCCAGCTGCCCCAGACGGTCTTGGCGAGCGCGCCTGTTACATCCTCGGACAGGCCCATCACCTTGCCCACCTCGCGGATCGCCGAGCGGGGGCGGTAG
>RFZI01000282.1 GCA_009920775.1 Paracoccaceae bacterium | reverse complement strand
CGCGGCGCATGTGGCGACCGATCTGCAGAAAGAGGCCGTCTATGGCCTGACCGAGTTCTACCGCGACGATATCCGCAAAGCACGCCTCGTGGCCGGCACCGGCTGCAACGCCGCGACCGTGCAATATGCACTGCGGCCCTTGATCGAAGGTGGGTTGATCGACCTCGACGAAATCATCTGCGATCTGAAGAACGGCATCTCTGGCGCGGGCCGGTCGCTCAAGGAAAACATGCTTTTCACCGAGCGGCAGACCGATGTTCTGGGCTATTCCCAAGGCGGCAAGCACCGGCATCTGGGCGAGTTCGATCAGGAATTCACCGCGCTTGCCGGGCGCCCGGTCGAAATCATGTTCACGCCGCACCTTGTGCCGATGAGCCGGGGCATCCTTGCCTCTTGCTATCTGCGCGGCGATGCCAAGGCGATCCATGCAGCCCTCGAGGCGCGCTATGCCGATGAGCCCTTCATCGTCGTCCTGCCCTTCGGCCAGCTGCCGGGGACGGGCTCGGTCGCGGGCTCGAACTTCTGCCACATCGGGGTAATCGGCGACCGCAAGCCCGGACGGGCGATGGTCGTCTCGACCCTCGACAACCTCAACAAGGGCTCCTCGGGTCAGGCGGTGCAAAACGCCAACCTGATGCTGGGGCTTGACGAAACAGCGGGCCTGATGCTCGCGCCGGTATTCCCATGAGCGGTTTGAAAAGCCTCAAGAAGCGCCGCAGGGTGCAAATCATCGTTCTGGCCTTCGTGGCGCTGGCGCTGTCGACGGGCCTCATCGGTTATGCCATGCGCGACGGGATCAACCTCTTCCGCTCGCCCACGCAAGTGCTTGAAACGCCTCCGGGCGAGACCGAGGTCTTCCGCATCGGCGGCCTTGTCGCCATGGATAGCCTCGTGCGCGGCGAGGGCGAGACAATCACCTTTGTCGTGACCGATGGCACCTCGGAAGTGCCCGTGCATTACACCGGCATCCTGCCCGACCTCTTTGGCGAGGGGCAGGGCATGGTCGGGCAGGGGCGCTATATCAACGGTGTCTTCGAAGCCTCCGAGATCCTCGCCAAACACGACGAGAGCTATATGCCCAAAGAGGTGATCGAGGCGCTGAAAGAGCAGGGCGTCTACGTCGCACCGGACGGTAGCGAAGCCGGGAATTAACCTCGCTCCCCGAGCCTCGGGCAAGTGTTGCCGGGGGCTCAAATGCAATCAGTCATCGAAATAGCGCGTGAAATCGTCGCCCGCGAGGGCGGCTTTGTCGACGATCCCGACGATCCGGGCGGGCCGACCAACCACGGC
>RFZI01000281.1 GCA_009920775.1 Paracoccaceae bacterium | reverse complement strand
TTCAGCGTCTGTTCGCGCTCGTCGTTGCCGCCGCCATAGCCTACGCCACGGCTCCGGCCCACGGCGTCGATCTCGTCGATGAAGACGATGCACGGCGCGTTCTTCTTGGCCTGCTCGAACATATCGCGCACGCGGCTTGCGCCGACGCCGACGAACATCTCGACGAAATCGGAACCCGAAATTGTGAAGAAGGGCACACCAGCCTCGCCAGCAATCGCCCGGGCGAGAAGGGTCTTACCGGTGCCCGGAGGGCCGACGAGCAGCGCACCTTTGGGGATCTTGCCGCCAAGACGCGAGAATTTCTGCGGGTTGCGAAGGAACTCGACGATTTCCTCAAGCTCTTCCTTGGCCTCGTCGATGCCCGCCACATCGTCAAAGGTCACGCGGCCATGTTTCTCGGTCAAGAGCTTGGCACGGCTCTTCCCAAAGCCCATCGCGCCGCCACGGCCACCGCCCTGCATCCGGTTCATGAAATAGATCCAGACGCCGATCAGGAGGAGGAAAGGCAGAAGGCCGATCAGGAAGGTCTGAAGGCCCGATTGCTCCTGCGCCTCGGCCTTTACGGGGATGTTCTTGTCGATGAGAAGGGTCGTCACTTCCGCATCACCCGGTATGATCGCGACATAGTCCTTGCCATCCGCCCCGCGGAACAGGGCACGCTCGCCGTCAAGCGTTACGGACGAGACCGCGCCGTTTTCAACGGCAGCGACGAAATCCGAATAGCTCCGGCTTTGGCTTTGCATCGTGCCCGAGCTGCCGCTGAAGACGTTGAACAACGCCAGAACCAGCAAAAACAACACGACCCAGAAAACGATATTGCGCGCGTTACCCAACGGGAGCTCCTCTTATTCCTCTGGCGCAGCCGATGCCGCGCCGTGCCCTTAAAATAGAGATGAAAGGGGCAGGTTCAATGCGTTACCAGACATGACAAGAAATCTTGAGCAATTATTGCACTCCAACCGTTCAAAAATCCGGCCATTGGCGCGGATTCCAGCCTATTGTCGCTCCAGATTGCGGGGGTGGCGGCCAGAGAAGCCCGGGGGAGGCCCGAAGCGCGCCAGTCGGGGCAACTCAAGACACCGTCGCCCAGCGCCCGAATTCGCAACCCCTTGGCCACAGGCGACTGGCGCGTAGTCGGCAGAATCCGCCAACGGCCATCCCAGAGATATCCTGCCTCAGGTGCCGCTTCGGGATCGATTTCCGTTTCAAGCCCTGTCACGGCAGCCGCTTCGCGCGTCAGTCTGACCTTGCCGCCCGCCTGCGGCGACAGGATCACACCGCCGATCGTGCG
>RFZI01000029.1 GCA_009920775.1 Paracoccaceae bacterium | reverse complement strand
CGCCAAGCGCAACAAAGCCCATGATGCCCACGTTGAAGAGGCCGGCATAGCCCCACTGGAGATTGACCCCCAAGGCCATGATCGCCGAGATCAGCGCCATGTTGAGGATGCCGAGGGCTGTATTCCAGCTGCCCGAGAAGATCCAGGCGCTCGTCGTGCCTTCGAGGATGAAGAGGACAGCGACAAAAGCGAAAAGAAGCGGGGTGCGCATCGACTGGCTCATACCGACTGTCCTTTGAAGAGGCCCGTGGGCTTGAAGAGAAGCACGATGATCAGGATCGCGAAGCTGACGGCGAATTTATAGTCGGTCGACATCAGCTGCACGAGCCCGTCAGGCGCGAGGCTGTCGGGCAGCCAATAGGTCAAGATCTTCTTCCAGGCGTAGGTCACGGTCACCTCCGAGAAGGCCACGACGAAGCCGCCGGCAATCGCGCCCAAGGGATTGCCGAGGCCGCCCACCACCGCCGAGGCAAAGATCGGCAGGAGAAGCTGGAAATAGGTGAAGGGTTTGAAACTCTTGTCGAGGCCATAGAGAACACCCGCCACGGTCGCGAGGCCCGCGACGATGAGCCAGGTGACCATCACCACGCGTTCGGGGTTGATCCCCGACAGAAGTGCCAGATCCTCGTTGTCGGAAAAGGCGCGCATGGATTTGCCGGTGCGCGTCTTGTTAAGGAACCAGAAGAGCACCGCGACGACGATTACGGCGACGACGATGGTCAAGACTTGGGTGGTGCGGAGCGCAAGGCCCTCAGCCAGACCGGTCATTTCCTTGAAATCACGGGCGCTGATGATGAACCGCTCGCCATCGGCGAAATTCTGGTCGCCCACGCCGATGATGAAGCGGACGATACCGTTCATGATGAACATCACACCCACCGAGACGATCACGAGGATCACCGGTGCCGCCTTCTTGCGGCGGTAGAAGCGATAGACGGCGCGATCCGTCCCAACCAGCAGGAGGCCGGTCGCCAGAATGCCGAAGGGTAGGGCGAGAAGGGCGGTCGGCAGGGGGCCGAAGCTGATCCCCATCGACTGGAACCACCATGTCAGAAGGATGGTGATCGTCGTGCCGAAGGCCATCGTGTCGCCATGGGCGAAGTTGGAAAAGCGCAGGATGCCGTAGATCAGCGTCACGCCCAGAGCGCCGAGCGCAAGCTGGGCGCCATAGGAGGTCGCTGGGATCAGGACGAAGTTGGCGAGGACGACGAGGCCGTTCAGAAAATCCATGGTCTCATCCTCCCAGGAAGCTACGGCGAACTTCGAGATCGTTCAGAAGCTCTTTGCCGGTGCCGGTATGGGCGTTGCGCCCCTGAACCAAGACATAGCCGCGATCGGCGATCTCGAGCGCTTGGCGTGCGTTCTGTTCGACCATCAGGATCGGGATGCCGGTGCGGCTCACCTCGATGATCCGGTCGAACAGCTCGTCCATGACGATGGGCGAGACGCCGGCGGTCGGTTCGTCAAGCATCAGAACCTTGGGCTTGGTCATCAGCGCTCGGCCCACGGCGACCTGCTGGCGCTGGCCGCCCGACAATTCGCCCGCCGCCTGACGGCGCTTGTCCTTGAGGATCGGGAAGAGGTGATAGACCTGCTCCATTGTCTCGCGGATATCGTCCTTGCGGATGAAGGCGCCCATCTCGAGGTTTTCCTCGACCGTCATCGACGGGAAGATGTTGCGCACCTGCGGGACAAAGCCCATGCCCTTGATTACCCGATCTTGCGGGGAAAGCGCGGTGATATCCTCACCCGCAAGCCGGACCGAGCCGGAGCGGACGTTGAGCATTCCGAAGATGGCCTTCATGGCGGTCGATTTGCCGGCGCCGTTGGGGCCGACGATCACGGCGATCTCGCCGGGGTTCACCGAAATGGTGCATTCATGCAGGATGTCGGGGCCACGGCCATAGCCGCCCGTCATCATATCGCCAATGAGGAAGGGTTCGCTCATGCGCCTACCTTGTCCTTATGCTTGAGGCCGGTGCCGAGGTAGGCCTCGATCACGTGTTCGTTGGCCTTGATCTCGTCGAGGGTGCCTTCGGCCAGAACCTTGCCCTCGGCCATACAGATGACCGGATCGCAAATGCGGCCGATGAAATCCATGTCGTGTTCGATCACGACGAACGTATAGTTGCGCTCTTTGTTGAGGCGCACGATGGCATCGCCAATGGTATTGAGGAGCGTGCGGTTCACGCCTGCACCCACCTCGTCTAGAAAGACGATCTTGGCGTCGACCATCATCGTGCGGCCCAGCTCGAGAAGCTTCTTCTGGCCGCCCGAGAGGTTGCCCGCTTTCTCATCGCGCAGGTGGTCGATGGTGAGAAAATCCAAGACTTCGTCGGCCTTGGCGGCCAGCGCCCGCTCTTCGTCAGCGATGCGCTTGCGGCCGAACCAAGTGTTCCAGAGCTTCTCGCCCGATTGACCGGCAGGAACCATCATCAGGTTCTCGAGCACGGACATGGAATGAAACTCATGCGCGATCTGGAAGGTCCGCAATAGGCCCTTGTGGAAAAGCTCGTGCGGCGGCAGGCCGGTGATATCCTCGCCGTCCATCATCACGCGGCCCGAGGTGGGCGAGTGAACACCGGCGATCACGTTGAAAAGGGTGGTCTTGCCCGCACCGTTGGGGCCGATCAGACCGGTGATCGAACCCGGCGCGATCTTGAGGGACGCGCCGTCAACGGCGTGAAAGCCCCCGAAATGCTTGTGGAGGTCTTCGACAACAATCATGGGTGGCCCCCCGGCAGTCATGCCCCTTGATGCGGCATGGTGGTGTTGAAACGGCGCGGGAATGACCCCGCGCCGCTCGTTGCGGTATGTCGTGCGATTAGCGGTACTTCGCCGTAACGAAGGCACCACCGTTCACGTCGTATTCGCGGTAGTTGCCAGCGCTTTCGCCCGGTCCGATAAGCTCGACAGCGGTCGCACCGACGTAGTCGATGTCACCACCAGCGGCGAGGATCTCGATGGCCTTGGCCAGCTCGCCCGGAAGGATCGGCTCACCCGGAGCGTTGGCAACGTCCATGACGTGGGCGGCGAAGTCAGCCGAAGCCGACGAACCGGCAGCCTGCATGGCGAGCATGATCAGAGCAGCAGCGTCATAGCTCTCGGCCGAGAAGGCCGAGGTGCCATCGAAGCCAGCCGCCGAAGCGAGGCCCTGGTACACGGTGGCGCCATCGCTGTCGGTGCCTGGCAGAGCGCCGAACGAGCCGTTCAGGCCATCGCCGATCGCGGCGAGGAGGCTGTCACCATACATGCCGTCCGGCAGGTAGAAGGTGTCGAAGGCGCCCGAGTCGAGCGAAGCCTGGATGACACCCTTGCCGCCCTGGTCGACATAGCCGGCCACGACGAGAACCTCGCCACCAGCCGAGGCCAGAGCCGCGACTTCGGCCGAATAGTCGGCCTTGCCGTCTTCGTGGGCTGCCGAGATGGTCACGGTGCCGCCCGAAGCTTCGAACGCAGCCTGGAACGCATCGGCAAGACCCTTGCCGTAGTCGTTGTTGGTGTAGGTCAGAGCGACCGACTTGATGCCACGGTCGTTCAGGATGTCGGTGATGACGACGCCCTGACGCGCGTCCGACGGAGCGGTGCGGAAGAACAGGCCGTTATCTTCGTTGTTGTTGTGCGACAGGCCCGGCGAGGTGGCCGACGGCGAGATCATCACGATCCCGTTGGGCATGGCAACGTTCTGCAGCATGGCGCCGGTGACGCCCGAGCAGTCGCCGCCAACGATGGCGTTGACGCCGTCGCCGGTGATCAGACGCTCGGCGGTCGCGGTGGCAAGGCCAGCGTCGATACAGCCGTCATCGCCGCGGATGCCGGTCACGGTCGCGCCACCCAGAAGGGTGCCGGCAGCGTTGACTTCGGCGATCGCGAGCTCAGCACCGGCGCCCATGGCCGGCGTGATCGACTCGAGCGGGCCGGTGAAGCCCAGAATGATACCGATCTTGATTTCTTCCGCCGAAGCAGCGCCGGCAAGAAGAGCGGTGGCCGCAGAGGCCATCAGCAGTTTTTTCATTGAATTACTCCCTATCGGATAGCGGATATTGTTATCCTGACGGACAAACTACGCAGGCCGGACGGAAAAGGAAAGACGAAACCCGCAGCAAAAAGGCCTGTTTTCCGCGCTTTTTCGGGACAAACCTACCTTTGGCGCGGGGCCCAGGTCGATCAGATCGAAAGCCGCGAGGCGTGTGTGCCGCGTTCCCGGTAGGGGGTCGTGTCGTAATGCGCGCGATAGCATTTCGAGAAATGCGACGGAGAGGCGAAGCCGCAAGCCAGCGCCACGTTGATCACGCTCATGTCGGTCTGCATCAGAAGGTTGCGGGCCTTCTGCAGACGAAGCTCCATGTAATAGCGCTTGGGGCTGCGGCTGAGGTAGCGGCGGAACAGGCGCTCGAGCTGCCGTGTCGACATGCCCACATCATGGGCAAGGGTCGCTGGGCTGATCGGCTCTTCGATGTTCTGCTCCATCATCTGGATGACTCGGCTGAGCTTGGGGTGCCGGACGCCGATGCGGGTCGGGATCGACAGGCGCTGGGTGTCCTGATCGGTGCGGATCGAGGAATAGATCAGCTGGTCGGCCACCGCATTGGCGAGCTCTTCGCCGTGATCATCGGCGATAATCTTGAGCATCAGGTCGATCGAGGCCGTGCCGCCGGCGGTGGTGATCCGGTTGCCATCGACGACAAAGACCGATTTCGTCAGCTTAACGTCTTCAAATTCCTCGGCAAAGCTGTCCTGATTCTCCCAGTGGATCGTGGCCTTCTTGCCGTCGAGTAGCCCCGCCTTGGCCAGCGTATAACCCGCAGTGCAAAGCCCCCCCATGGTGACACCCTTGCGGGCCTCGCGGCGGAGCCAGCTGACCATCTTCTTGGTGGTCGCGGCTTGCACGTCGATTCCGCCGCAAACCATGACGACGTCCTCACGCGCCAATTCGCCCAGATCCATATTGAGCTTGAACTCTGTGCCGTTGGAGCAGCGGGCGATTTCTCCGCCCTCACCGGCGATTGCCCAGTCGTAGAGCTTCTTGTTGGCCATCCGGTTTGCGATCCGCAGGCTCTCGAGCGCACAGGCAAAGCAGAGCATCGTGAAATTGTCCAAAAGAACAAAGACAAAGCGCTTGGGCTTGCCCTTGGCGTCGACTTCCACGATCTGCTGCTGGATATCCATATCCCACGTCCACCCAATGAGAACGATCGATCATCAGCAGGTTTTCAAGGCGGGTTCAAGGGAAATCAAATGCGGCAATACTTGTCGCATTACGGCCGTTTGTGCGTGGGGAGAAGGCGTTTTTGCCATTGGAAGCGGGTAGGGCAGGCGTTATAAGGCCCCGTTGTTACCGCAAACCCTTTGCAATAGTTGCGCGGGCGGACCAAGGAGCTGACTATGACCGAATGGCACAAATCGGATTGGCGCAAACTGCCCCGGATCCAGATGCCCGAATATCAGGATGCAGACGCCCTGCACACGGTCGAAGCGAAGTTGGCCTCTTATCCGCCGTTGGTTTTTGCCGGTGAAGCCCGCCGCCTGAAATCGCATCTCGCCAAGGTCAGCCGGGGCGAGGCCTTCCTTCTGCAAGGCGGCGACTGCGCCGAGAGCTTTGCCCAGTTCAGCGCAGACCAGATCCGCGACACCTTCAAAGTGATGCTGCAGATGGCGATGGTCCTGACCTTCGGCGCCAAGGTTCCGGTGGTCAAGGTTGGCCGGATGGCCGGCCAGTTTGCCAAGCCGCGCAGTGCGCCGACCGAGGTTGTAAACGGTGTCGAGCTGCCGTCCTACCGCGGTGACATCATCAACGGGTTTGATTTCAACGCCGAGGCCCGCGTGCCCGATCCGGCGCGGATGCTGCAGGCCTATACCCAGTCCGCAGCCACGCTGAACCTTCTGCGTGCCTTCTCGACCGGCGGTTTCGCCGATATCCACCGCGTCCACGCCTGGACCCTCGGCTTTACCGGCGCACCGGAGGCCGAGAAATACCGGGCGATCTCCGATCAGATTTCCAACGCGCTCGATTTCATGACCGCCGCCGGCCTGACCGGTGAGACCAACCATGAACTTGCGACGGTCGAATACTACACCAGCCACGAGGCGCTGCTTCTGGAATATGAAGAAGCGCTCTGCCGGGTCGACTCGACCTCTGGCAAATGGCTCGCCGGTTCCGGCCACATGATCTGGATCGGCGATCGCACCCGTCAGCCGGATGGCGCCCATGTCGAGTTCGCCCGCGGCGTCATGAACCCCGTCGGCCTCAAGTGCGGCCCGACGATGACCACCGGCCATCTCAAGGCGCTGATCAACAAGCTCAACCCCAAGAACGAGGCCGGTCGTCTGACGCTGATCGCTCGCTTCGGCGCTGGAAACGTTGGCGAGCATTTGCCGCGCCTGATCCGTGCTGTGCAGGAAGAGGGCTTTAATGTGGTCTGGACCTGCGACCCGATGCACGGCAATACGATCAAGTCGTCCTCGGGCTATAAGACCCGTCCCTTTGACTCGGTCCTGCGCGAAGTGCGCGAGTTCTTCGGTGTACATAATGCCGAGGGCACGATCCCCGGCGGCGTTCATTTCGAGATGACCGGTCAGGATGTGACCGAATGCACCGGCGGTGTTCGCGCTGTGACGGACGAGGATCTCTCGGACCGGTATCACACCGCCTGTGATCCGCGTCTGAACGCGTCGCAGTCGCTCGAGCTGGCCTTCCTTGTGGCCGAAGAGCTGTCGGCGCGCCGCAGCAAACTCGCCGCGGCCGCCGAAGCCAGCTGATCAGTCGTTAGACACGACAAGACGAAGGGCCGGGCGTGGGCGCTGCGGCCCTTTTTCTTTCATATCGTCGAAAGGCAGGGCCGGCCGTGCAACCGGAGCGAGGATCTCGCGGCGGATAAATCCGTCCCGGCGGATAGCCAGCCGTCGGGCAGGGGTATGCATCACGATTGCGCCCATCAGCCTGTCAACGACACCGTTCGCGCCCTCGAGGGGCAAGAGCAGCAGTCTGCCGATCTCGCGATCTGCGTCCAGCTCGGCGGCGAGGGGGATCTCGACCAGCGCCGGCCCATTGAACACAGGTTCGACCTCGGCAACGAGCTCGGATCGGGCGCCGAGTGTAAAGAATTTCGAAAGGGGCATGCCGCGCCCGTCGGCATGGATCATATCATTGAGACGCTGCCCGCAAGCACGCATCCGCGTCACGCCTGGTGCAAGGCGCTCTGCAATGAACGCGTGGGGGAGGGCGGTATCAATCTGTGAGGGATCAACCTCGCTGCGAACTGGCAATATGCGGGCGCCGCGAATCTGCCGCCAGTAGCGCTCAAGCGCAGTAATGGCCTGAGGCCGGTGGGCAGAAAGAGTGCGGTCCGATGGAAACTGGGACATGACGTTTCTCCGAAAATACCATTTGAATTTTAGGCATCTCGCTTGCCGACACACGCGCTATGTTAACACTTGGTTAATGTCTGCCGAAGCCCCACCTGCGCTTGCCCTTAGGGGGCGATTGCCGTTAGCTGCGGCAAACGAAAAGGAAAAGCCATGATCCAGTCGATGACCGCGTTTGCCAGCCGCACGGGCGCCATGAATAGCGCAAGCTGGGCTTGGGAGATGCGCGGCGTGAATGCCCGCGGGCTGGATTTGCGCCTCAGGATCGCCGACGGGCTCGACGGGCTCGAACAGGCGGTGCGCGCCGCCCTGACCGCCCGGTTCTCGCGGGGCAACATCAGCCTGACCCTGCGGCTTCAGCGCGATGACAGCGCGGGCGCGCTGATTCTCGATGCCGATCAGCTGGATCGGGTGCTGGCCGCGCTCGACCAGATTCAGGAACGCGCCTTCGAGAAGGGCGTGACGCTGGCACAGGCCACTTCGGCCGATGTTCTTCAGCAGAAGGGCGTCGTGGTTCAGGGCCGTACGGACGACGATACCGAAGCACTTGTCGCCGCGCTCATCACCGATCTCGGCCCGCTCCTTGACGATTTCGCCGCCATGCGCCGCAACGAGGGTGGGGCGCTTCGGTCGGTGCTTCTTGAACACCTCGACCAGATCGCCGAATTGACAGATGCCGCAGCCGTCGCCGCCGAAGCCCGCCTCGAAGAAACCCGTGCCAATATGGCTGCCGCTCTGCGCCGCGTGCTTGATGAGGCGGTCGAGGCCGAACCGGCCCGCATCGCGCAAGAGCTGGCGATCATCGCCGTCAAGCAAGACGTGACCGAAGAAATCAATCGCCTCAAAGTGCATATCGGGGCGGCAAAGGCGCTTCTCGACGATCCCAAGCCCGCGGGCCGCAAGCTCGATTTCCTCGCGCAGGAGTTTAACCGCGAGGCCAACACGCTCTGTTCCGCCATCGGGCTTGACCTCAAGGCGGTGATCGACCAGATGCGCGAGCAGATCCAGAACGTGGAGTAAACCATGCAGCGTCGCGGCCTTCTCATCATCCTCTCCTCGCCTTCCGGTGCGGGGAAATCGACGATGACGAAACGCCTGCGGGAATGGGATCCCTCGATCCGCTTTTCCGTCTCCGCCACCACCCGTGCCCCGCGCCCGGGCGAAGAGGACGGGCGCGAATACTATTTCCGCTCGCGCGAGGCCTTCGAGCAGATGGTCGCCACTGGCGAGATGCTCGAACACGCCGAGGTTTTTGGCAATTTCTATGGCAGCCCCAAGGGTCCCGTGGTCGCCAATATGGAAGGCGGCGTCGATACGTTGTTCGATATCGACTGGCAGGGCGGCCAGCAGATCAAACAGGCGATGGGCGAGGATGTGGTCTCGATCTTCATCTTGCCGCCATCGATGACCGAACTTGAGCGCCGCCTGTGCTCGCGCGGGCAAGATAGCGACGAGGTGATCGCGGGGCGGATGTCGAAAAGCCTCGCCGAGATCAGCCATTGGGCGGAATACGATTACGTTTTGGTCAACGACGATCCAGACGCCTGCGAAGCCAACCTTCGGGCCATCCTGACCGCCGAGCGCCAGCGCCGCACGCGCCAGCCTTGGCTCAACGATTTTGTGCGCGGTCTCAACAAGGAATATGGGGGCAAGTGATGATCTTTTCCTTTGAGGGTCACGCGCCGAATATAGATCCCGAGGCTTGGGTCGCCCATGACGCCAATATCATCGGCAAGATCATCCTCAAGGCGGGAAGCTCGGTCTGGTTCTGTTCGACCCTGCGCGGCGATAACGAGCCGATCGTGGTGGGCGAGGGCACGAATATTCAGGAAAACTGTGTGATCCATACCGACATGGGCTTTCCCGTCACCATCGGCGCGGGCTGCACCATTGGCCACAAGGCGATGATCCACGGCTGTACCATTGGCGACAACACGCTTGTCGGCATGGGGGCCACGATCCTTAACGGCGCGGTGATCGGCAACAATTGCCTCATCGGGGCAGGGGCGCTCATCCCCGAAGGCAAGGTGATCCCCGATGGATCGCTGGTGATGGGGGTTCCGGGCAAGGTCGTGCGCGAGCTTGACGAGGCCCGTATTGAATCGCTGCGTGCCTCGGCGCAGGGCTATCAACGCAACGCCCGCCGTTTCCGTGCGGGCCTTAAAGAGATCTGAGATGAAGACACCCAAGAGCCTCGTGCGCCGCACAGGCTGGCCCGAAAGCGCCTCACAGCCCCTCGTCACGCCGCTTCAGCCTTCGGTGGTCTATACCTCGGGCGATCCCGATGCGCTCAACGTGATCTATACCGAGAAGACCGGCTTCAGCTATGCCCGGGAGGGGCATCCGAATGCATCCGTGCTGGCATCGAAGATCGACTATCTCGAGGGGACCGAAGGCGGGATCGTCACCGGCTCGGGGATGAGCGCGATCTCGGCGGTGCTCCTTGGCGTCCTGAAGGCGGGCGATCATGTCCTCTGCGGCGATCAGGCCTACGGCCGCACCCTGCGCCTGATGACCCAAGACCTGCCGCGCCTCGGCATCGAAACGAGCCTTGCCGATCCCACGGACGTAGCCTCGATGAAGGCGGCGATTCGACCCAATACGCGGATGATCTTGGTCGAGGTGATCTCGAACCCGACGATCCGCGTGGCCGACATGGAGGGCATCGCCCGCCTCGCCAAGGAAACCGGCGCGCTTCTGGTGGTGGACAACACTTTCACCACGCCGCGCCTTTATCGCCCCTTCGAGCATGGCGCCGATATCATCATCCATTCAGTGACCAAGCTGATGGCCGGCCATTCCGACGCGACCCTTGGCTATGCGGTCGCCTGCGATCCGGCCCTGATGACCGCGATCAACGACGCCAACGTGACATGGGGCCTGACGCCGAGCCCCTTCGATTGCTGGCTTGCCGAACGGGGGCTGCACACCTTCGATCTGCGCCTCGACAAGGCCGAGCGCAACGCGGCGGCGCTGGCCGAGGCGCTGGCGGAGCATCCCGCGGTCGATCGTGTCCTCTATCCCACGCGCCCCGATCACCCCGACCACAACCGTGCCATGGGCCTTCTGGGCGGGCGCGGCGGGAATATGATGTCGTTCATCCTCAAAGGGGGCAGGGCGGCCGCCAATGCCTTTACCAACGCCGCGCCCGAAATCGCCTTTGCGCCGACCTTGGGCGATGTGGGAACGACCCTGTCGCATCCGCCGTCATCGTCGCACCGTGGGCTGACAGCCGAGGGGCGCGCCAAGCTCGGGATTACCGAAGGGTTTTTCAGGGTGTCGGTTGGGGTCGAGGAGGAGGGCATCCTCGTCTCGGAAATGCTCCGCGCGGCCGATGCCGCGGGCCGCGCCTGAATTTAGCCGAATAGGTCTGCGACCTCGATAATCTCAAAATCGAGGCCGGGTGCCACCTGCGCGACTTCGCGCTTGATCAAATTTGGCGCGGGGATCGCACTGGCGAGTGCGCGGTACTGGCCTTGGTATCCAGAGCGATGCAATTCGCCGGCGATATCGACCGCGTCGAAACCGTTGCCGATCAGGACCGACAAAATGACCGTCGGCCGGGGCCGAACTGCAAGGCAATCAGCGAGGCTTTCAATATCGACAAAAACAAAACCATCAATTTTTGGATCGGTGTCGTCGAGACCTTCGACGACATTCTTTCTGCCCACAAAATAGATGGCATCGCGGTCGAGAATTTCCTTCGCCTTGCTGTTCCAATTTGACACTACTGCTTCGGCCTCCCGAATTCATCTGTTTGCTTCAAACACGCTACAAACAACATTTGCGCCTCTTATGAGAAACGCAGCAGAACTTGGACCAATGGAAAGATCGCCCCCTGATAACGCATAGAATAGGCCGGAAATTGGAAATGTCGCCGTCAAAAGCGGCGTTTTTTTTAGCCTGTTTCGACACGTTCTGCCAGCACTTGATCAATACAGCTGCTAGGCCATCATTGGAGCCCAAGCCTTCGATAAAATTGTGACATTGCCGAGACGGCGCCCTTGTCGCCGCTTCTCGGACCTGCAATCTTTCGGCCGATCTCAACTCAGAACTGGAAGGACGCACCATGAAACTTCTCCGCTTCGGGGTCAAAGGCAAGGAAAAGCCGGGGATGCTTGATGCCGATGGTGCGCTGCGGGATCTGTCGGCGGAGATCGATGATATCGCCGGCTCAGCGCTGTCTGATAGCACTTTACAGCGTTTGCGCGAGATCGATCCCGCGCGCCTGCCCTTGGTTGAAGGGAGCCCGCGAATTGGCGCCTGTGTGGGGCAGGTCGGGAAATTCATATGTATCGGCCTTAACTATGACGATCACGCGGCTGAAGCCAACATGGCTATCCCCGAAGAACCGATCGTGTTTTTCAAAGCTACCTCCGCGATATGCGGCGCCAATGATCCGATCGAGATTCCGCGCGGGTCAAGTAAGACGGATTGGGAGCTCGAGCTTGCTGTCGTCATCGGCAAGGAAGCGAAATATGTTTCGGTCGAAGAGGCGATGTCGCATATTGCCGGCTATTGCATCGCAAACGACGTGAGCGAGCGGGATTTCCAGCTGCGGCGCTCAGGGCAATGGGTCAAGGGAAAATCTGCCGACACCTTTGGGCCGATCGGCCCTTGGCTCGTGACCCGTGATGAAATTGCCGATCCACAGGATTTGAAGATGACCCTCGATGTCAACGGCAAGAGGTTTCAGGATGGCTCGACGAAAACCATGCACTTTAGCGTTGCCGAGGTTGTCTCGTATCTGTCCCAGTTCATGAGCCTCCAGCCGGGCGATGTGATTTCCACAGGGACACCTCCCGGGGTGGGGATGGGGCAGAAACCCGAAGTCTACCTCAAGGCCGGAGATCACATGGTCCTTGCAATTGAAGGGCTGGGAGAGCAGCGCTACGACGTTGTTCAAGGATAGGGGTTTTCGAACCCAAGCGCTGGTGTGTTGAATTCGCTTGCGTTTAGAGCAACGGCGGGAAAACTGGATCTATGCTGACAGCCATATAGCGCATAATCAGTATTATGTAATATGCTCTGCCGGTTGGGCAAGAAAACACGGGTGCTTGGATGCTTGATGCAGAATCTGCGGATACGGTCAATTTTCTCGCACAAATGGTATCCGCTGAATCTGCTGAAGATCTGTGGTCGCTTTTGACAGCAAAGATGGCGAGCTATGGGTTTGATCGTCTGATCTATGGGCTTACGCGAAGCGCGGAAAAAGGTGGCGTCGGTCCAGAGGTGGATTGGGTGGTCCTGTCGAACCATTCGCCTGAATATATCCAGCGTTTCCTGACCCAAGAAACGCTGCGCTCGGCGCCGATGATGCGCTGGACCATGACGCATTTCGGCGCACAGAGTTGGCGGATCGTTCAGGAACGTTCTGTCTCAGGACAGCTATCAGCCACGGAGCTCCGCCATCTGGAGTTTAACAAGGCGATGCAAGTTATTGCGGGATATACGATTTCTTTCGTCACTACTGGATCGCGGCAAAGAGCGGCAATGGCCCTGACCGCTAGGCCCGGATTGGATCAGGACAACGTTGACAAGATCTGGGCCCAACACGGGCGCGACATAGAAATCATCAATAACGTTGCCCATCTAAAGATCATGTCTTTGCCAAACCTTGGGTCGATCCGGCTATCTCCCCGACAGAGACAAATCCTCGAAGCTGTTGGCGACGGAAAGTCCGCCTCCGAGATTTCCGGCCTGCTCGGCATTTCAGTCGCGATGGTTGAAAAGCATCTACGCCTCGCGCGGGCCGCTCTCGGTGTCGAAACAACAGCCCAGGCGTTGCTCAAGGCGGCATTTCTCAATCAGGTCTATGTGAAAACGATCTAAATTTGACCGGTCGGCAAAATCTGCTGCGAGGTCAGGTTTTCCATACTTTCAATTTCTCTAGAATCGATCAAAAATAAGGGTGTTCCGTGAGTGGTGGCCTTAGGCCTGGAACGCGGTCCCGTCGACTCCTGCTATTTCAGGTTGGGACGGGACCAACCGGGATCCCCTGAAATCACCATATCGCGCATTCTGTGTAGAATGCCTGCTTGCGCGCGCCCTGCCCCAACGAAAAGGCCCACCGGATCGCTCCGGCGGGCCATTCTTTTGGTGTGACGCGAGGCATTAGCCCTTGGCGTTCATCCGTGCGACTTCGGCGGCGAAATCGTCGGCTTCTTTCTCGATGCCTTCACCAACCTCGAGGCGGACGAAACCGGTGATGGTCACGCCGGCTTCTTTGGCGGCGGCTTCAACAGTCAGGTCGGGGTTGATCACGAAAGCCTGGCCGAGAAGGGTCGACTCGGCGACGAACTTCTTCATGCGGCCTTCGATCATCTTCTCGATCACGGCCTCGGGCTTGCCGGACTCGCGGGCGATGTCCATCTGCACGGCCTTTTCCTTGGCAACAACCGCCGGATCAAGGTCGGCTTCGGAAAGCGAGGCCGGGTTGGCAGCGGCGATGTGCATGGCGACCTGACGGGCAAAGCCCTCGTTGCCACCCGAGAAACCGACGAGAACGCCGATCTTACCCATGCCGTCGGTGGCGGCATTGTGGACATAGGTCACAACGCCATCGGCGTTGATCGCAGCCATGCGGCGGACCGACATGTTCTCGCCGATCACGGCGACAGCTTCGGTCACAACGGTTTCAACGGTCTTGCCGTTCATCGAGGCGGCTTTGAGCGCCTCGGTGTTGTCAACGCCAAGCGCCACAGCGGCGATGCCCGACACCATCTTCTGGAAGTCGGCGTTCTTGGCAACGAAGTCGGTCTCCGAGTTGACCTCGACCGCGACGCCCTTGCCGCCGTTCACGGCAACGGCCACGAGGCCTTCGGCGGCGGTGCGGCCGGATTTCTTGGCGGCCTTGGCAAGACCCTTGGTGCGCAGCCAATCAACGGCAGCTTCCATGTCGCCATTGGTTTCGGTGAGCGCCTTCTTGGCGTCCATCATGCCCGCGCCGGTCGACTCGCGGAGTTCTTTCACCATCGATGCGGTGATCGTCATCATGCGTCTCCTTAATAGGGGTGGCCGGACGGGCCCTGCCCGTCCGGTTGAATTTGTCCGAAGCGGCGCGGATTATTCCGCAACGGCCTCTTCAGCGATCTCTTCCATGGCGCCGAGATCGACACCGGCCTTGGCGAGCTGGGTCGACATACCGTCGAGAGCAGCGCGGGCGGCGAGATCACAGTACAGAGCGATGGCGCGCGAGGCGTCGTCGTTGCCGGGGATCACATAGTCAACACCAGCCGGCGAGCAGTTGGTGTCGACAACGGCGACGACCGGGATGCCGAGCTTGTTGGCTTCGAGGATGGCGAGGTCTTCCTTGTTCACGTCGATGACGAAGAGAAGATCCGGAACGCCGCCCATCTCGCGGATACCGCCAAGCGAAGCCTGAAGTTTGGCCTGCTCGCGCTCCATGCCGAGGCGCTCTTTCTTGGTGAGGCCTTCAAAGCCCTGAGCGGCGGCCTCGTCGATCGCCTTGAGGCGGTTGATCGACTGCGAAACGGTCTGCCAGTTGGTCAGCGTGCCACCGAGCCAGCGGTGGTTCATGTAGAACTGGGCCGACTTTTCGGCGGCTTCGGCGATGCCCTTCTGGGCCTGACGCTTGGTGCCGACAAAGAGGATGCGGCCGCCCTTGGCGACGGTCTCGCGAATGACGTTGAGAGCGGCGTCGAGCATCGGCACGGTCTGGGTCAGATCGAGGATGTGGATGCCGTTGCGGCTGCCATAGATGTATTGCTGCATCTTCGGGTTCCAGCGCTGGGTCTGGTGGCCGAAATGAACGCCAGCCTCAAGCAGCTGACGCATGGAGAACTCGGGAAGAGCCATGTCCTATTCCTTTCCGGTTTAGCCTCGGCGGAGGATCAGGCTTTCGCCCAACCGGTGGATGGTATGGGATGTCTCCCCATAGCACCCGCCCCCGCCTGCGGGATTGAAGTAGCGGCCGTATAGACGCAAGTGCGAGGGGGTGCAAGCCCCCTGCCCGGGTCACTCTCAGATATTGGCGACGATCTCGCGAATGTGCGTGTGATCGCTGCCGCAGCAGCCGCCGACGACCCTGAGGTTTGGCAATCGTTCCAGAAGCTCGGCATATTGGTGGCCAAACTCCTCCGGATCGCCCGCATCAAGCTCGGTGGACTCGTCCAACTCGGCGTGGCTCTTGCACGACGCATTTGCGCGGACAAGCCCGACACGACTGGTCCATGCCCCATCCAGTTTATCCATGAAATGGGTCGGGTGCGCGCAATTGATCCCGTAGAAAAGCGGCGCACCTGAGGTGCTACTTTCGACCTCGTCGATAGCCTCCCAAATCTCCATCCCGATAGGCAACCTGCCGTCGGTTTCGACGGTAAAGGAGATGCCAACAGGCACCTGTGCGGCCCGCGCCGCCCGGACAACTCCGATCGCCTCGCCGGGGTGGGTCATCGTATATGCGATGGCCATGTCTACGCCTGCTTCTGCAAAAGCCTCCATCTGCGGCGTATGCAGCGCTTCGGCCTCCTCTGGCAGATAGAGCTGATGTGGAGCGTAGCCGTCACCTGCCGGCCCAACGGCCCCATCTATCAACGCCCAACCCTCTGCTTGCTGCTCAGAACGGAGTTGTTTGGCAAAGTCGACGGCCAATCTGTTGACCTCTTTGAATTGTTCCAGCGTCAGAACGTGGCGATCCGCCCAACCGGCATTTGCGCGCCATGTCGTTGTCGAGACAAGAAAGCCCCGATTCGAGGCTTTCGCGATCTCGAAATAATCTTCGAAATAACGCCTGAGCGCTTCCCGCCCTTCGTCGCTAGACAAGAGGACGAAGGATGAAAAATGCGGCAGATCAACGCCGTAGTTGAAAATCAGATCAGTTTCCATGCCTCCGTCACCAAGATAGGGGCGGTTGGTGGAGAGAAAGGTCTCAAGACCGGTCATCGTAATCTCCTCAACAAAAACTTGGCAATAAACACCGCCTATCCTAGCACATTTCTGTCAGATTTGCTGTATGTCTCCGGCTTGCGGCGCGAGGCGCTTTGCGGCAACAAGCATCCATGACCCAATCGCCCGACATTCTCTGTATCGGCTCTGTCCTGTGGGACGTGATCGGCCGCGCCTCGGTTCACATGGAGGTGGGCACCGACGTGCCGGGCCGGATCACGCGCCTTCCCGGCGGCGTGGCGATGAATATCGCCATGACGCTGCGCCGGTTTGGCCTGACGCCGGCGATCCTGACCGCCATCGGCCGCGATGCCGAAGGTGAGGAATTGATTGCCGAGGCGGCTCGCATGGGGCTTGTCTGCGATTTTGCCTATCGGTCTGAAGATCTGCCGACCGATGTCTATATGGCTGTCGAAGGCGCTAACGGCCTCATTGCCGCCATTGCCGACGCCCATTCTCTGGAGGCTGCCGGAGACCGGATTCTCGCGCCTCTGGCCGATGGTCGGCTCGGAAGCGCTGGCGCCCCCTACTCCGGCCCCGTGGCGCTCGATGGCAACCTGACGACCGACCTTTTGCGTGAAATTGCCCGCTCGCCGCTGTTCGCGGCTGCCGATCTTCGTGTGGCTCCCGCCAGTCCCGGCAAGGCCGAGCGGCTTCTGGCGCTGATGGATCACCCGACAGCGACCCTCTACGTCAACCTCGAAGAGGCAAGCCGCCTCTGTCAGGCGCATTTCACCGAGTCCGCGACCGCAGCCGCCGCAATGATCGCCCGGGGCGCGCATCGGGTTCTGGTGACCGACGGCGGCCGCGCGGCCAGCGAGGCCACGGGCGATAGCGTCATCACCCTAGCCCCGCCCAAAGTGTTGGTGACACGGGTCACCGGCGCGGGCGACACCTTCATGGCCGCCCATATTGTTGCCGAAGCGCGGGGCGCAAATCGGGAAGAGGCGCTGTTCAAGGCGCTTGACGCCGCCGCCACCTATGTTTCGGGAGAGGTTCCCAAGTGATCGACATTCATTATTCCGACGAGGTTGCCGAGGCCCGCGCCAAGGGCGCACCACTGGTTGCCCTCGAAAGCACGATCATCACTCATGGGATGCCATTCCCCCAAAATGTCGAGACCGCGCGGCGCGTGGAACAGGCCGTCCGTGCCGGCGGCGCAACCCCGGCGACGATCGCGGTGATCGACGGGCGCCTGCATGTGGGCCTGAGCGACCCGCAGCTTCTGGCTTTGGGTCAGGCGCAGAATGTCATGAAACTGTCCCGCGCCGACATGGCCGCCTGCCTTGCCTCGGGCCAAACCGGCGCCACAACCGTGGCCGCCACGATGATCGCCGCGCGTCTTGCCGGGATCGAGGTCTTTGCGACAGGCGGGATCGGCGGCGTGCATCGCGGGGCGGAGACGAGTTTCGATATCTCGGCCGACCTGCACGAGCTAGCCCAAACCCCGGTCACGGTTATTGCTGCTGGGGCCAAGGCGATCCTCGATCTACCGAAAACCCTCGAAGTTCTTGAAACCCTCGGCGTCCCAGTGATCGCCTATGGCCAAGACGAGCTTCCCGCTTTCTGGTCACGCCAATCGGGCCTGAAGGCGCCTTTGCGGATGGACAGCCCCGCCGAGATCGCCGCCGCCCACCGAATGCGCGGCGCACTGGACCTACCCGGCGGCCAGCTGGTCGCCAACCCGATCCCGACTGAGGCCGAGATCCCGTCGGATGTCCTCGCGCCGCATATCGCCAAGGCGCTTGCCGAAGCCGAGGCGCAAGGGATCGCGGCAAAGGCCGTCACGCCGTTCCTGCTCCAACGGATATTCGAGCTGACCCACGGCGCGAGCCTCGAGGCGAATATCGTGCTGGTTCTCAACAACGCCCGCCTTGGCGCGGCGATTGCCGTGGAACTGGTAAGATAGCGGTCCGTGCGATAAGATTGGCTATGGAGCATGTTCTTTTCATCCAGTTCGGAAACTACGGCGAAGCTTTCAAAAGGTTTCGTGACAACGGACCTGAAACCTACCGCGATCAGAAATTGTCAGTCGACTTTGTCGCCCAACTGGCTAACGGGCGAAAGGTGACAACCCTAAGCTTGGCAAGCGAGGTTTTTCGGGAGGAACTGTCTGATGGGCTTTTTGCGGCTGGTCTGCCGTTGCAGGCGATTAGTCAGCAGACAGTCCGCGATCTATTCGATGAGGTTGGGCCCTCACATGTTGTAATCAGAACGCCTCAAGTGGATTTCATAAACGAATGTGGCCAGAGGGGCATTCCGACGCTGACGACATTTGCCGACATCTTTGAAAGACGCAAACTCAAACAGCTTTGGTCAAACCATAGGCTGCATAACGCCTTAGCAAAGCTTCGCGCGCCCGCGATCTGCAATCATAGTTTGAACGCGTCAATGTCATTGGTTTCGTCTGTCGGGATCCCGGCCTCTCGAGTCATCCCTTGGGATTGGAGCCGACTTTCCGTCGAAGCGGCGCCAAAAGACTCGGTCCAAGATCCCTCACAACCCAAATTTTTCTATGCTGGAATGCTAAGCGAGGAGAAAGGTGTCGGGGACTGCCTCAAAGCACTCGCGATACTTAAGAAATCAAAACTGGAATATGCTCTGACGCTCGCAGGGCCGGGAAATCTCGAACATTGGCAAGAGCAAGCTCGAAAACTTGGTTTGGAGAACCAAGTTCGATTTATTGGGCAAATTTCTCATGCGAAGGTTCGGGAGGAAATGATTGCACATGACTTCGTTATCGTGCCTTCACGTCACAGCTATGGAGAGGGTCTCCCTAATACGATTTACGAAGCACTCGCATCCAGATCTGTCTTGCTGATGTCCGACCATCCGGCGTTCCAAGGGAGATTGAAAGATGGCGACGAATGCTTGATCTTTCCGGCTAACGATCCGACTGGACTGTCCGTGTGTATGCAAGAAGCGACCTCGGACATTATGCGTTATCGAAGGATTTCCGAGAATTCCAAACGCGCGCATGATAACCTTTATGTTGGTTTGCAATGGACAGAGCTAGTCGATCAGTTCTTGACTGACCCGGAGAACAAGACTGAGTGGGTTGAAGGCAATTCACTTGCAAATTACTGAGTTGGAAAAGCTGACCGTTATGTTCGATCCGGATGTCGAGTTCTGAATTTTGTATGCATATGATGGCACCAAGCCTATTCACGAATACGGCGACGCCCATCGGACGTTTGAACGCAAGTCGTGAAAAGTGAAGGGCGGCAGATGAACACATTTCAATCAGTGTGGCTGGGCGCGACTAGTTTTGAATGACCCAAAACGATCCCCACCACGACGATCCGGCCCCCCGCCGCCGCAGCGGCATCCTGACCGCCTTGCGCAACAATTTCCTCGCGGGCCTCGTGGTCGTCGCGCCCATCGGCATGACCTTCTGGCTGGTGACGACCGTTCTTGGCTGGGTCGATGGCGTGGTCTGGCCCTTCATCCCGCAGGCCTATCACCCGCAGGAGCTTATCAACCGCCTCTTTGGCCTTGAAGGCTCTGACGCCGTGACCATCAATGTCCGCGGCGTCGGCGTCATCCTGTTCCTCGTCTTCACCGTCCTCGTCGGCTGGATCGCCAAGGGACTCATCGGCCGCAGCTTCATCCGCTGGGGTGAAGGCCTTGTCGAACGGATGCCGATCATCCGTTCGGTCTATGGCGGGGTGAAGCAGATCGCAGAGACGGTGTTCTCGCAATCTGAGACCTCCTTCGACCGTGCCTGCCTTGTCGAATACCCCCGCCCCGGCCTCTGGGCGGTTGGCTTTGTCTCGACAAGCGCCAAAGGCGAGATCGCCCAAAAGGTGCCGCGCGAGGAAGAGGTGATGACCGTCTTTCTGCCGACAACGCCCAACCCGACCTCGGGCTTCCTTCTTTTCGTGCCCAAGGCGGATGTGATCCCGCTCGACATGAGCGTGGAAGACGCCGCCAAACTGGTGATCTCGGCGGGCCTTGTCTATCCGGCCGACAAGAAAGCGGCGAAAGCCAAGGCCGAGGCGGCGGCAAAGGCCGCGAAACAGGAATGATCCCCGCGCTCACCGGATTTTTCACCGGCATCTCCATCATCCTCGCCATCGGTGCGCAAAACGCATTTGTCCTGCGCCAAGGCCTGCTCCGCGCCCATGTCTTCTGGCTCTGCCTCCTGTGCTCGGCCTCCGACGCCATCCTGATCGTTATCGGCGTGGCCGGTTTCGGCGCCTTCGTGGCCGCCCTGCCCTGGCTCCCCCGCGCGATGAGCCTCGCTGGAGCCGCCTTTCTGATCGTTTACGGCGCCCTCCGCTTCCGTGCCGCCCTGCACGGCGGCGAAAGCCTCAAAGCCGGC